>DAIUEP010000005.1:40734-50362 GCA_036845065.1 Xanthobacteraceae bacterium | reverse complement strand
GCGCCCCTCGAAACACGGATCGGGATAGAGCGACATTAGGGTGAAAATCACCTGAAAGCAATTTGATGGATTTCACTTTTCCGTGAAATTCGGCGGCTGGCATATGGTCCCCGCGCCGCGGGCGCAGCGAACCGCCCAAACCGTGACCGGCATCACATCGCCTGCGGGCTCTCGATCGACGCAACACGCGATGACGCAACACGCGTTGGCGCAATAGGCGGACGTTGCCGCGGCGGTTCACCGACGCGACAGGGACGGCGCGGCCTTCACGGCCTTTGCGCGGCGCTCAAGACAAAGAATGAGATTGACGGAAATGCGCTGCGGGCCACCGTAGAGGTCGTGAGCGCTTGCGAAGTGGCCTGCACGCTCCCCCCGTTATGGCCTCGCGACGACTATGGCGTGACGACCATTGCCATGACCACTATGGCCATGACGACTATGGCCTCGTAACGACCAAGCTATGAGGTTCCATAGCCGCCCGATCGATTACCTGCGATGACCAAGAGATACTCCCAGCTGCCAAGCCTTCTGCCGCAAGGCGACCTCGGTGCGCTTTGTTGCCCGCGCAATCTTGACAACCGGCGTCTTGGCCTTCGAGTGGGCCTTGAGCTCGCGGATATCCTCTTTCGACCAAGCACGCTTGACTCTTCGACTTGTCTTCTTTGCCACGATGACTCTCTCCTCGTTAGAGTGCACCGTCTATCACGGCCTTGTCGAAATACAAACAGCCTTAGATGGTGTGCAAGTATGCGTTCGGCGCAGTTGTTGAGAAAGTCACTCATTGAGAAAGTCGCTCATTAATAACGAGTGGGCGAGCCGCCGGCCCGCGCGGATCATCTGTTTGACGGACCGAAGATCAGGTCAGGCCGTTCGGATTGCGAAATGAGAATTACCGTCAAATTATGGTGATAGCATATTAGCGTGGCTTTACTGGAAGCTCACCGCAGGCGCAATCCGCATGCTGTAGGGGCGTCGGACGACGCTTCGCTTGTCCGCCCTTCGGGCCGATCATCGCTGAGGAAGATGATTGATTTCATAGTCATACATCTCCTGCGGCGTCCAAGCCGCCATAGTGGCACCTCGTCGCTTCATCAGTGCGAGCCGCACTTGCCAGAAAGTGCGCCATAGATGGCGAGCCACCTGCCGCGGTGCGACGCGCCCAAGCTGCAGTGCCAATGAGCGCATAAGTCTTTCCGCCGATGACCGCGGCCGAGATATGTGCGGAACAAAAAGCGTTCCGTCTCGAAGTGAGGCCAAAGAGTGAGATCGGTTCACATCGCGCGGATCGGTTGAGTAGTCCTCGCCGGCCAGGTGACGCCACCGCGCCATGAAAGTGGCCGCGTCCGCGGAGAGCGAACGCCGTTTTGGCTGTGCCTCGGCGAAATGCTCCTGCAGGACCGAGGCGGCCACCTCGGCGCCTTCGCACAACGCGACGCGGCCGCCAGTGCCCCGTTTCCGAAGTTCGTGATACGCCGCAGCAACCTCTGACACGAACTTCGGAAACCAAGGGGCACTAGCAACTCTATGATTCTAGTGCCGCTTTTCGATTTGAAGTTCCTAGCCGATTTTGCTGCAAGCGTTGTAGGAACTTCAAATCGGCGGCACTAGCCTGCCATACTCTCAGACTGAAATCGGGGTTGGCGTAGTGCGCCATATAGATCGGATCAAACATGCCGCCCAGTTTTTCGGCGCAAGCACGCGATGCGACCGGGAAAAGGGCATAGAATCGACCGAACACGGTGTGCACAAACGGCCGATTGACCCGGTTGAGATCGAGGCAGACGAGAAAGTCGCGCTCGCGCCGCATCTGGCGATCGATGGCGTGCAGCCAGCCCGGAAGCGCTATCGTATCGTCGGTCATGCTGACAATGATCTCGCCGCGGCTGGCGGCTAAGCCTCCGGCGTGTGCGGCCACATTTCCTCGAGGCTCACGCTCGTGAACCCACAGAATCCGCTCGCCGCTGATCTCGAATGGGCTGAACACCACGATTTGGTAGTCCTGGCCTACGGAATTGACCCGAATGCTGTGCAATGTGCTGGCAAGCAACATCGGTCGTAGGGACGGAAGCACGATGCTGAAACGGGGCACGGCAAAATACTTCAGGTGCTCATAAATGGGATGGCGCAAACGTATCGCAGCAGTTGCAGGCAGACAACTATGAATAGACCAATATCATAATATACACGCAATAAAGGTATTTCCGGTGGCGCGTAGCTGGTAGGATGGGTCGAGCGAAGCGAAACCCATCTTCTCTTCATGCTTATGTGATGGGCTTCGCTCAACCCACCTACGAGCCGTCGCTGCCGACAATGGCGGCGGCCGGCGGGTACCCAAGTCTTCTTTCGCCCAAGAAGGCGCCGTTTCACCCCACCACTGCCGGCTGCTTCGGCTGCTCGGTCGTGCCGAACAGCCCGACCAGCGCGCGCTTGATTGCGGCCTGGCGGGTCGCCGCCGTGATCTTCGCGCCGAGCAAGTCGGTCACGTAGAACACGTCGACCACGCGCTCGCCGAAGGTCGCCACATGCGCGGAGGCGATGTTGAGGTTGAGCTTGGAGAGCGTGGCGGTGAGCTCGAACAGCAGGCCCGGCCGGTCGAGCCCGGTCACCTCGACCATGGTGTAGCGGTTCGACCAGTTGTTGTTGATGATGACCTCGGGCTCGATCGCGAACGCCTTGATGCGGCCCTTCGGCGGCGGGCGCTTGGCCAGCATGTCGGGCAGCTTGATGACGCCGCGCAGCGCCTTCTCGATGGTGTCGGCGACGCGCGCGGCGCGCCGCTCCTCGTCCTCGTCGCGCTCGAACTCGCGCGTGAGCGCGATGGTGTCGAGCGCGCGGCCGTCGGTGGTGGTGAAGATCTGCGCGTCCACGATGTTGGCGCCCGCCATCGCACAGGCGCCCGCGATGATCGACAGCAGCCACGGATGATCGGGCGCGAGCACCGTGAGCTCGGTCACGGCGCGCGCGCCGTCGAAGCTCACCGCGGTGGCGAGCGTTTGTCCGGTCGCCTCCGCCCGCCGCACGAAGCGCGCGTGCGCGATCTTCTGCGGCAGATCGACCTTGAGCCAATAGGCCGGATAGTGGCGCGCGATATAGGCGTCGATCTCCGCGGCCGACCAGTCGGCGAGCGCGCGCTTGAGCTCGCTCTGAGCGATCGCGACACGCTGGGCGCGATTGACCTCCGAGAAGCCGCCGGTGAGCACCGGCTCGGTCTCGTAGTAGAGCGTGCGGATGAGCTGCGCCTTCCAGCCGTTCCAGACGCCGGGGCCGACGCCCTTGATGTCGGCGGTGGTCAGCAGCGTCAGGAGCTTCAGCCGCTCCACCGACTGCACCACCTCGGCGAAGGTCTGGATGGTGACGCGGTCGGAGAGGTCGCGCGACTGCGCCACCGTCGACATGATCAGATGCTGCTCGACCAGCCAGGCCACCGTGTCGGTCTCGGCCGGCGAAAATCCTACGCGCGGACAGAAGCGGCGCGCCACGCGCGCGCCCGCGACAGAATGATCCTCGATGCGGCCCTTGGCGATGTCGTGCAGGAACAGCGCCACGTAGAGAAGCTTGCGGCTGGCGGGTTGCAGCGAGCGCATCAACTCGGTCGCGAACGCGGTATCATCCGAGCGGCCGGCCTCGATGTCGGACAGGATGCCGATGCAGCGCAACAGATGCTCGTCCACCGTATAGTGGTGGTACATGTTGAACTGCATCATCGCCACGATGCGGCCGAACGCGCGCACGAACTGGCCGAGCACGCCGACTTCGTTCATCCGGCGCAGCACGATCTCGGCGTCGTTTTTCGAGGTGAGGATGTCGAGGAAGAGCCGGTTGGCCTCCTCGCTCGAGCGCAGCTTGTCGTCGATGAGCCGCAGCGAGCGCGTCACCGCGCGCATCGCGTCGGGATGGAAGGCGAGGCCGTATTTCTGCGCCAGATAGAAGATGCGGATGAGGTTCGTGGGATCGCGCTTGAAGGCGTCCGCATCCGCGATGGTGATGCGATTGTAGTCGACGACGAAGTCGTCGGTCTCGGCCAGCGTGCGGCGGGGGCGCGGGCGCAGCCGCGCCATCATGCGGTTGAGCACCGGCATCGGCTTGGCCTGCCGGTCCTCGAGCTCGGCGCACAGGATGGCGGTCAGGTCGCCGACGTCCTTGGCGACCAGAAAATAGTGCTTCATGAAGCGCTCGACATCGCGCTGGCCCGGATGCGTGGTGTAGCCGAGCCGTACCGCGACCTCGCGCTGGATGTCGAAGGAGAGCCGCTCCTCCGCCCGCCCGGTCAGGAAATGCATGTTGCAGCGGACCGCCCACAGGAAGTCGCCGCAGCGGCGGAAGCGGATGTATTCGCGCCGGTCGTAGACGCCGTGCTTGATCAGCTCCTCGCGCTCGCTCACGCGGTAGACATATTTGGCGATCCAATAGAGCGTGTGCAGGTCGCGCAGGCCGCCCTTGCCGTCCTTGACGTTGGGCTCGACCAGGTAGCGCGACTGGCCGGCGCGGCGGTGGCGCTCCTCGCGCTCGGCGAGCTTGGCGGCGACGAACTCGGCGCCGGTGCCCTGCACGACCTCCTTGTCGAAACGCGTCATCAGCTCGTCGTAGAGCTTGCGCTCACCGAGCAGGAAGCGCGCCTCGAGGATCGCGGTGCGGATGGTCATGTCCGCCTTCGACTGGCGGATGCACTCGTTCACCGTGCGGGTGGCGTGGCCGACCTTGAGCCCCATGTCCCAGAGCGAATAGAGGATCGCCTCCGCGATCGATTCGCTCCAGGCGGTCTGCTTGTAGGGGAGCAGGAAGAGGAGATCGATGTCGGAGCCCGGCGCCAGGATGCCGCGGCCGTAGCCGCCGGTCGCAACGATCGCCATGTGCTCGGCTTCCGACGGGTTCTGCGCCGGATAGAGATGTTTCTGCGCGAACTCGAACAGGATGCGGATGATCTCGTCCTGCATGAAGCACAGCCGCTCGGCGCACAGCCGGCCGCGGCGATCCTTCAGCAACATGCGCTCGGCGACCGCGCGCCCGCGCATCAGCGCGGCCTTGAGCTTCTGGGCGACGGCGGTGCGCAGCTCGCGTTCGTGTCCGGCATGCAGCGCCGGCAGGTGCTCGAGCTCGGCCGCGGCCGCGGCCGCGTCGAAGATATCGGCAAAGCCGGGCGGGGCAGGGGAGGCTACCGGCGCGGGCACGTTGAGCATGGCTTTCCGATTAGCGGAGCGCGGGTCGTCTGTCACGGAGATGCCGCGCCGGGCGGCTTGCCTCCGGGACAGCTGGGGAGTCGATAAAGCGCGCTGACTTAATGTTGATTAGTATTTTGGCCTACAGATTATCAAATATTAGAAACTCCATTCTCGTTGACCCCCATCAAATCACCATATATAGAATAAAGCTAGCGCCGATTTGAGCATGCAGCTTGCGGGCGCTTTATAAATGCAGCTAAAGCGCGGGTGCCCGCGCCAGGCTGAGCAAGCCGAAACGGCGGGACCATGCCATCCCGCCATGTTGCCTGTCGTCTCGCCCGCCTCGCCGCGGGCGTGGCCTTACGTGTGGAGGATTACCGATGAGTGCTTGTTCCCGACGCATCCTGCTGGCGGCGGCGCTGAGCGTCGCTACCGGTGCGGGCGTCAACGCCGCTGAAAAGCCCAAGGAGATCCGCGTCGACTGGGCGACCTACAATCCGGTGTCGATGCTGCTCAAGGAGAAGGGCTATCTCGAGCGCGAGCTCGCCAAGGACAGCATCACGGTGCGCTGGGTGCAGACGGTCTCCTCCAGCAACGCGCTGCAGTTCCTCAACGCCGGCTCGATCGACTTCGGCTCGACCGCCGGCTCCGCCGCGCTGGTCGCCAAGATCAACGGCAATCCGATCAAGTCGGTCTATGTCTATTCCAAGCCCGAGTGGACCGCGCTGGTCACCGCCAAGGACTCCAAGATCAGCAAGGTCGAGGACCTCAAGGGCAAGAAGGTCGCGATGGTGCGCGGCACCGACCCGCACATCTTCACGGTGCGGGCGCTCTTGGCCGCGGGCCTCACCGACAAGGACGTCACGCCTGTGCTCGTGCAGCAGCATGCCGACGGCGGCACCGCGCTCCTCCGCGGCGACGTCGACGCCTGGGCCGGGCTCGACCCGATGATGGCGCAGCATGAGGTCGTCGACGGCGCCAAGCTGTTCTATCGCAACGCCGACGCCAACACCTGGGGCATCCTCAACGCCCGCGAGGAGTTCGTCAAAGACCATCCCGACCTTGTCAAGCGCGTGATCGCCGCCTACGAGGAGGCGCGCAAGCACGCGCTCGCCAACTACGATGAGCTCAAGACGATCTTCATCGGCGTCACCAAGCTGCGCGCCGACGTGGTCGACAAGCAGCTCAAGGAGCGCACCGGGCTCATCTACAACAAGGTCGGTCCGGCGCAGCGCGAGTCGATCCTGGAAGCCGGTATCGCGCTGCAAAAGGCCGGCGTGATCGGCCCGCGCGTCGACGTCAAGAAGACGCTCGACGATCTCATCGACGACCGGCATGTGGTGACGAACTGATCGTGCGGCTGTAGCCCGGATGGAGCGTCAGCGACATCCGGGACACCCGTTGCATTTCACGGGCGGGTTATGTCTCTTGTGTCCATGACCGCAACCACTGGCGAAGCCGCGCCCGCACGCGCCGCGCCCGAGAAGGCCGAAAAGAGCCTGCTGTCGCGCCTCGCTTGGCCGACGCTCGGGCTGTTGCTGCCGGTGACGCTCGCCGCCGGCTGGGAGATCGCGGTCGGCCTCGGGCTCTCGAGCGGGCGCCTGTTGCCGCCGCCGTCGGTGATCTTCAACACCTTCCTCGACTTGGCCGCCACCGGCGAGCTGCAGCGCCATGCGCTGGCGACGCTCGCGCGCGTGGCGGCGGGCTTCGCCTGTGGGGTCGTGGCCGGAACCATCGCGGGCGCCATCACCGGCTATTCGGCGCTCAGCCATCGCCTGCTCGATCCAACGCTGCAGGCGCTGCGTTCGATCCCCTCGATCGCCTGGGTGCCGCTGTTCATCCTGTGGTTCGGCATCTTCGAGGCGTCCAAGATCATCCTGATCGCGGTCGGCGTGTTCTTTCCGGTCTATCTCGGCGTCATGGGCGCGGTGATGTCGGTCGACCGCAAGATTGTCGAGGTCGGTCGTGTGTTCCGGCTCTCCGGTCCCGCGATGGTGTGGCGCATCCTGTTGCCGGCAGTGATGCCGGCCTATGTGATCTCCTTGCGCGCCGGCCTCGGGCTCGGCTGGATGTTCGTGGTGGCGGCCGAGTTCCTCGGCGCCTCGACTGGGCTCGGCTACTTGCTGATCGACGGCCAGCAGCTCGGCAAGCCGGCGCAGATCGTCGCCGCGATCGTGGCCTTCGCGATCCTCGGCAAGTTCACCGACTACCTCATTGCGGCCATCGCGGCGCCGTTCCTGCGCTGGGAAGACCGGTTCGCGCGGAGCTAGGAGCATTTTCAGGAAAAGTGGCCACCGGTTTTCCGTCCGAAAATGCGACCAGGAAAAGGAACATGCTGGTTCTCGATCATGTCGGCAAGACCTATCCCAACGGCGTGCATGCGCTCGAAGGGATTTCGCTGACCGTCGCGCCCGGCGAGATCCTGGTCGTCATCGGCGGCTCGGGCTGCGGCAAGTCGACCATGCTGCGCGCGATCGGTGGCCTCGATACGCCGAGCCAGGGGACGGTGGCGCTCGACGGCACGACCATTACGGCCCCGCGCGAGGAGATCGGCATCATCTTCCAGGAGCCGCGCCTGCTCCCCTGGCTCACGGTCGCCGACAATGTCGGCTTTGGCCTCGAAGGCTGTTCGCGCGAGGAGCGGCGCGAGCGCGTCGCGCGCGCGCTCGCACGCGTGGGCCTGGCCGACAAGGCCAAAGTTTGGCCGCGCGAACTCTCCGGCGGGCAGGCGCAGCGGGTCGCGATCGCGCGCGCCCTGGTGCCGCGCCCGCGCGTCCTCCTCCTCGACGAGCCGTTCTCCGCGCTTGACGCCTTCACCCGCGCCGACCTGCAGGTGCACCTCCTTGACCTCTGGGCCGAGCTCAAGCCGACGCTCGTCATGGTCACCCACGATGTCGACGAGGCGGTCGTGCTCGCCGACCGGATCATGGTGATGTGCCCGCGGCCGGGGCGGGTCTATGAGGAGATCGCCTGCGACCTGCCGCGCCCGCGCGACCGGCAGTCGGCGGCCTTCGACTTCGTCAAGCGCCGCGTGCTGGCTGCGCTCGACCGCTCGCTCGAGCGCGCGGTCATTACCGACGCCGGCGAGGTCAAGGCGGCCCAGGGCGGCGGCCTCTGGTGGTGAGCCGGCCCCTTCGCTATATGCGGTGGCCGAAATAACCGTCGCAGGAGTATCGGAATGGACGCTACCGCGCTGCGCGCCATGCAGGCGCCGCTCAAGGACCGCTACAAGAGCGACCCCAAGGCCGCCTATATCACGCTCAAGGCCAAGGGCAGGCTCGACGACACCCACATCGCCTGCAAGGTCGAGACCGGGCGCGCGCTCGCGGTCGCAGGATTGCATCCGGCGACCGGCGGCTCGGGGATGGAGCTCTGCTCGGGCGACATGCTGCTGGAGGCGCTCGTTGCCTGCGCGGGCGTCACGCTGAAGGCGGTCGCGACCGCGCTCGACATTCCGCTCAAGTCCGGGGCGGTGTCGGCGGAGGGCGACCTCGATTTCCGCGGCACGCTCGGCGTCGACAAGACCGCGCCAGTTGGCTTTGCGCAGATCCGCCTGCGCTTCGACGTCGACACCGAGGCGCCGCAGGAGAAGCTCGATCAGCTCTTGAAGCTCACCGAGCGCTACTGCGTCGTCTACCAGACCATCAAGAGCGGCCCCCCGGTCGAAGTGTCGCTTCAGCGCGGGTGAGCCAAACGCGCGGGTGAACCAACGCAGAATATTGCAGATGAACCAGCGGAGGGCGGGTGCTCCTGCCGTCAGCCGATTGACCGCATCTTGCCCAAGAACAGCCCCTTCATCATCGCGGCGGTGGATTGATTGTCACGCCGGCGTCGGTGACGTTGAAACTCATCAAGTCCTCGCCGGCTTGCAGCGGCCCAGAATACGTCTTGCGCGTTTCGGCTACGATCTCCTCGACCGTGGGCGCCGGAATGGCTTGCGTCCCCTGCTGAGTGAAATGTGAATAGACGGCCAGTTTCGGCTGTGTCCGGTTGAAGACCGTCGCCGCCTCCGAAGGCATCGTGTGGTGATCGAGAATGCGGCGGATAACAATGTTTTGCAGCGCTTCAGGTTTCGAGGCTGCAATCGCATGCACCAGCACGTCCACGCCTTGTCCGTTACGAATCAGGTTCTCGCTGAAACGCGTGTCGCCCGAAATCAGCACGGATCGGCCCCGGTAATCGATACGGTAGCCGTAAGCAGGCTTGATCTCAGGGCCGTGATCCACTTCAAAAGCTGTCACACGGACGCCACTTCGCTCATACACGACCTTATCCGACGAAAACTCTTCGGCAGTGACAGCCGCTCCCTCTGCAGGCAGCTTTTGATCTGCAATGCGAATGCGCACGTCAGCCGCGTAAGCACGTTCAAGATTGGCCATGAGCTCTTTCGCGCCAGTTGGCCCGATCGCGCGGAACGGCACAGTTCGTCCCCCGCCTCCCGGCAGCCAGCCTGTGAGCCACAGATCAGG
>DAIUEP010000005.1:16097-40634 GCA_036845065.1 Xanthobacteraceae bacterium | reverse complement strand
ACGGCACAGTTCGTCCCCCGCCTCCCGGCAGCCAGCCTGTGAGCCACAGATCAGGAATGCCGCTCACGTGGTCGGAATGGTAGTGAGTAATAAACAACGCATCCAATCGCGCCGGCGAGACCCCAATTTGGGCGAGCCTGATCGGCACGCCTCGACCCACATCGAACAGGAGCTTCTGATCGCCTGCTTCGACCAATGTGGCGGGTCCGAACCGATCCGGTCGAAGCTGTGGATTCCCGGTGCCCAGAAGGGTTACGCGGAACGCCTCCTGTGCATTCGCTCCCAGTGCAGTTGTGAGTACGATGGTTGCTGTGACGATCAGCCTCGGCAGCATGACAATTCCTCCCTGTGACCGGCAAATTCCAACCAATGTCGCATGAAGGCGCATGCCGCCGCTATGGGCCAATGCACATAACCCGTCATGCCAAGTCGATGTCTTAGGCAATATTCCTCGACGTTCGTCGTCTCGACGCCGTTGACCTTGCCACCTGCCGATCACGGCAGGCTCACAGCCCGCCGTGCACGACCTTTCCGCCGACCATGGTCATGACCGGCTGGATCTCGCGGATCTCCTCCACCGGCACTGTCAGGTAGTCGCGATCGAGCACCACGAGATCGGCGAGCTTGCCAGGCTCCAACGTGCCGATGTCCTTCTCCATGAACAGCAGCCACGCATTGGAGCGCGTGTGCGCGATCAGCGCCTGCTCCCGCGTGATCGTCTCCTGGTGCAAGATCTTGTCAGGGAAGATGCGGCCCGAGGTATATTGCCAGAGCGTGAGGAACGGATTGACGGTGGCGACGATCGTACCGTCGGACCCCAGGCCGTACAGGATGCCGCTGTCGTGGATCATTTTCACCGGTGGCGTCTCGCCCAGCGGGTTCAACGGCTTCACCACCTGGTTGTGCAGCGCGATCACCCAGCCGAGCCGCTTCGCCTTCTCCACGGACCCTCGGGTGATCAGATCGGCATGTGCGATGGTCCAGCGCAGAGGCGCGATCGGGTGCGTCTTGGCGATCTCCTCGGAGATCGATAGATAGCCGTCGATCGTCGCGTTCACCATCAGATGCTGGTGGATTGGCCAACCGCCTTTGGCGGCGGCATTGGCGAGCTTGGCGAACTGATCGTAGTCCGTCTTCGGGAACACACGCGAGGCGTTGAGCGACAGATCCTGAATGCCGGGATAGACATGCTCACCGATGCCGATGATGCCGAACCAGTGATTGCGGTTGAGCGGCTTCTCCCGCGCGATCAGCGCCGCAACCTCGTCGACCTCCGAGGCATCGCGCGGATAGCGCTGCAGCGTCCAGAACACCCGCAGCGTGAGATTGCCGGTGGCGTGCAAGCCGCTGATCGGCGCGTGGCTGCCATCGAGATAGCCGACGTCATAGACGGTGGTGAGGCCCAGGCCGTTCAGAATAGAGTTGTAGGCCCTCACCTGATCGGGCGGCAGCGCCTCGGTGTCCGGCGCCTCCTGGTAGGGATCACCGGCGCCTTTGGACTTCTCCGCGGCGGCCGGCACCACCTCGCGGATGATGCGCGGGGCATAGCGCAACGCTGCGTACATGACGCGACGGCCCTCCAGGCTGCCGGTCTGGATCGGCAGCGTTCCCTTGTAGAGTTCGCCAACTCGCGGCGCGACCAGATCGCGCGCCAGCGTATTCATGTAGAACGCCGAGTAGGTTTTCTGGATGAACACGGGATTGTGCGGGGAAGCGGCATCGAGCTCCTCCAGCGTGAAGCCGCCGGGCTTGTCCTTGAATTGCTGCTCGTGCCAGCCGCCGATCACGAAAATCCACTTGCCGGGGCCGGAGCCCGGTCCAAGCTCCCTGGCGCGGGCGGCGATCTTGTCCAGCGCCGCTTTGCGCGTGAGTATCCCCTCGAGCCTCGTTTCGAACGGCGTCAACGTGGCGCCACGCAGGTAGTGCAGGTGATTGTCGATCAAGCCTGGAATGACGGTACGGCCGGCGAGGTCGGACTGCCGCGTCACGGGGCCTGCGAGCTTGCGCACCTCTTCGTTCGTGCCCACCGCGACGATGCGATCGTCGCGGATGGCGATAGCGCTTGCGATCGAGAAGTGGGCATCAACCGTCAGGACCTTGCCGCTGTGAAGGATCAAGTCGGGCGCTTGGGCGCGTGCGACGGACGCCCCGGCAAACAGCACAACAAAGGACAGCACAAAAAGTCTGGAGCCCCATGCCATCGTCCTTCTCCGTGTTCTTCCGTTGGGTCAGCGCGGCATCCCCAACACACGCCCGCTGGAATTATCGTAAAGCTCAACACGGAGATCAATACGGCGGTTGGCCTTTGCGCGGGACGAACGGCCGGATGCGGATCGATTCGAACGGAAAATGGCCTAGCCATGTGTAGGAACGCCTTTGCGCTTGCGGTCGCTCAGCGTCGGCAGTTTGGTAAGCTGATCGCCGACCTCCCGCTGCGCAAGGCGCAGCTCGTAAAGCTTCTGCAGGTTGAGCCAGTATTCCGGGCTGGTGCCAAACCAGTGGCCGAGACGCAAGGCCGTGTCGGCGGTCACGCCGCGCTGCGCGTTGATGATCTCCGTGATGCGGTTCAGCGGCACCTCGATCTGGCGCGCCAGCTCAGCCGCGCTGATTCCACGCTCCTTGAGCTCTTCGGCGAGGTGCTCGCCGGGGTGGACCGGGGTGCGGGCCACGAGCGATTTCTTCATGCAACGCGTAAGATTTCTCATTCGTCATGCCCGCGAAAGCGGGCATCCAGTAATCACTGAGGCCAAATTCCTTCTACAACGCCACCGGTTACTGGATCGTCCACTGTCGCGGACGATGACAACGGAGAGTCAAAGCCGGCAGCACGATCCGCATACTACAGAATGCGGGCCTGTTGCGCCGCTACTCAGTCCGATAGCATCCGCGATTAAAGACAGGCCAGGAAGCATGCTATGGCACCACCAGATGCTGGCGATCTCCTTCTGATCACTGGTGCCAGCGGTTTTGTCGGCTCCGCGATCGCAATCGCGGCGCGGCGCGGGGGCTACCGCGTGCGCGTGCTGGTGCGCGCGTCAAGCCCGCGCGGCAACATCCAACCGGGTGACGAGGTCGCTATTGGCGACATCCGCGATCGCGCCTCGCTCGCTCAGGCGCTGCACGGCGTGCGCTACCTCATTCACGCGGCTGCCGACTATCGGCTCTGGTCGCGCACGCCCTCCGAGATCATCAAGACCAACGCGGAGGGCACGCGCTGCGTGATGGAGGAGGCGCTGCGCGCCGGCGTCGAGCGGATCGTCTACACCAGCAGCGTCGCGACCCTTGCGCTTGAGGACGATGCGCCGGCCGACGAGACCCGTCCGCTCTCCGAGCGTGACGCGATCGGGGCTTACAAAAAGAGCAAGGTCATCGCCGAGCGCCTGGTCGAGGACATGGTGCAGCGCGAGCGGCTGCCCGCCGTGATCGTCAATCCCTCGACCCCGATCGGTCCGCGCGACGTCAAGCCCACCCCGACCGGCCGCATCATCGTCGAGGCCGCCTCCGGCCGCATGCCGGCGTTCGTCGATACCGGGCTCAATCTGGTGCATGTCGACGACGTGGCGGCCGGGCATCTCGCGGCGCTCACGCGCGGCAAGCTCGGCGAGCGCTACATCCTGGGCGGCGAGAACGTCTACTTGCGCGACATGCTGGCCGAGATCGCGCGCGTTGTCGGCCGCAAGCCGCCGCGTGTTCGACTGCCGATCGCGCCGCTGTTTCCGCTGGCGCTCGTTGCCGAGGGCGTGGGCCTCATAACGGGACGCGAGCCGTTCCTGACGCTCGACGGCTTGCGCATGGCGCGCCACCACATGTTCTTCAGCGATGCCAAGGCGCGCCGGGAGCTGGGCTATTCCGCGCGCCCCTACCGCGACGGCATCACGGATGCGATCGCCTGGTTCAGGCAACACGGCTATCTGCGCTGATCAGAAATCCGCGTAGCCGCCCAGCCGCAAGTCGTCCCGCCGCGCGGCCGCCACCACGTCGGGATCGATGAGCGCCTTGAGCTCCTCGGCATAGCGGTAGCCGGGCGCGTGCCCGGCGAAATCGTCGGCGGTCGCCGGATGCAGATAGATCTCGCTCCGCCCCTCCGGCAGATGCTGGAGGAGACCCAGCAGCCGCGCTTGCGTCATCGCGCCCGACCAGGCGAGGCCGAGCACCGCGTCGGGCGTCTTGAGGCCAGCCCGCCGCGCGCGCTGCTGAAGCACCGCGGCCCAGGGTCCGGTCACCCAGGCCGGGAGGCGCGTTGTCTGCGGCTCGATGGCGGAGAGCACGGCGGCTGGCTCGCGCGGCACCCGCAGTCCTTTGAGCCCATAACGGGCGCCGACCGCCATGATCGTCCCGGCGATCATCGGGTGGAGATGGAAATGCTTGTGCGCATTGACGTGATCGAGCGCGAGCCCATTGGCGCGAAAGGCCTCGAACTGCGCTTCGATCTCGGCGCCGACCTGTCGCCGCACCGATCGCCGCAGCGCGATGTCGAGGCCGAGCCGCGCCATGTCGGCGCGAAAGCATCCCCGCGCATCGACGAGGTCGGGGACGCGCTCGGCCGGCAGCATGGGCAAGCCTTCGACCAGCACGACATGCAGGCCCACGCGCAACCGCGGCAGCCGCCGTGCGCGCATGATCGCATCCTGCGCGGCAGGGCCTGCCACCATGAGGCTTGCGGCGGTGAGGATGCCGTGCCGATGCGCCGTCTCGACGGCGTCGTTGACCTCGCCCGCGAGGCCAAAATCGTCGGCGGTGACGACGACCTGCTTCAGTGCGCCGGCTCCCCGCGCTCGCGCAGGAACCGGAAGAACTCCACTCCCTCGCGCAGGCGCCGCTTCATCATCTCCGGGCTCCGGATCATCTCGCCCACGATCGAGGCGATCTTCGGCGCGCGGAAATAGAAGCGCTTGTAGAAATCGTCGACCGACTGGAAGATCTCGCTGTGGCTGAGATGCGGGTAGTTGAGCGACGCGACCTGGGTGCCGCGGTCGGTCAACAGCTCCGCATTCTCGTCGATCAGCCAGCGGTTCTCCAGCGCCTGCTGGTAGAGGAATGTCCCGGGATAGGGCGCGGCGAGCGATACCTGGATCGTGTGCGGATTGATCTCGGTGGCGAACCGGATGGTCTCCTCGATCGTCTCCTTGGTCTCGCCGGGCAGGCCGAGAATGAAGGTGCCGTGGATGACGATGCCGAGCTCGTGACAATCCTTGGTGAAGCGGCGCGCCACGTCGACGCGCATCCCTTTCTTGATGTTGTGCAGGATCTTCTGATTGCCGGATTCGTAGCCGACCAGCAGCAGCCGCAGGCCATTGTCCTTCATCACTTTCAGCGCCTCACGCGGCACGTTGGCCTTGGCATTGCACGACCACACGATGCCGAGCTTGCCGATCTCGCGCGCCAGCTCCATGACGCGCGGCACGTTGTCGGTGAGCGTGTCGTCGTCGAAGAAGAATTCCTTCACCTGCGGGAACGCCTGGCGCGCCCACTTCAGCTCCTCGATCACATGCGCGACGCTGCGCACCCGGTAGCGATGCCCGCCGATGGTCTGCGGCCACAGGCAGAAGGTGCAGCGCGATTTGCAGCCGCGGCCGGTATAGAACGAGATGTAGGGGTGCTTGAGATAGCCGCCGAAATAGTTCTCGATCACCAGGTCGCGCTTGTAGACCGGCGTGACGAACGGCAGTGAGTCCATGTTCTCGAGGACGGCGCGCTCCTCGTTGTGCGCGATGGTGCCGTCGGCCCGGCGCCATGACAGCCCGGCGATACGGTCGAACTCGCGTCCCTCGGCCACCTCCTTGATGGTGAAATCGAACTCGTTGCGCGCCACGAAATCGATTGCCGACGAGGCCTGCAGGCTCTTCTCGGGCTCGACCGCGACCTTGGCGCCGATCAGTCCGATCTTGAGGGCGGGCTTGAGCGCCTTGAGCGCCTCGGCTGTGCGCACGTCGGAGGCGAATGACGGCGTCGAGGTATGCATCACCACGAGGTCGCGGCTCGTGGCCTCGGGCGCGACGTCATCGAACTTGAGCCGGTGCGGGGGCGCGTCGATCAGCTTCGAGCCCTCGACCAGCGCGGCCGGCTGCGCGAGCCAAGTCGGGTACCAGAACGAGCGCACCTCGCGGCTCATCTGATAGCGCGCGCCGGCGCCGCCATCGAAGCCGTCGAACGACGGCGCCTGCAGGAAAAGCGTCTTCATCATGCGGTTGCGCTCCACGGTCCGGCTGGCGGCAGCGTCCAGGTCTCGCTCGTACAAAGCCTCACTCGTACAAAGTCTCGCCCGTAAAAAGGTCTCGCTCGTGCAGGTCCACCCGACGGTCAGCGACCATAAGTGACATGCAGGCACAAGCCAAGTTGGTACTGGAATGCGTACTCACACATTTTGGTTGTTGGGCGGCGCTGGCGGATGTGCGCCTGGCCCCCGGGAGCGGCCAACCGCTCGACATTGGGGCACGTCCGGGTTCGGGCCACACTTAGGCCTCGCCACGGATCCGCCAAGGCAGATGGAGCTAGTCAGCTGATTTTCTGCCGGATAGGGACGACAGCAGCGTCGCGCCTCATGAGTTGGGCCAGGGTTGCCAGCATCTGGCTACGAGTGTAGGGCTTGCCGATCAGCGGGGCTTGACGAAAAGCTTCCGGCAAGCACTCGCGGCCATAGCCTGTAACGAACGCAAACGGAATATTGCGGCGTGTGAGCGCAGCTGCTAGCTCATCGGCGGCGTGTCCGCCCAAATTGGCATCCAAGAGTGCGGCGTCGAAGTTGCTCCCCTCAATCAGGACCTTCGCGTTGTCAACGTTCGCGGCCGGCCCGACGATCTCGCAGCCCTCCTCTTCCAGAGTTGCCACCACGTCCATTGCAACAAGCGGCTCGTCTTCTACGACGAGAATTCGCTTGTTTCGAAGGCTTGGCTCGCCTGAGCCATCTTTTGACGTGGGACTTGGCGCGAAGGCGCTATAGGCGCCAGCGCTCGCACCATCGCCGAGCGGAAGTTTGATCTCGCAGGATATGCCATTGACTCCGAAGTCAACGAGGACCTCTCCACCATGTGCCTGCAGACTTTTCTCAATGAGGGTCGTCCCGAAACCGCGGCGCGAAGGTGCGCTGACCGGTGGCCCGTCCTGTTCCTTCCAGTGGAAGAGCAAGCTACGGCCGCCACCGGTGCGTATAGTCCAGCTAATCGAAAGTCGGCCATTCGGCACAGACAACGAGCCGTACTTGCGCGCATTGGTTCCCAACTCATGGAGGACCAAGGCAAGGTGGAGCGCTATTTGCGGATCAAGAGTGACGGACGGCCCCGAATATGAGATGCGATCATCTTCCGCGCTGCCCAACAGCAGCTGGTCGCGAACCAAGGACAAGAGGTCAGTACCTTGCCAGGAGTTGTCGGTCAGTAGCGAGTGGGCGTTAGCGAGCGCGCGCAGCCGGCCACTGAAACTGCCCACAAACTCGGTCGGGCTCCCGGCCATCCTCAGGGTCTGGTGGGCGATGGCTTGAACCGTTGCGAGCGTATTCTTCACGCGATGGTTAAGCTCGCCTATAAGCAGGTTCTGCGCACGCTCGGCCCGCTTCCGCTCGGTGATGTCGCGGCCGACCTTGGCTACGCCGACAACGTTGCCGGACTTGTCGCGCGCGAGCGAGACCGTCAGCGAGATATTGACGCGCCGGCCGTCCTTGGCAAGCCGTTCCGTTTCGTAGTGCTCGACACGTTCGCCGCGGCGAACTCTGTCCAGAACCTGTAATTCCTCGTCGTGAAGCTCGGGCGGGATGATCCGCATGATCGATTGTCCGACCATCTCCCCCGGCTCGTACCCGTATGCGTTCGCCGCCCCAGTGCTCCAGTAGGTGATCCGGCCATCGGTCGTAGTACTGATGATCGCGTCCTGCGAGGAAAGAACAAACGCCGCCAATCGCGCGGACTCCTGCTCCGCAGCGTGGCGCTCGGTAATGTCGACCAGCATGTTGATCGCGCCAGTCAAGCGGCCATCCTGGTCGAACAATGGCGTCGGGTACGGCACGAGGCGGGCGCGGCTGCCATCGGGTCGCTCGGCGATGAACTCTGCGCCTCTGACTGGCCTTTGCTCTTTCAGGGCGATCGCCATGGGGCGTTGGTCAAGCGGCAAAGGGGAGCCGTCTGGATGGTACAGGCGCGAACTCACGCACCAGTCATCCACGCCTAGCACCGGCTCACGACCGGCCAACTCGGCAGCGGCCCGGTTGTAGAACGTGATCTTGCCCCCGGCGTCCGTCGTGTAGATGGCTGTAGGCAGCGCCTGGAGCATTGCCTGGAACCGCTGCTCGCCCTCCCGGAGGCGCTCCTCTGCAGCTCGGGCCTCGGTCACATCAAAAGTGAAGCACCGGGTGTGAATGAAAGTGCCGTCGCGGAACAGCCCGCTGGATGTGATCAGGACATGCCGGATTGAACCGTCCTTCGCGCGCAGCCGCGCCGGGTATCTTTCCAATCGTTCGCCGCGAACTAGCCGAGCCAGGATATCGCTGATGATCGCCGCATCGGCATGGAACTCGGCGATATGGCGGCCGACATATTCCTCAGCGCTGTAGCCGAGCATCGCAAGCTCGGCCTTGTTGGCTCGCAGGATCGTCCCGTTGCCGGCGACGATGTGCAGCCCGACCGCCCCGTTCTCGAAGAAATCTTCCAGATCATCGGCGGCGGGGAGGCGTGGGCCCGCCCCCCCGACCACATGAACGGTATCCATGTCCGACCCTTCAGCTAATACCTCAACCACGATTAACGCCCAATATATGGATCGGTTCCACTCCGGAGCCTACCGAAAGGCGACCTGCTTAGCTGGATGGGTCCCTCCAATGCCTCTGCAATGTCGGATGGGGTGAACCCGGAAAGTTGCGACGTCAGCACACATGTCGTCCGGTTTGCCCAAAGCCGACAACCGGTCTGCGCGTTGATGAATACATGCCCTTGGCGCCTCCTTTTCAGGATCGGCGAGCAAAGATCGATCGCCTCTCGCGGAAGACTCTGGCTGAGCGAGCGGTTCAATGCATCACACGGTCTGGCCGCGGCTCGATACTTTTGCGGCGGACATTTGGTTGATTTCGGACAATACCCGACCTCTGTTCTCGCTATGTCTCGCCGCCACCGGGGGCTCGATAGCCTGACGCTATCGCCGATATAGCCGTCTTGATTGCCCAATTCGCTAGAATGCCTGCCAATTCCTGGAGGACGGACCCATGGAAATGCATCAGGTGCGCTATTTTTTGGCTGCCGCCCGGACATTGAATTTCACCCGGGCGGCCGAGGAATGTAACGTCTCGCAGCCCTCCCTGACCCGCGCGATCAAACAACTTGAGGCGGAGCTCGGAGGCGACCTGTTTCGGCGCGAACGGCCGGCAGCACAGCTCACTGAGCTGGGGCTGCGCATGCATCCGCTCCTGCAGCAATGCTATGCGGCCGCGGCTGGCGCCAAGTCGCTGGCGACCTCGTTCAAGACCGGCAAGGTCGGTACGCTCAGGATCGCGATTGCGGACGCCGTCGACCTGTCGTTGCTGATTCCCCATCTGGAGCAGTTGAGGCGGTTGTTCAGCGGGCTTGAGTTCAAGCTCCTGCGCGGCAGCAGCGAGCAAGTGGGCGAGTACCTGAAGAAGGGCGAGGCCGAGCTCGGGATTGCGGTCGAGGTGAGCAAGGATTGGGACCGGCTGGATTGCTGGCCCTTGTTCACCGAGAGCTTTCACCTCGTGGTGAACGGACAGCATCCGCTGGCGGAGCACGATTGCATCGAGTTCGAGGACTTGAAGCAGCAGCAACTGCTGTCGCGCGGCTATTGCGAATATGCCGATCGCTTGAACGAGTCACTCAACGCCTGTGAGGTCGATGCCGATCATAGCCACATGGTCTCGTCAGAGAGTGATCTCATCAAGCTTCTTGAAGCCAATATCGGCGTCGCGCTGATGCCGTGCAGCGCATCGACGCCGATCACACTCAAATGCGCCAAAGTTGTCGGGCTCGACGTGCGCCGAACCGTGCAGTTGTTTGGTGTTGCGGGCCGGGAGCGGACCGCCGTTGCATCGGCTGTCATGAAAATGTTGCGCAGCGCGGATTGGCGGCGGTTCCTGGCCCCGCCGTCGGCAGCGCCAAAGGATGACCAGGCGCCGCTCCTATCGATCGTGGCTTCCCGATAGAAATTGAAAAAAGAAAGAGTGAAAGCTATGGCTGAGAAGAGCTTCGCGGAAATTCTGGATGAGACGACCGAAAGCAGCCGGCTCATGGATGCCCCCCTGGCCGCTCGCCTGAAGGCGGTCGCGGACGAGGTGGACAGGCTCAGTCCCGAGTTTGCCGGCGTAGTCGCCCGCATGATCGTCCGGCTTGAGTCCAACCAGGTGGGCCAGAGCGCGCCGCAGATTGGCGAGCGCATGCCGGACTTCATCCTGCCCGACGAGTCGGGCCAGCTGGTCCGGCTCGGCGACCTGATCGAGAAGGGACCGGTGGTCGTCTCGTTCAATCGAGGCCATTGGTGCCCGTATTGCCGCCTGAACATCGATGGGCTTGCCAGGATCGCACCAGACGTCGATCGGCTGGGCGCGCAGATCGTTGCGATCTCGCCCGAAAGCCAGCGCTACGGAGGCGAGCTCAAGGACTATGCGAAGGCACCCTTTGCCATTCTGGCGGACACCGACAACGGCTACGCGCTCGCGCTCAATCTCTTGTTCTGGGTTGGGGACGAGAAACGCGAGGCGATGCAAGCGGGCGGTTTCGATATTACGCCGTTTCAAAACAACGACACCTGGATGTTGCCGATCCCGGCGACCTTCATTGTTGGCCGGGATGGGGTGGTCAAGGCGCGCTACATCGATCCCGACTATCGGCGCCGCATGGATCTCAACGCAATTGTGGGCGCACTGGAGCAATTGGACGCCGACACGTCGTCGGCTCCGGCTCGCAGACAGTGTGGCTAAGACAGTCGACCGGTGATCGACCGGCCGGCCATCGCGGTGTTGCTTTGCAACGCTGCTCAAGATCTCGGCGCACAAATGCCCTGAGGAGCAAAGCGGTGCTCCTTCGCTCTACGCACTCGACAACGACGGCGTTGTCGGCCGTCGCTCGTGCGATGTGGCTGGCTCTTTCACCCGCTTGCCATGGCGATCGGCAATGGGCTCACAGGTGCCCGGCTGAGCAGAGCTAGCTTTCCGGCGGCAGCACCACGCAGTACACGTGCTCCGGCTTGCCGCTGAAGTTGAGAGGCGCGCAGACGTGGAAGCCCATGTCGGGCGCGCTGGTCTTCACGACCTTGCTCGGCAGGACCGCGACCCAGGTGCCGTCGATCTTGACCTCGTAGTGGTCGCCCACCGACCGGCCCGAGGTCGGTCGGCAGTCGGCAAGATTGCAGCACGAGACCTTGGTTTCCGGCGTCACCAGGTGCTGGTAGAAATCCTGGTGCCAGTACTGATGGCCGTGGCCGAAGTGGCCGTCCTGGGCCAATGCGCCAGTGGACAGGAGGACGATAGCGAGCACATATCTCACGCGAACCTCCTCAAGAAAGGACAGGATTGTCCGCGTCAAAGCGTAGGGTGATTCGCCTCCGGGCCACGTCTCGAACGTGTTGACAAGTGGTATTTTGTCGCTGGTGTTGCTGTAAGGCAACTTTTCCAATGAAAATTGCAAACGAAAATAGTCATTCTTGCGCACAAGCAAGATCGTAGTCGTCTCTTCAAGACGATCCACATCTGCCAGTGTTGGCGGAAACCATTTGGGTGCTGCCCATTTCGCGTCCGGGCGACCTACTGCGGCTTCGTCCGCCTGAGCAGCATTTTCCAAGTACAGTCGTAGCTCTTGAAACTCCCTTCAAACGTTTCGCTGATGAAGGTTCCCGTGAGATGTTGGAAGCCAATAGTGGCGCCAAACGCACCGTCTGCGGCTACGGTGCCGCGGATGTCCCGCGTGTCGAGCCCGAACTTTGCTTGACCAACTACTGTCGCGCCGACGACGGTCAGCGTGATGGGGGCTGGCTTGCATTGACCGGTCGTCGCCGTCGCCGAGCCATCCCACTGGCCGTCATAGGGGCCCGCACGGGCGCCGCCAGACGGCGACAAGAGCAGCAGAGAGGCGACTGACGCAACGTATCGCAGGCGCTTCATTGGACTCTCGCCGTTGCCGGACCAACCGCCCCCGCAAGTCAACACCCTGGCAAGCATACACCGGCGGCAGAAAGCATGCAGCCAGCGAATGCGACGAAGCGAGCCAATTTAACGGCATCAGTCAACAACCTGGGATCGGCGTACCGCGACGAGTCCGCTCGGCCTCAGTTTCCAAACGGATTGCTACTATGCCGCGAACGTGCGTGCGGCTTCGTTAATGAGAGGCGTCATCCGAAACAAAGACCCGACGCCCAAGGGCGAGTTTACCGTCGCTCGGATGGCGCGAAGCGACATCCGAGATTGAGCCGGTTGAAGCGCATCAGCGCATTTCGCTTCGTTCAATGCGGGCTACGGACTATGCAACCTGCCTCGTCGCTCTGAGGCAAAGCCTCGCTAATCTTTGACGTACTTCGTCACGCCCCGGACGGTCGCTTCCGCGGTGAAGAGATTGCCGGCCGCATCGATGGCGATGCCTTCTCCCATGGCTCCCTCGGGAGCATTGGTCGTGTGCGGCGGCACGAAGATCGTCACCTTGCCGTCCTTCAAGCTGCCGGCGCGGATACCCTTGAGCCAGCCCGGATGCCGGCGGGGCTCGGATTCGGAGTCCGCCGCGTAGATGGTGTCGGTCCGATCGATCGCGAGCCCGCTCACGCGGCTGAACTCCTTATATTCGGCGATGAACCTTCCGTCTTTGGTCAGGATCTGGACGCGGTGGTTGTGGCGGTCGGCGACGATCAGCCGCCCCTGCGAATCGAACTTGACCGCGTGCGGGGTGCGGAACTCGCCCGGGCCGGTTCCGGTCTTGCCGATGATCCGCAGGAACTTGCCGTTGCGGTCGAACACCGAGATGCGCCCGACCAGGTTCGGGTCCTCGACGTTGGTGTGGCTCTCGGCCACGTAGACGTCGCCGTTCTCCGGGTCGGTGACCACGTCGTTCGGGTCGGTCAGGGCCTCCGGTGGGTTGCCCCGCACGCCTGGCTTGCCCAGCGTCATCAGCACCTTGCCGTCGGGACTGAACTTGACGACAACACTGCCCTTCTTGTCTTCGCCGGGAAACTTTTGAAGCTCGTCGGGGCTCGCAACGCGTGCGTCGGTCACCCACACGTTGCCATCGCGATCGGCATGGATGCCATGCGGCCACACGAACATGCCGCCGCCGAAGCTTCTGACCTCCTTGCCTTGGTCGTCGAACAGGTGGACCGGGTTGGCCTTGGTGCCGAGACAGCCCGGCGCGGTTCCGGGCGAGCAGCGGTCGGTCGCCCACACCGACTTGCCGTCGCGGTCGACGGCGACGCCGTTCGAGCCGCCCCACGGTCGCTTCTCCTGCGTGAGCTGTGCCCAATCGCGGATGACGCGATAGGGATTGGCGCCGCTGTTGACCGGCGGAATGTCCTGCGCCTGGGTACCCTCCATGGCCATCCCGAGGACGGCCGCCGCCAAGGACCATCTCGCGAACACTGACATCGACATCGTCTCCTCCCTTTTCTGACACCCGGCTTTTGGCTGCCGCGTCGATCGCGCGTCCCGGGATGTTCCGGCGATTGTGCACCGATCAGGCCTGAGGCCACAACAGTGTTCAACCCGTCGATATGCCCCTCATTGGCCGCGCGCACGGCTCGATTGCAGGCGTCGCCATTCCATGTGCTGCCATGCGAGCAGGCTCGGCACTCCGAGAACGAGATCGGGCAAACGCTTGACCAGCGACAGCGCGATCGCCTGGTCCGGTGGAATCCCGAACAGCGCGCACAGCAACACCAGGCCGCCCTCCTGCGCGCCCAACGCGCCCGGAATGGCAAAGGCCGCGCCACGAACGGCGTGCAACAGGCTTTCGATGACGATCGCCTCGCCGAGGCCGACCGGGTTCCCCATGAAGGCGAACACGATCAGGACTTCGGCCACCCCGATCAACCAGCCGACCATGTGCACGAGGCTGCTGACGAAGAGGCGACGCTGACCCGCATAGATCGTCGCGAGCTGCTCATAGACGGCGTCGATGGTGCCGAGCACGCGCCATTGCCGGTTGCCGGTCAGGCTGTTCATGATCCATTGCAGGATGCGCTGTCCGGCGCGGCGCTGCGCGAGATAGAAGGCCGCGAGCAGGATCGCGGCGACTGCAAGCGCAGACGCGATTGTCTGCGCCAAGGCCTCGCTCGCCCCGAGTAGTACGAGAATGGCGACGCCGAGGCAGGCAAACAGAAACTGGGTGACGGCCTGGATCAGGATGTCGACGATGATGCTCGCGGCTGCGAGCGGCCCCGCAACGCCGCGGAACATCAACAGCCGCGCGCCGATGAGGTCGCCGCCGACTTGCATCAGCGGGAGCAGCGCATTGGTCGCCTCGCGGATGAAGCGCACGAGCACGCAAGCTCCAAGCCCCGGGTGGTTGTGCGCGGGAAAGAGCAATTGCCAGCCTGCCCCGGCCAAGCTGACGGTGACGATACGCACTATCAGGACCGCGAGTATTCCCCAGCCGACGCTCGCGATGGCGTGCGCGATCGAATCGATGCCGGACCAGATGACGAGGCCGATGACGACCGCGATGCCGATCAACCAGGCAATGACGCCGGCATGTTTGATGATCGTCATGCGGGGCCTAAGGATTGGCCGCTACCACCTGGCGCCGGCCTCCGCTTGGCATAGCTAAAGTGGAACATAATGAAAGTGGAGAGCCCGACGTCGTGGCCCGGTGCGCCGCAAGCTACCAGGGCTGCTTGATGTCGAAGGAGCGCGTGACCCCAAATCCGATCGTCAGCTGGTTGGCGGAGCCGCGCTGGGTGACGAGCGGCGAATTGGCGGCGTCGTCCGTGAGCCGTTCGTACTCGAGGAAGGCATGCGTGGCCCACTGCGGGGTCCAGAAATAGCGCGCCTGCGCGCCGGCTCCGACCGATCGGATGCCGCCTCCCGCCGCGTAGACCGGCAGGCCTGATGCCGCCGACTGGATCGCGTCGATGCTGAAATAGGGGCTCGTCGCCGCCGCGCTCGCAAGCGTGGCGCGCGGGCCGCCCGACAGTGTCAATTGCGAGCTGACCGGAACGACCGCATCCAGCATGAGGTCGGCGATCAATCCGTGATGACCGGTGACGCCCTGCCGGACCTCGGCGCGCCCGCGCAGCCAGGGGACAAACCAATATTCCGCGAAGGCGCCGACTTCCGCCGCCCATGGCACGTTGCCGAGCCCGTGCAGCGCTGCCCGGTCGTCGCTCTCCCGGCGCGCGATTCGGAACTGGCCGACCGGGCCGATCTGGTAATTGCTGCCCTCGATCAGGCCGATGCCGATGCCGTCGCGCGGCCCGCGGAAGCGCTCGGGCGTGCCGTATCTGCGGATGTCGAAAAGCGGATTGGGCCGCAGGGTAAAGTCCTTTGAGCCCGGGAACGTCGGCTCGAGCTTGCCTTCGAGGCCGATCGTGATAGTCCAGTCATAGGCCTGCGGCAAAGCCTTACCGCGGCTCTCCATGTCGGCTGCGGACGCGGCGATGGGGCCCGACAGCGCCGCGATGGACCCCGCCATCAGCGCGCGTCGACCCCAGATCCGACCGACTTGCCAGAGCCCCTGCAGTCCCGACATAGGGCCGAGTTAGCATGCGAGACCCCCCGGCTGCAAAGCGTTTTGGCCAGGCGTCCGCAGAAAGATCAGCCGTGTCATTGCTGCGACACACCTGCGCCCAGCCGGTAGCGGTGTCCTTTCCAGTTCACCGAGCGGCCGAGGAAGCTCGCGACGAACACCACGAATGAGAGCAGGTCGCGCCCGGGCAGGAGCCAATAGGGCTGCGGCGGGAGGGCGAATGCATGGGCGACCTGGCGCAGGAGCGCCACCCGGCACAGGAGGGCGGCGAGCGTGGCGGCGGTAGCCTGTGCCAGCAGGCCCGACCAGGGAGCGAGCAGCAACGCGACCAGCGCCCAGGGCAGCGCGTGCATCACCACGGAGCCGGCGTGTCCCAGCGGTGCGATGCTGCGGATCGTGCGCGCCCAGCGCAACTCGTGCCGCCACAGCTCGGAGAGCGAGGGCTCGCTGCACAGATGCGCGATCGTAAACAGCGGGATCGCGATCGCGTAGCCGCGCTGCCGCACCGCCGCCCCGATCGCGTAGTCGTCGTCGAGCCGATCCGCGAAGGCCGCAAAGCCGCCGATCTCATCGAGCGTGGCGCGGTGGAGCGCGATGGTCGAGCCGAAGCAGGGCTGTGCAAGCCCGGATGCCAGCCCGAGCACGACGCTTGGCAGGAAATGCGCATTGATGGCGAGCGCACCGAGTTGCGACCAGCGGCCGGTCGCCGCAACGCCATGATAGAGGCAGGTCACGGCGCCGACGCCTTGCCGCTGCAAGGCAGCGATCACGCGCGCGAGATAGTCGGGCTCAACCCGCATGTCGCTGTCGGACACGATGACGACGTCGTGTCGGATGCGCGGCGCCATGTTGATCAGGTTGGCGACCTTGCGGTTGGCGCCATGGACCGTCGCATCGATCTTGAGCTCGATGTCGTGGGTCGCGGACGCGCCGCGCAGGCGCTCGACCACCGCGATGGCGGGATCGTGAGCGTCCGCGACGCCGCAGATGATCTGCACCGGGCCCGGATAGTGCTGGCGATCGAACGACAAGAGGTTGTCGAAGAGACCCGCTTCGTCGCCATGGAGCGGCTTGAGGATCGTGACCGCGGGGGTGGCCGCGGCTCCGCTCGGGATCGGCTGGCGCGCGAAGCGGCGAACCAGGATCGTGGCCGCGACCAGATAGCTGCAGCCAACGGTCGCGATCAGCAGGGCCGCGGCCGATGACCAGTACGCAATCATGGTGGGGGGAGCCGGCGTTGCAAACGCGATCGGCGTTGTGGCCGATCTCTTGATCTCGCTATTCGCCGCGCGCCCGTGGCTCCCTCACTCAACCACAAGCTTTTGCTCGCGGATGACCTTGGCCCAGTTGGCGGTCTCGGCCTTGATGTACTGGCCAAACTCTTCCGGCGACGCCACCATCGATTCGAACAGCTGCGGCGCCATGAACTTCTGCTGGAACTCCGGATCGCTCAGGATCTTGCGCACCTCGGCGTTGATCTTCATCACCACGTCGCGCGGCGTGCCGCCGGTGGTGGCCAGCCCGAACCAGGTGCCGGCCTCGTAGCCGGGCACGCCGCTTTCCGACACGGTTGGTGAGTTGGGCAGCTCCTTCACCTTCCTGGGGCTGCTGACGCCGAGCACCTTGAGCTTCTTCTCGTTGGCCGGCTGAATCACCAGGCTGAGACTCACCGACATCAGGTTGATATGCCCGGCGATGATGTCGCTGAGCGCGGGCGCCGCGCCACGATAGTGGATCGGCTGCAGCTTCACCTTCGCCATGTTCTCGAACTTGATCAGGTTCATGTGCGGGGCCGAGCCGACGCCGGCGGTGCCGTAGGTGATCTCGCCCGGCTTCTTGTTGGCGAGCTCCACCAGCTCGCGCACGTTCTGGGCCGGCAACGCGTTGTTGGCGATCAGCGCCTGGTTGATGCGCACGAGACCGGTAATCGGCGCGAGGTCCTTTTCGGTGTCGTAGGCGAGCTTGTCCTTGGGATAGAGCGTCGGGTTGAGCACGTAGGTGCCGGCCTCCGCCACCAGGAGCGTGTGCCCGTCGGGCGGCGCCTTGGCGACGACCTGCGCGCCGATGATATGGGCGCCTCCGCCCTTGTTCTCGATCACGACCTGCTGGCCCCAGGCCTCGGAGAGGCGCTGGCCGACCGCCCGCGCCACCACGTCGCTCACGCCGCCGGCTGCGGCGGTGACCACGATGGTGATGGTCTTGGACGGAAAGCTCTGGGCCTGGGCGGCGGTGGTTGCCAGCAGCAGGCCGAGCGACAGCGCGGTCCGCATGATCATCGAGTTTCTCATGGAGTTCCCCTTCTGCGGGCGCGCGCAAGGCGTGCCCGACGGCAATTCTAGAATTCTATCACAGGCCGTTTTTCGGAGGCTACGTCTCCTTTGCCGCGGCCTTGGCCTTGAGCGCGTAGAGCGCTTCCAGCGCCTCGCGTGGCGACATCTCGTCAGGATGAAGGCCCGCGAGTGCGGCCAGCAACGCCTCGAGGCCTGCATCCTGCGGCCGGCCGGTCGGCGCTGCGGCAAAAAGCGGCAGGTCCTCGAAGCCGCGCGGGGCGGCGCGGTCCTCGGCTTCGAGCTTGGCCAGCACCACCTTGGCGCGCTCGATCACGCTCGCGGGCAGGCCGGCGAGCTTCGCCACCTGGATGCCATAGCTTCTATCGGCGGCGCCGGCCGTGACCTCGTGCAGGAACACGACCTCGCCATGCCACTCCTTCACCTTGACGGTGGCGTTGAACAGGCGCGGGAGCTTCGCTGAGAGCGCGGTCAGCTCGTGAAAGTGCGTTGCGAACAGCGCGCGGCAGCGGTTCTTTTCGTGCAGGTGCTCGATGGTGGCCCAGGCGATCGAGAGGCCGTCGAAGGTGGCGGTGCCGCGCCCGATCTCGTCGAGGATCACGAGCGAGCGCTCGCCGGCCTGGTTGAGGATGGCCGCGGTCTCCACCATCTCGACCATAAAGGTCGAGCGCCCGCGTGCGAGATCGTCCGCCGCGCCGACGCGCGAGAACAGCCGGTCGACCACGCCGATGCGCGCCGCCCGCGCCGGCACGAAGCTGCCCATCTGGGCCATGATCGCGATCAGCGCGTTCTGGCGCAGGAACGTCGACTTGCCGGCCATGTTCGGCCCAGTGATCAGCCAGATGCGGCCGGCCTTGTGCGGCGGCGGCGGGGAGAGATCGCAATCGTTGGCAACGAAAGGACCGCCGTCGGTGGCGAGCGCCTGCTCGACCACCGGATGGCGTCCGCCGTCGATCGCAAACCCCAGCGAATTGTCGACCTCCGGACGCACGTAGTCGTGCGCGACCGCAAGCTGCGCCAGCGCGGCCGCCACATCGAGCGCGGCGAGCGCAACGGCGGCGTCCTTGATCGGCTCGGCCGCCGTGGTGACCAGCGTCGAGAGACGCTCGAAGGTCGCAAGCTCGATGCCGAGCGCGCGGTCGGCGGCATTCGCGATCTTGGCTTCGAGTTCGCCAAGCTCGGTGGTAGTGAAGCGCACCTGGCCGGCAAGCGTCTGGCGGTGGATGAAGGTCGCGTTGAGCGGCGCGGTGAGAAGCTTGTCGCCGTGCTGCGCGGTCACGTCGACGAAATAGCCGAGCACGTTGTTGTGCCGGATCTTGAGCGCGCGCACGCCGGTCACGCTGGCGTAACGCTCCTGCAGCGCCGCGATCACGCGCCTTGTGTCGTCGCGCAGCGCGCGCGCCTCGTCGAGCGCGGCGTCGTAGCCTTGGCGCACGAAGCCGCCATCGCGTTTGAGATGCGGCAGCTCATCGGCGAGCGCAGCCGCAAGCTCTGCCGCGATCGTGGCCTCCGGCCGCCGCAGCGCCGCCTTGGCCTCGGCGATCTCGGCCGGAAGGTCGCCCCGCGCCGCCAGCCGATCGGCGAGGTGTGCCGCAGCCGCGATGCCATCGCGGATCGCCGCGAGGTCGCGCGGCCCGCCGCGGCCGACCACGAGGCGTGCGAGCGCACGCGCGAGATCAGGCGCCGCGTTGAGGCGCTCGCGTGTTTCCGCGCGCAATGCCGCGTCGGTCACGAACAGCGCGACCGCGTCGTGCCGCCGCGCGATCGCGGCCGGGTCGGTGAGCGGCGCGGCGAGCCGTTGCGCGAGCGCGCGTGAGCCCGCCGCCGTGACCGTGCGGTCGATCGCCGCCAAGAGCGAGCCGCGCCGCTCGCCCGAGAGCGTGCGCACGAGCTCAAGATTGGCGCGCGTGGCCTGGTCGATGGCGAGTGTGGCGCCCTCCGGTTCGCGCACGGGCGGGGAGAGCGGCGGGCGCTGGCCAAGCTGCGTGCGCTCGACGTAGGTCACGCAGGCTGCGGCGGCGGCAAGCTCGAGCCTTGAGAACGCGCCGAAGCCCGCGCTGGTCGCAACGCCGAAATAGGCTGAGAGCCTGCGCTCGCCGGTCGCGCCATCGAACACGTCGCGAGTGAGCGGCGTCACGGCGGGGAGCGCGCGCAGCATGGGCATGAGCTCGGCGTCGCCATAGAGCGCGTCGGAAAAGATGATCTCGCCCGGCTCGAGCCGGGCGATCTCGGCGGCGAGCGCAGCGCCGTCGCACTCGGTGATGCGGAACTCGCCGGTCGAGATGTCGATCCAGCCGAGCGCGAAGCGGCCGTCCTCGCCGGTCGAGCTGCGCGCGCGCGCGATCGCGAGGAGATAATTGTTGCGGCGCGCGTCAAGCAGCGTGTCCTCGGTGAGCGTGCCAGGCGTCACCAGCCGCACCACGTCGCGCTTCACGACGCTCTTCGAGCCGCGCTTCTTCGCCTCCGCCGGGTCCTCGAGCTGCTCGCACACGGCGACGCGATGGCCGAGCGCGATCAGCCGATGCAGGTATTCATCGGAGCGATGCACCGGCACGCCGCACATCGGGATGTCGCGGCCCTGGTGCTTGCCGCGCTTGGTGAGCACGATGCCGAGCGCGCGCGCCGCGATCTCGGCGTCCTCGAAGAACAGCTCGTAGAAGTCGCCCATCCGGTAGAACAGAAGCGAATCCGGATGGGCGGCCTTGATCTCGATGTACTGCTCCATCACCGGCGTCGCGCGCGCGGATGCTTCGGCGGGCGGTCCGGATTCGAAGCCTTGCGGTGTCAGGGGACGGGCGGCATCCATGGCGCCGCGACGCTAGCAGAGGATGCGGCAAGATTCATGGGGACAAGCGGCCAACCCACAGCCAACGACACTGGGCGCTCGTCACCCAAAAGCCACTGTCAACCGCGCTGATCGATGGCGCGGTTTCGCCTTGACCACGATCTCGACGTCGCGGTCGAGGATGGTCATGAATTTCAAGAGCCGACCCAACGAGTATTTGGTCAGCCGGCCATGCAGCAGCGCCGACAGATCGGGCTGCGTGATCCGTAACAGCTTTGCGGCTGCGACCTGCGTCAGCCGACGCCGTTTGATGATGTCGCGGAGTTGCTGCACCAGATCGGCGCGCAATTGCATCTCTTCCGGGTTCTCGAAGCCGAGATCGGCAAAGACATTGCCGCTTCCACGATGGACAGGGATTTTGCCGCTCATGATCGTCCTTCCCTCCCATAATGGGATCGATAGTGCTCTTCCGCTCGCTTCAAACGCGCCCGGACCAACTCGATCTCGTGCTGCGGTGTCGCAGCCCCCTTCTTCGACTTCTTCTGAAAGACATGCAGCACATAGATCACATTCGAGAATTTGACGGTGTAGATCGCGCGATAGGTATCGCCGCGATAGTCGTCCACAATTTCAAGCACACCGCGGCCGCCGAACCCTTTGAGTGCCTTGGCAGCGGGATGTTCTTCACCTTGCTGCGCCCGGTAGAGCGCTTCGCCCATTGCCTCGCGCACCTCGCCGGGAAGGGATCGAAGGTCGTCACGGGACGACCCTATCCATTCCACTGGCTTCAGCGGCGCCATGAGGTTAATATAGACAAATATCTATAATCCGCAAGATGCCAGCGCTTACTTCACCAGCTTCACGCCGGTCACGGCCTCGAGATTCTTGTAGTCCATCATCTCGCGATCCGCCTTGGAGATATTGAGCGAATCCAGGATCTGCAGCGTGACGCGCGGATACATGGTGCCGCCCTCGGGATCGAACGGGCAGTCGGACGCGAACAGGACCTTCTCGCGCGGGAAGAACTCGAGCCCGCACTTGGTCGCCGGCACGCCGCCGAACACCGCGGTGTCGGCGTAGAAGTCCTGCTTGAAGTAGTCGAGCGGGCGCTTCTTGAGCCCCTTGCGCAGCGCGACATAGTCCTCGTCCGAGGTGCGCGAGCCCATCACATCGTTGCCCGGGCCGAGGCGGCCTTCCAGCATTGGGATGATGCCGCCGAAGTGGTGGGTGATGATCTTGAGATTGGGGTGGTTGTCCATGATCTTGGAGTAGACGAGGCGCGTCATCGCGCAGCCGGTCTCGTACGACCAGCCAAGCGTCCACCAGATTTCATAGAGCGACTTCTTTTCCGCGAGCGGATAATCGGGGGTCTCGGCGCCGCGCGCGGGATGAATCCAGATCGGCTTGCCGAGCTCGTTCATCTTTTTCCAGAACGGCAGATATTGGGGCAGGTCGATCGGCTTGCCGCCGACATTGGTGTAGATCTGAACGCCGAGCGCCCCGTTCTTGATCGCCCGCTCGGCTTCCGCCGCGCCGGCGTCGGGAGCGCCAAGCGCCACCTGGGCGACCCAGGCCGGGAAGCGGTCCTTCTCCTTGTCGCACAGCTCGGCAAAGCCGTCGTTGCAGAGGCGGAGCATCTCGTCCAGCTGCTGCGGCGTCTTGCAGAAGCTCTCGAACGGCGGCTGCGGGTAGGAGAGGACCTGCTGATAGTCCTTGTGGCCGTCGACGATCTTCTTGCGCACGTCGAGGTCGTAGAGCGCCGGCAGCGAGCGCACGCGCTTGCCCATGTCCTTGTAGTCGCCCGCGATCTCCATCATTTTGTCGAAGAACTTCTTCGGGAAGAAATGCGTATAGGCGTCGATGCGCATGGGGATCTCCGGTCGTGGTGGCGGCGGCTGGGAACGCTCGGTTCGGATGGCCCGCCCGGGACGGTGGGGGGAATGGATGGCGCGTTGTTATCGCGTCGATTGGCCGGAGTCCACGCCCACGCCGGATGCGGTTAGGCATGCGAGGAGGATACAGGAGCGTGCTGACGGGTGCGCCAAGAGGCGCCTTTCCCCGCCAGGGCGGCTGCGCTAGACAAACCGTGCCCATGCTCCGGCGCGGAGAGGGGCTGCCCACAGTTAGTTGGTGGAGAACATCATGAACCGGACTGGCCGCGCACTCTCAGCCTTCGTGGTGGGACTGTTGTTTACCATTCCGCTCAGCGGTTCCTCGTCCGCCCAGTCACCCGCCTGGCCGCAGCGTCCGGTCAAGTTCATCGTGTCGCTCGGGCCCGGCAGCGGCGCCGATATCGGGGCGCGTCTCCTGGCCGAGCGACTGACCACCCGCTGGAACCAGCCGGTGGTGGTTGAGAACCGGCCGGGCGGCGACGCAGTTGTCGCCATCAACGCCTTCATCGGAGCGCGTGACGACCACGTGCTGCTGTACACTCCGACCTCATCGTTCACGGCGCATCCCTATCAGCTCGACAAGCTGCCCTACGATCCGCGCGAGCTCACGCCGGTCGCGCGGATTTCCAACACGCTCGTCGGCTTGGTCGTGCCACCCGCGCTCAACGTCGCGTCGGTGGCGGACCTGATGGCGATGGTTCGCGCCCAGCCGGGCAAGCTCAACTATTCGACCGCGACCGGCATGACCGACGTCATCTATGAGGGCTACTTCAAGAGCGCGGGCCTTTCGATCACGCGCGTGCCCTATCGCGACGTGGTGGCGCCGCTCACCGACCTCGGCGAGGGCCGCATCCAGGCCTATGTGGGCGCGCTCGCCATCGTGCAGCCGCATGTCCAGGCCGGACGGGTGAAGCTGATTGCGGTCACCAACGGTGTCCGCGCGCCCAACTATCCGGACATGCCCACCGTCGCGGAGGCCGGCTTTCCGGACATCACCTTCGACGGACTGACCGGCCTGTTTGGCCCTAAGGACATGGCGGCGCCGGCGCGCGACCGCATCGCGGCGGACGTGAAGGCGGCCATCAATGAGGAGGCGGTGAAGAGCCGCTTCACCGCCACCAGCCAGCTGGTCAGCCCGGGAACCGCCGCCGAGTTCGCCGCCTCGATCGAGGAGCAGCGCGCCAAGCTTGCCGCCATCGCCCAGAAGCTCGGCATCAAGGCGGCGCAGTAGCCGTCAGCTTAGCCACGAACTCGGCCGGGATCGGCTGCGGCTTGAAGCGGCCGGGCCGCTCCTGGTCGCGCACGATCCACACCCGCGACTCGAAGCCTTCGACCGCCAGCACGCCTTCCTTCATGAGGCGGTGTTGCACGTGAAAGCTCGTCCTGCGCACCTCTGTGACGGTCGTGTCGATCACCACCTCGTCGCAGTAGCGGGTCGGAACGAGAAAGCGCGCCCGTGTCTCGACCATCGGGTAGCCGTCGAAATCATAAGTCTTGTAAAGCTGGTGCTTATTGAGGCCGAGCGCGGCCTCGAGCAGGAGCACCGTCGAATGGTCGAACATCGCCATATAGCGCGGATAGAACACGATGCCGGCCGGGTCGCAGTCGCCCCATTCGATGCGGACGGTCCGGCGGTTCATGAACATGCGAGAGCTCAAACGCTTCTTGCGTCATGGCTGGGCTTGTCCCGGCCATCCACGTCTTGTTGCACGTAGCAAAACGTGGATGCCCGGCACAAGAGTCTACACTCGGGCCGGCCGAAGGCCGGACCCGGGTGCCGGGCATGACGGGTTGGGATGCGCTCACGCCATTTGACCCCGCCCGGGGTGGCCCGTAAATAAACTCAACCGATCTCAACAACGGGCCTTCGATTGATGCCGCGTTTCCTGTCCCTGGCCGAAGCGGTGGAGGACTGCGTCCGG
>DAIUEP010000005.1:13372-15997 GCA_036845065.1 Xanthobacteraceae bacterium | reverse complement strand
TCGATTGATGCCGCGTTTCCTGTCCCTGGCCGAAGCGGTGGAGGACTGCGTCCGGGACGGCGATGCCGTGGCGATGGAGGGGTTCACCCACCTGATCCCTTATGCGGCCGGGCATGAGGTCATCCGCCAGCAAAGGCGCCGGTTGACCCTCATCAAGATGACACCCGACCTCCTCTACGATCAGCTCATCGGCATGGGCTGCGCTGAGAAGCTGGTGTTCTCCTGGGGCGGCAATCCGGGCGTCGGCTCGCTGCATCGCTTGCGCGACGCGGTCGAGAACGGCTGGCCCCATCCGCTCGCGATCGAGGAGCATTCCCACGCCGCCATGGCCAACGCCTACGAGGCGGGAGCGGCCGGGCTGCCCTGCGCGGTGTTTCGCGGCTATCTCGGGGTCGACCTGCCCAAGGTCAATCCGCGCATCAAGTCCGTCACCTGCCCGTTCACCGGCGAGGAGCTTGCCGCCGTGCCGGCGCACCGGCCCGACGTCGCCATCGTGCACGCGCTCAAGGCCGACCGTGCCGGCAACATCCTGCTCGAAGGCATCGTGGGCGTGCAGAAGGAGGTCGTGCTTGCCGCGAAGCGCTCGATCGTCACGGTCGAGGAGATCGTCGAGGATTTCGGGCCGCGCAGCTTCAACGCGGTGATCCTGCCGGGGTGGACTGTCGGCGCGATCGTCAAGGTGCCGGGCGGGGCGTACCCGTCCTACGCGCAGGGCTATTACAAGCGCGACAACGCCTTCTACATTTCCTGGGACAAGATCGCGCGTGAGCGTGAGACGTTCCTCGCCTGGATGAAAGCGAATGTGCTGGAGCAAGGTCCGAACGTGTTCGCGAAGCATGTGAAGCGCGCAAAGGCCGCTTAGGGGGCCGCATAAACCATGGCCGACTACAAGCCGAGCGAGATGATGACGATTGCGGCGGCGCGGGCGCTGCGCAACAACGACGTCTGCTTTGTCGGCATCGGCATGCCGTCGGCGGCCTCGAATCTGGCGCGGCTCACGCACGCGCCGGACATCACGCTGATCTACGAGTCCGGCACGATCGCTACCAAGCCGGAGGTGCTGCCGCTCTCGATCGGCGACGGCGAATTGTGCGAGACCGCGCTCACGACAACCACGGTAGTGGAGATGTTCCGCTACTGGCTGCAGGGCGGGCGCATGACCGTGGGCTTCCTGGGCGGCGCGCAGATCGACCGCTTCGCCAATCTCAACACCACGGTGGTGGGCGACTATCACAAGCCCAAGGTGCGGCTGCCGGGCGGCGGTGGCGCGCCTGAGATCGCCAGCGCCTGCGGCGAGATCTTCATCATCATGAGTCAGTCGCCGCGCGCCTTCGCGCCGAAGCTCGACTTCGTCACCTCCATGGGCCACGGCGAGGGCGGCGACCATCGCGCCCGGCTCGGCCTCAAGACCAAGGGGCCGACCAAGCTGATCACCGATCTCTGCGTGTTCGAGCCCGATCCGGTCAGCAAGGAGATGACGGTGACCTCGATCCATCCGGGCGTCACCCAGGACGAGATCAAGGCGCAGACCGGCTGGCCGGTGCGCTTTGCCGCGACGCTCACCGAGACGCCGAGGCCTTCCGCGAACGAGCTGCAGATTCTGCGCGACCTGCACGCGCGCACCGCCCGCGCCCATGGTACGGCGGCATGAGGATGGCGATGCACATTCAAACCCCTCTCCGTAACCCTGAGGTGCGCGCCGAAGGCGCGCCTCGAAGGGCGACGGCCCCGGCCGCATCCTTCGAGGCCCGCGCTGCGCGCGGGCGCCTCAGGATGACGGATCATGGCTGTCGGATGCCGACGACGTAGGAGCAACGGTCATGCCCGAAGCCTTCATCTGCGACGGACTGCGCACACCCATCGGTCGCTACGGCGGCGCGCTCGCCAAGGTGCGCGCCGACGATCTCGCCACCGTGCCGATCAAGGCCTTGATGGCGCGCCATCCCAAGGCCGACTGGTCGCGGCTCGATGAGGTGTTTCTCGGCTGCGCCAACCAGGCCGGCGAGGACAACCGCAACGTCGCCCGCATGGCGCTCCTGCTGGCCGGGCTGCCGGACACGATCCCGGGCGTGACACTCAATCGCCTGTGCGCCTCCGGCCTCAACGCGGTCGGCGCTGCCGCGCAGGCGATCCGGGCGGGCGAGATGGAGTTTGCGATCGCGGGCGGCGTCGAATCGATGACTCGGGCGCCGTTCGTGATGGGGAAGGCTAGCGAGGCATTCTCGCGCACCGCCGAGGTCCACGACACCACCATCGGCTGGCGCTTCGTCAATCCGCGCATGAAGCAGCAATACGGCGTCGACCAGATGGCGGACACCGCCGAGAACGTCGCCGAGGAGCTGCAGATCGCGCGCAAGGACCAGGATGCGTTCGCGCTGCGCTCGCAGGAGCGCGCCGGCAAGGCGACAGGTTTCTTCGCAGCCGAGATCGCGCCGGTCGAGGTGCCGGGCGGGCGCGCCGGGCCGGTCGTGGTGGCGAAGGACGAGCACCCGCGGCCCGACACCACGCTCGAAGGGCTCGCCAAGCTCAAGCCGTTCGCGCGTAACCCCGGCACGGTCACGGCCGGCAATGCGTCGGGCGTCAACGACGGCGCGGCTGCCCTGATCATCGCGTCGGAGCAGGCCG
>DAIUEP010000005.1:2428-13272 GCA_036845065.1 Xanthobacteraceae bacterium | reverse complement strand
CTCACCGCGACGCATCAGTTGATGGCGAGCGGCGGCAAGCGCGCGCTCGCCACCATGTGCGTCGGCGTCGGGCAGGGCGTGTCGCTGGCGATCGAGCGAGTCTAACGAACGATGATAAACGGAGAACAATCTCGTGGCGATGAGTCCAGGCTACATCCCGTTTCATCCCAATCCGTCGAAGCCGAAGTACAAGCCGCCGGCGGGCGCGGTCGACGCGCACTGTCATGTGTTCGGGCCGGAGGCGACGTTTCCCTATGCGCCCGAGCGCAAATACACGCCTTGTGACGCGCCCAAGGAGAAGCTGTTCGCGCTGCGCGACTTTCTCGGCCTCGACAAGAACGTGATCGTGCAGGCCTCCTGTCACAGCAAGGACAACCGCGCGATGGTGGACGCGCTCGACGCCTCGAACGGCAAGGCCAAGGGCGTGGCGTTTGTCGGGGAGGACGTCACCGACGACGAGCTCAAATGGATGGACAAGGCGGGCGTCAAGGGCGTGCGCTTCAACTTCGTGAAGCGGCTCGTCGACTTCACGCCGCGCGACGTCCTGGAGCGGATCGCGAGGCGCATCGACCGGCTCGGCTGGCATATCGTGATCTATTTCGAGATGCCCGACCTGCCGGAGCTGGAATCGTTCTTCACCATGCTGCCCACCACGGTGGTGGTCGACCACATGGGCACGCCCGATGTGAAGAAGGGCGTCGATCACGCGGACAACCGGCGCTTCCACCGGCTGATGGAGAACCACAAGAATTTCTGGGTGAAGGTGACCTGTCCGGAGCGGATGACCGTCGCGGGCCCGCCCTATGACGACGTGGTGCCGTTCGGGTGCTCCCTGGTCGAGAAGTTTCCCGACAGGGTGATCTGGGGCACCGACTGGCCGCACCCGAACATGAAGAAGGAGGCCCCCGACGACGGCCTCCTGGTCGACCATATTCCGAAGATCGCGCCCACCCCGGCGCTGCAGCAGGCGCTGCTGATCGACAATCCGATGCGGCTTTATTGGAGTTGAGGACGGCCCTTCATCGGCCTCATGCTGAGGAGCATCGCGAAGCGATGCGTCTCGAAGCACACAAGTCGGGTTTACCCGACTTGTGCATATTATGTCCGATCTCGGGTAAACCCGAGATCGGGTGGCCGCCCCATTCTTCGAGACGCGGGCTTCGTCCGCTCCTCAGGATGAGGCGGAAGAGGCATCGGAACGATCAAGGCTTACGTAGCGGGGCTTCGCTGGGCTATATATGTCAGGCCGCACGGACGGCGTGGATGGAGAACGGCCGATGGCACGCAAGGCGCAGGACTATGACGACATCCCTGGCACCTTCGTGTTTGACGCGGAGCGGTCGCGCCAGGGCTATGGCATCAACATGTTCTGCATGTCGCTGATGAAGGAGGAGAACCGCAAGGCCTTCAAGGCCAACGAGGCGGAATACCTCAAGAGGTTCCCGCTCACGCCGGAGCAGGCCGACGCCATTCTCAAGCGCGACTACAACCGGATGCTGGAGCTGGGCGGCAACATCTATTTTACCGCCAAGCTCGGCGCGACCGACGGCCATTCGTTCCGCCACCTCGCCGCCGTCATGACCGGCTCCACCCAGGAGGACTACGCCGCCATGATGCTCGCGGGCGGCCGCTCGGTGGAAGGCAATCGCAGCAAGTCCGGCCGCGCCAAGCCCGCTACGCTCGCGGCTGGCGCCAAGTCAGGTGCCAAGTCAAAGGCGTCATCCAAATCAAAGGCATCCAGCAAGGCGAGGTCGAAACGTGGCTAGGATCGTCGCGGGAGTGGCGTCGTCGCACGTGCCGGCCATCGGCGCGGCGATCGACAACAAGCAGACCGAGGAGCCGTACTGGAAGCGGGTGTTCTCGGGCTTCGAGAAGTCCAAGGAATGGATGGCGAAGACCAAGCCCGACGTCGCGATCGTGGTCTACAACGATCACGCCTCGGCGTTCTCGGTCGAGATCGTGCCGACCTTCGCGCTCGGCTGCGCTGCCGAATTTCCACCTGCGGACGAAGGCTGGGGACCGCGCCCGGTGCCGGTGGTGAAAGGCCATCCGGAGCTTGCCTCGCACATCGCGCAGTCGGTCATTCTCGACGAGTTCGATCTCACCATCTGCAACAAGATGGAGCTCGACCACGGGCTCACCGTGCCGATGAATCTGCTGTTCGGATCGCCCAAGGAATGGCCGTGCCCGGTGATCCCGCTCGCCGTGAACGTTGTGCTCTATCCGCCGCCGACCGGGCATCGCTGCTTCATGCTCGGCCGAGCGATCCGCAAGGCGGTGGAGTCCTATCCCGAGGACCTCAAGGTCGTGGTGTTCGGCACTGGCGGCATGTCGCACCAGATCTCAGGTCCCCGTGCCGGCCTGATCAACAGCAAGTTCGACAAGGCATTCTTGGACAACCTCACCAGGGATCCCAAGAAGCTCACGCGCATCCCGCACCTCGAATACATGCGCGAGGCCGGTGCCGAGGGCATCGAGATGGTGATGTGGCTGATCATGCGCGGCGCGCTCGACGACAAGGTGGACGAGGTCTACCGCTTCTATACCGTGCCGGCGTCCAACACCGCGGTCGGGCACATCATCCTGGAGAACCGTAAACGCGCGGCCGGCAAGCGGCCGGCGGCGGGCAAGGTCAAGCGCGCAGCCGCGCGCCGAGCTGTGGACATTCGCAGAGGTGGACGATGAAGATTTGCGTTGCCGGGCAGGGCGCGTTCGGCCAGAAGCATCTTGATGCGCTCAAGCGCATTCCCGAGGTCGAGGTGACCTCGCTGGTGGGCGGCAATCAGGACGCGACCGCCGAAGTCGCCAAGAAGTACGGCATACCGCACTATACCGGCGACCTCTCGGAGGGCATCAAGCGCGCCGACGCCGTCATCCTCACCACGCCGACCAAAATGCACTTCCGCCAGGGCGAGCAGGTGATGCGCGCCGGCAAGCACGTGCTGGTCGAGATCCCGGTCACCGACAGCGTCGAGGACGCCGAGGCGCTGGTAAAGATCGCCAAGGAGACCGGCGTGGTCGCCATGGGTGGGCACGTGCGCCGCTTCAATCCGAGCCATCAGTGGGTGCACAAGCGGATCGTGAAGGGCGAGCTCAAGGTCCAGCAGATGGACGTGCAGACCTATTTCTTCCGCAGGAAGAACATCAACGCGGCCGGCAATCCGCGCAGCTGGACCGATCATCTGTTGTGGCACCACGCCGCCCACACCATCGACCTGTTCCAGTACCAGTGCGGCGAGACCATCTCGGATTGCTACGCGGTGCAGGGCCCGATCCATCCGCAGCTCAACATCGCGATGGACATGGGTATCGTTGCCCGAGTGCCATCGGGCGCGATGCTGACCTTGTCGCTGTCGTTCAACAATGACGGCCCGCTCGGCTCGTTCTTCCGCTACATCTGCGACAACGGCACCTACAAGGCGTTCTACGACGATCTCTCCGACGGCAAGGACAACAAGATCGACGTGTCCAAGGTCGACGTCTCGATGGATGGCATCGAGCTCGAGGATCGCGAGTTCATCGCCGCCATCAAGGGCAAGCGCGAGCCGAACGCGAGCCTCGCCCAGGTGCTGCCCTGCATGCACGTCCTGGGCAAGCTCGAGAAGATCATCGATCCACAGCGCAAGGCGCACGCGTAGTCGGCCCTACGTGGCTGCACGGCACGGCAGTCACGCCGCGGCCACGTCTCGCAGGAACCGGTCGACGGACACGCGCAGATCGCCGGCGTGGCTGGTGAGATATTCGGCGACCTTGAGAACGTCAGTCGCCGACCGGCGGGCTTCGCTGATCGAGGCGGTTGTCCCGGCCACATTTTGTGCCAGGCTGTGGGTGGCCGCCGCCGCGTTCTGGATGTTGTGAGAGATTTCTTCGGTGGCCGAGCCTTGCTGCCGGACGGCGCCGGCGATTTCGGCGGTCACGGCGCTGACGTCGGTCATGATCGAAGCGATGGATTTGATACGCTCGACGGCCTGCTCGGTTGACGATTGAACCTCCGAGATCTGTTGGGTGATGTCCTCGGTCGCCTTGGCCGTCTGTGTCGCCAGGGCCTTGACCTCGGACGCCACCACCGCGAAGCCACGCCCGGCATTTCCCGCCCGTGCGGCTTCTATGGTTGCATTGAGCGCAAGGAGGTTCGTCTGCTCTGCGATCGATCGGATCAGGCCGACAACGTCGTCGATCCGCGACGTGGATTGGGCGAGCCCAGTGATCATGGTGTTGGTGACCATTGCCATCTCGGTCGCGCGGCCGACGACTGCGGTTGCCGACGCGAGCTGGGCGGTGATGGCCCGAACTGAATCGCCGAGTTGCTCGGTGCTGGTGGCGATCGTTGCGACGTTGCCCGAGGTTTCCTCCGCCGCGCCGGCGGCATCATGGGAGCGGCTGTCCGCTTCGGTGGAAATTGCCGACAGTGTCCGCGCGGTTAGATTCATTCGCTTCGTCATTTCATCGGCCTGCTCGAGCATCTTGCCGATGGAATCGCGAAAGCGGGCGATCTCCCTTTCAATGCGCTGGCGGCGTGAGACTTGTGCGGCGTGGTCGCGATCCTTGATCTCGGCCGCCGAGCGCTGCGACTCGGCTTGGCTCTGCAGTGCCTGCTGCATTTGCCCGAGCGAGACGAGCAGCCGCCCAAGCTCGTCGCGGCGCGACGTTACGACCGTTCCTGACAAGTTCCCTGCCGCGATGCGCTCGGAGATGGCCATGGCATGGCGGATAGCGCGGCCGAACGAGTAGGCGATCGCGAGCGCCAGCAGAAGGCCCAAAAGGCCGCTTACAGCCGCCAGCATCGTCAGGCGTGATTTTGAGGCTGCGACTATGGCCTCGGCTTCCGAGCGGAACTCGAATCCGTAGGCGCTCGCATCCTCGACGACGTATTCGATCGCGGCTGCGACCGCCTCGGCTCGTTGCATCACGATCATCGGCAAGGGCACTTCGGTAAGGCCGGCGCTCGGCGGGCTGATGACCTGCAGCCCTGCGTGATACCACTCGCGCGCAAGCTTCTCAGCGGCGATAAGTCGTTCGGCTTGGTCGGATCGTGGCACCCGATCGCGGACCACCCTGAGATCCTCCAGGAGGTCGTCGAATGCGCCTTGCATCACCGCCGGGTTCGACTCGATGGCGGCGTCCCTCAGCAGCAAAGCGCGCTCCATCGCGGCGCGAGCCACATTGAAGCGGGCCTGCGCCGCGCGGGCATGGCTTACGGCCATGAATGGCTGATCGTAAAGCCGCACCACCAGGCCGCCAGCCTCCGAGATTGCTCGGATGCCGTAGGCCGCGACCCCGACAGCAAGCGCCATCGCCAGGCTGAATGCGAGAAACAGTTTGTAACGGATCGACATGCCGGCGTTCTGCGGCGACCGCCGCGTCAGTTGGTAACTTTGACCGTCATCCGCATGCGCGGATGGATGGCGCAAATGACGTCGACGTCACCGCTCGTGCTGAATGTCACAGGCGTCGCCACGCCAGGTGGCTGCGAGCCGATGTTGAATTCGTTCCCGGCGCTGGTCGAGAGCACGTTGTGCGCCACCATATCGTCGTTCACGAACAGGATAGCTTCACCCCGTTTGATCGAAACCTGGCGTTCCGAGAATGACCTGCCCTTTTGCGAGATTGCTCGTTCTGCGGCGAACGCCACGGTGCAGCCGCCGATGAAGGCGAGCGCGGTAATGACCGGGAAAGACTTCATAGGGTGCTCCGGTTGGATTAGCGGGGAAGCACGGGTACGGTCGTGGGGTCGATCTCGCTGGCAAGCGTATGCAGGAACGCCAGGAGATCGGCTTTGTCCTGTGCCGACAGTGTCAGTGGGCTGACGAGTTCTGACCGGCTCGGCCGATTGATGCCCCCATGGTCGTAATGATCGAGGACAGCGGCGAGCGTCGTCATGGAGCCGTCATGCATGTAGGGGCCCCTCCGGGTGATTTCGCGCAAGCCCGGAGTCTTGAAGGCGTGCTGCATTCTAATGACGCCGGGCATCAGCTTGCCGCGGCCAATATCGGCATCGGCAAGCCCGATGTCGTGGAAGCTGTCGTCGGTGAAATTCCATCCGACATGGCAGGAGGAGCAGCGCGCCTTGGTGTTGAACAGAACAAATCCGCGCTTTGCACCTTCCGATATCGCCGCCTCGTCGCCCTCGATCCAGCGATCGAAGGGCGCGCGGCCGGAGACAACCGTCCGCTCATAGGTTGCGATTGCCTTGGCAACGGTGATCGCGGTGATGCCTTCGCTCGGAAACGCCGACTGGAACAGGGGGCCGTACTCGGAAATCGCCTTGAGCCGCTCGACCATTTGGTCGAGGGGCAGATTCATTTCGACATCCGCCTTGATCGGGCCGAGCGCCTGCTCCTCGAGCGAGGCGGCTCGCCCGTCCCACATGAACATCAGGCCGAACGCCGCATTGATGATCGTTGGCGAACGGCGCCCGAGCTGCCGCATGCCGTGGCCGACGCCCTTCGGCTGGCCGTCGCCCCAGCCGAAGGCTGCACTATGACACGATGCACAGGACAGGAGGTTGGCGGCGGAGAGCCTGGTGTCGAAATAGAGCTTCTTGCCGAGCGCCGCCTTGGCGACGGTATAGGGATTGGCGGCGGGGAACGGTATCGACGGGGGCCGGCGATACTCGTCTTTCATTTGGGCAAGGGAGGGGACCGGCGGAGGCATGACCTCGACGCTGCGGGACTGACCGACGAGGGCTGCGGCGCGACCGGGGGGCGGCATTGTTGCAGAGGCGCAGTAGGCGGTGATTGCGGCCGCCAGCAAGATCAATGGATGGGCGCCGCGCATGGAAAAGAGTCCGAGCCATGGTTATGCGAAATCATAGGACGTTATGCATAAGAAAACGTAAATTGCCGCCCGAAAGAGCCGCATTCCTCGGACGAGATTCCTAGCCTTTCCCAGGGCGCATCTCCGAGCAGGCGTCCAGGTTGTCCGTCTTCTGCTTTTCTCCATCGGAATTCCGCGCTACCGAGAGGCGGACAAATTGCCATCCGGGAGTGCTGCCAATGAGTGCTACAACCCCACGAACCAAGCCCCCCTTTCGCGCTGACCACGTCGGCTCGATCCTGCGCTCGGCATCGATCCAGGGCGCCCGCGCCAAGCGCGAGAAGGGCGAGCTTACGGCCGCCGAGCTCAAGGCGGTCGAGGACCGCGAGATCGAGAGCATCATCAAGAAGCAGGAGGAGATCGGGCTGAAGCTCGCGACCGATGGCGAATACCGCCGCTCCTGGTGGCACCTCGATTTCTACTGGGGGCTCGCCGGCTGCGAGAAGATCACGCTCCCGCATGGCATTCAGTTTCGCGGCGTGGCGACGCGGCCGGAGGGCTACCGCATTGTCGGCAAGCTCGACTTCCCGTCCGACCACCCGATGCTTGAGCACTTCCGGTTCCTCAAGGCGCACACCAAGGTGATGCCGAAAATGTGCATCCCGGCGCCGCCGGTGATGCACTTCCGGCTGCCCAAGGACGGGATTCCGAAAGGGGTGTATCCGAACATCGACAACTTCTTCGCCGACCTCGGCCAGACCTACAAGAAGGCGGTCAAGGCATTCTACGACGCCGGCTGCCGCTATCTGCAATTCGACGACACCGTGTGGGCGTATCTCTGCTCGCCGTCCGAGATGCAGGCGGCGCGCGAGCGCATGCCGATGGCGGACAACCTGCCGCATATCTATCAGCAGGTGATCAACACCGCGCTTGAGGCGAAGCCCGCCGACATGACCATCACCACGCATGTGTGTCGCGGCAATTTCCGCTCGACCTGGGTGTCGGAAGGCGGCTACGAGCCGGTGGCCGAGCGTCTCCTGGGGGCCGTGAACTACGATGGCTATTTCCTCGAATACGATACCGATCGCGCGGGCGGCTTCGAGCCGCTGCGCTTCCTGCCCAAGGGCCACAAGATGGTGGTGCTCGGGCTGATCACGTCGAAGAGCGGCACGCTGGAGAAGAAGGACGACGTCAAGCGGCGCATCGAGGAGGCTTCCAAGTTCGCGCCGCTTGATCAATTCGGCCTGTCGCCGCAGTGCGGGTTTGCCTCGACCGAGGAAGGCAACGAACTCGCCGAAAACGAGCAGTGGGCGAAGCTGCGGATGATCGTGGAATTGTCGAAAGAAGTGTGGGGCTGACAGAGGTGACATTCATTCAGCGTCGTCCCCGCGAAGGCGGCGACCCATGAACACCGGCCTCTGGAATATGGGTCCCCGCCTTCGCGGGGACGACAACTGAGAGGGAAGATGCTTCTCCCCACCACGCTGGTCGGGTCCTATCCGCAGCCCGAGTGGCTGATCGACCGGGCGAGTCTCGCCAAGCAGATGCCGCCACGGGTGCGCGCGCGAGACCTCTGGCGGGTCGCGCCCGAGCATCTCGAATCCGCGCAGGACGACGCGACGCTGCTCGCGATCCATGACCAGGAGCGCGCCGGCCTCGACATCATCACCGACGGCGAGCAGCGCCGGGAAAGCTATTCCAACCGCTTCGCCACCGCGCTCGACGGCATCGACATCGACAACCCCGGCAAGACGCGGAACCGCACCGGCGGCTTTGCGATCGTGCCGCGCGTGGTCGGGCCGATCCGGCGCAAGCATCCGGTCGAGGTGCGCGACGCGCAGTTCCTGCGTGCCAATACCGAGCGCATGATCAAGATGACGGTGCCGGGGCCGTTCACCATGGCGCAGCAGTGCGACGACCAGTATTACCGCGACGAGGAGGCGCTCGCGCTCGACTACGCGGCGGCCCTCAACGACGAGATCAAGGACCTGTTCGCGGCCGGCGCCGACGTGGTGCAGCTCGACGATCCTTGGATGCAGGCGCGGCCCGAGAAGGCGAAGCGTTACGCCCTGAAGGCGATCGAGCGCGCGCTTGACGGCGTCACCGGCACGACCGCGGTGCACCTGTGCTTCGGCTATGCCCAGATGGTGAAGGAGAAGCCCTCGGGCTATTCGTTCCTGCCCGAGCTCGATCGCTCATCCGCCCGGCAGATCTCGATCGAGGCGGCGCAGCCGAAGCTCGATCTTGCGGTGCTCAAGGAGCTGCCGTCAAAGACGATCATTCTCGGCGTCATCGACCTGTCCGATCAGACGGTCGAAAGCGCGCAGGTGGTCGCCTCCCGCATCCGCGCGGCGCTCGCGTTCGTCCCGCCCGAGCGGATCGTGGTCGCGCCCGATTGCGGCATGAAATATCTGTCCCGCGAGGTCGCGTACGGAAAGATGCGCGCGATGGCGGAAGGGTCCGCGATCGTGCGGGACGAGCTTGCGAGAGGTTGATTGATGTCAATGACTTGCGTCATCGTCATGGCCGGGCTTGTCCCGGCCATCCACGTCTTTCTGCAGCGCCGCGTTGAAAGCAAGACGTGGATGCCCGGCACAGGGCCGGGCATGACGGAGGTTGTGGCCAAGCATGGATAAAACCCGTTAACAGTGAGGATATATGCAACGGACCAAGCCACCCTTCCGGGCCGACCATGTCGGCAGCCTGCTGCGCTCGACCGCGCTCAAGGAAGCGCGAAGCAAGCGCGAAAAGGGCGAGATCACGCCCGAGCAATTGAAGGCGGTCGAGGATCGCGAGATCGAAGCGTTGATCAAGAAGCAGGAAGCTGTCGCTCTCCAGTCGATCACCGATGGCGAGTACCGCCGCGCATCCTGGCAGACCGACTTCCTGGTCGCGCTCGACGGCGTCGAATCCTACGTGGGCGAGCGCAAGTTCAAGTTCCATGGCGCGCAGCCCCGCCCGATCCTCTTGCGCATCAACAAGAAGCTCGGCGGCTACGTGCCGCATCCGATGATCGAGCACTTCAAGTTCGTGCAGTCGCACACCAAGGCGACGGCAAAGATGACGATCCCGTCGCCCTCGACGCTGCATTTCCGTTATGGGCGCGAGGCGGTGCCGGAGCAGATCTATCCGTCGATGGACGACTTCTATCGCGACCTCGGCGCGACGTTCCGCAAGGCGGTGCGCGGCTTCGCGGATGCCGGGTGCCGCTACCTGCAGCTCGACGAGGTCAACCTGACCTATCTCTGCGACCCCGAGCTGCGCAAGCAGGTCACCGCGCGCGGCGAGGATCCAGACGAGCTGCCGATGGTCTATGCCGACATGATCAACGCGGCGATGTCCGACATCCCGGACGACATGACGATCTCGATGCATCTGTGCCGCGGCAATTTCCGCTCGACCTTCGTGGCCTCGGGCGGCTATGAGCCGGTGGCGGAGATCCTGTTCAACACCATCAAGGTGCACGGCTATTTCATGGAGTTCGACAGCGCGCGCGCCGGTGGTTTCGAGCCATTGCGGTTCGTGCCTAAGGGCAAGACCGTCGTGCTCGGTCTCGTCACCACCAAGACGGGCCAGCTCGAAAGCCGCGACGAGCTCAAGCGGCGGATCGAGGAGGCGTCGAAATATGTCGACATCGACCAGCTCGCGCTCTCGCCGCAATGCGGCTTCGCCTCGACCGAGGAGGGCAATCTCCTGGCCGAGGAGGAGCAGTGGGCGAAGCTGCGCATGATCGTGGAGCTCGCCGACGAGGTGTGGGGCTGAGAGCCAAACGCTGAGGACTAAGTTATTGTCGTCCCCGCGAAAGCGACGCGAAAGCGGGGACCCAGTATTCGCAGGACTATGTGATCCGGCATATCTGTGCAGAAATTCATAGGGCGCTGTTTACTGGATCCCGGCTCGCGCCTTGCGGCGCTTGGCCGGGATAACAACGGATAGGGGGAACGGAATGCCAGGCATCGTCTCCAACAAGGTCGCCATCGTCACCGGCGGGGGGCGCGGCATCGGACGCGCGATTGCGCTTGAGATGGCGCGCGAGGGCGCCCGCGTCGTGGTCTGCGACATCGGGGCGAGCCTGCAGGGTGCCGGCA
>DAIUEP010000005.1:0-2328 GCA_036845065.1 Xanthobacteraceae bacterium | reverse complement strand
GTCGTGGTCTGCGACATCGGGGCGAGCCTGCAGGGTGCCGGCACCGACGCGGGGCCGGCCGGCGCGGTAGTCGCGGAGATCAAGCAGCTGGGCGGCGAGGCGATCGCCTCGACGCTCTCGATCGCCGAGCCCAAGAACGCCGACGAGATCGTCAAGGCGGCGCTCGATGCCTTCGGCCGGGTCGATATTCTGGTCAACAACGCCGGCATCCTGCGCGATGTGATCTTTCACAAGATGAGCTGGTCGGACTGGTCGGACGTGCTCGCGGTCCATCTCAACGGCTCGTTCAACATGAGCCGGGCCTGTGCCGGGCATTTCCGCGAGCAGAATTCAGGCGCCTACGTGCACATGACCTCGACTTCGGGCCTGATCGGGAATTTCGGGCAGGCCAACTACATGGCGGCCAAGCTCGGCATCATGGGGCTGTCGCGCTCGATCGCCCTCGATATGCAGCGCTTCAAGGTGCGCTCGAACTGCATCGCGCCGTTCGCCTGGACGCGCATGATCGATTCGATCCCGGCGCAGACCGAAGAGGAGAAGCGCCGGGTCGAGCGCTTCCAGCAGATGACGCCGGAGAAGATCGCGCCGCTGGTGGTTTATCTCGCGTCCGATCGTGCTGAGGGCATCAGCGGGCAGATCTTCGCGGTGCGCAATAACGAGGTGTTCCTGTTCAGCCAGCCGCGGCCGATCCGCTCGCTCCATCGCTCCGACGGCTGGACGCCGGCAAAGCTCGACGAGCAGCTCAAGGGCGCGTTCGGGCCGTCGTTCACGCCGCTCGATCGCTCCGGCGACGTGTTCTCGTGGGATCCGGTGTGAGGGCGCACCCTCCGTCGTCCCGGGCGTCCGAGTGGAACGAGGGAGACCCGGGACCCAGTAAACACCGTCTCAAACGTGTCTCGAAGGCAATCGCTAAACATGTGATCTTGTGTCTACTGGGTCCCCGCTTTCGCGGGGACGACATCGACTGTTACTGTGTGAACCGATGACCATCGTGTACGATAAGCTGCTCTCGCTCGACATTCCGGAAGTCGTGCAGACCTACACCGAGAAGGACGCGATCCTGTACGCGCTTGGCCTCGGGCTCGGGCACGATCCGCTCGACGCTGATGATCTCCCGTTTGTGTATGAAAAGGCCATCAAGCTGCTGCCGACCTTCGCCGTCGTGCTCGGCTGGCCCGGCTTCTGGGCGCGCGACCTCGACACCGGCATCGACTGGGTGAAGCTCGTCGCGGGCGAGCAGGGGCTTAAGCTTCATCGCCCGCTGGCGCCGCGCGGCACTGTCGTGGGCAAGACCCGCGTCACCGAGATCATCGACAAGGGGCCCGGCAAGGGCGCGCTCATCTATTCCGAGCGCGTGCTCGTCGACCAGGCGTCCGGCGAGCGGATCGCGACCGCGACACAGACCACGTTCTGCCGCGGCGACGGCGGTTTCGGCGGTCCGCCGCGTGAGGCGCCGCCGGTGCATGCGATCCCGGAGCGGGCGCCCGACCACGTCTGCGACCTGCCGACGCGGCCGGAGACCGCGCTGATCTACCGGCTGAGCGGCGACCCGAACCCGCTGCATGTGGACCCGGAGGTGGCCAAGGCGGCTGGCTTCCCGCGCCCGATTCTGCATGGCTTGGCGACCTTCGGCATTGCTGGCTACGCCATCCTTAAGACCTTGTGCGGCCGCGACCCGGCGCGGTTAACGGCGATTGCCGGGCGGTTCTCGGCGCCAGTCTTTCCGGGCGAGACCATCCGCACCGAAATGTGGCGCGACGGGGCGGTGGTGAGCTTCCGCGCCCGCGTCATCGAGCGCGACTTGATCGCCCTCAATAACGGCCGGGCGGAAATCGTCGTATGATGCCATCGGGCCGCAAAGGACCGAACGATGGCGACAGCTGACGACAACCTCGCGCAGATCCGCGCTTCCGTGCGCGCGCTTTGCGCCCGGTTCCAGGGCGATTACTGGCGCAGGCTTGATCGCGAGCGCGACTATCCGATCGAGTTCGTGGCGGCGCTGAATGAGGCCGGTTATCTGGCGGCGCTCATTCCGGAGCAATATGGCGGCAGCGGGCTCACGCTGGTCGAGGCCGCCGCCATCATGGAGGAAATCCACGCCTCCGGCGGCAACGGCGCGGCCTGCCATGCCCAGATGTACACCATGGGCACGCTGCTGCGCCACGGCAGCGATGCGCAGAAGGAGCGCTGGCTGCCGGCGATCGCGAGCGGCGAGCTGCGGCTGCAGGCCTTTGGGGTGACGGAGCCGACCTCGGGCTCCGATACGCTGGGGCTGCGCACCACCGCGGTGCGCGACGGCGACCACTTCATCATCAACGGCCAGAAGGT
>DAIUEP010000004.1:50641-52727 GCA_036845065.1 Xanthobacteraceae bacterium | reverse complement strand
AGGAGCTCGTGCATCACGCCGTTCGGCACCTGCGGCTTGTTCTGCGGCAGATTGCCGGCGCGCACGAAGCGCTCATACAGCATCGGCAGCACGCCGCCGCCATGCGAGAAGATCCAGCGGATGTCGGGATAGCGGCTGGCGGTGCCGCTGAACAGAAGCCGCGCGATCGCGCGCGCGGTGTCGGTGCCGTATTCGATCACGGCCTCGTTGATGCCGGGGATCAGGCCGCGGCAGCAGACCGGCGCTTCCGGGTGGGTATAGACCACGGCCTTGCGCCGGTTGAGCTCCGCCATCACCGGCTCGAATGCCGGATCGCCGAGCCACTTGTCGCGATAGCTGGTGAACAGGCTGATGCCGTCGGCCTTGAGCGTGTCGAGTCCGTATTCGATCTCCCGCAGGCTGCCCTCGACGTCCGGCAGCGGCAGCGCCGCGAACAGGCCGAAGCGGCCCGGATAGTCGACCACGAGGCGGGCCGCGAAGTCGTTGCACTCGCGCGCAATGCGGCGGCCCTGGGCGTGATCGCCGATCCAGACGCCGGGCGTGGTGATCGAGGTGATCGAGGTCGCGACGCCGGCCCGGTCCATGTCCTCGAGCGACTTCTCGATCGTCCAGGCGAGCGTCGGCGGCTGCAACAGCGCGCGCATCTCGTCGATGAATTTCGGCGGCGCGATGTGATGATGGGTGTCGATGCGATGCGGCTTCGATGCGGCCGCGGTGCCGGAGCCGCTCTGCGCCGATGCGGCCGGCCCGGAGCCCGCATCCGCCGCCGCGAACACGCCGCGCGGCGCGCCGCCGCCCGCATTGGCGCCTGGTCCGGCGAAGTGGCCACCGGTTCGCCGCCAAGACCATGCGCTACTCAAAGAGTCTACGCGCATGGGGAGCGATCGCCGTTGCGGCGGAAGCGTCGGCGTGGCGACGCAGCAGCTGCAGCCGCGGAACCTGAGCTTGCGGGTTTGTTGTGTCATGGGTGCCTCCCTCATTTTCTGTTATGCCGTCCAGAGCATATCGGTGCCGTTCTCACGAATGCGGACCATGGCCGATACGATGGCGTGCTCGTCGGTGCCATTGGTGATGCCGACCTTCACCGAATAGATCTCTCCGATCTCGAATGTCGCGCCCGGGTTGGTGTGGGGCGGCTCCTCCAGCGCCAGCCCGAGGCGGCTCATGAACGCGCGCTCGGTCACCGGATGCGGGCGATAGGGCTTGGTGGCGGCGCTGATGAGCTCGACGATGTCGGCGGTCCTGGTGCCGGGCTTGATGACGGTGAGCGCCTGCCGCAGCGCCTCCTTCGCCTTCGCGGCGACAGGCGGGCGGCGCTCCGAGATGAGGAGAAAGCCTTCCGACCAGTAGTTGAAGCGGCGCGCCGCCACATAGACCTGCAGCGGATCAATCCGCGCATCGAGCGGCGTGCTGAACGGCTGCAGCGTGCGGCCGCCGTCGAGGCTGAACAGCGTGCGCACGTCCTGCGCGCCGCGCCGGTTGGCCTCTTGCTCGCCGGCGAGGATCGCCTCGGTGACGCCCAGGCCCGACCTCTTGGCGTCGGCGATCGCGGTCATGGCACCGTTGAGCGCAAAGCAGCTCTCGCGCATCGCATCCACTTCGTGCAAGGAGCTGCGCCGCATGAGCGCCCAGACCTGCGCGGTCGCATTGAGCGCCTGCTCGCCGATGGCCTCGTCGATGGCTTGGTGCAAGGCCGTCGGCATATAGCCGTCGCCGATGATGAGCAGGGCGCCCGGCATCCCCGCCTTGGCCTCGAGCGCCCGCCGCCCGATCGCCTGGCCGCCGCGCAGCGGCTTAAGGTCCTCGATGAAGGTCAAGGGCTTGGCGGCGCCCAGCATGTTGGGGCCGCCGCCGAGATGGATCTCATGCTGGCCCGAGCGCGTGAGCAGCGCGATGGCCGCCTCGAGCTTCGGCACCAGATTGGTGAGATAGGCCAGCTCGGCATGATGGGCGGGATTGCCGTAGACGATCGCGCAGGGCGCGTCCGGGAAGGCGCGCCACAGCGCGTCGATGCGCCGAACGAATTCCTCTTTCGGCATGACGTCGGCGTCCCAGTCGGAGGGGCCGATCAGCAGAGTCGGGTGCG
>DAIUEP010000004.1:35642-50541 GCA_036845065.1 Xanthobacteraceae bacterium | reverse complement strand
TTCGGCATGACGTCGGCGTCCCAGTCGGAGGGGCCGATCAGCAGAGTCGGGTGCGAGGTCAGCACAGCATCGGTCCTCGATCAGCGCGCGATCGTGGCGAGCGCGGCCTTCTGCTGCGTCAGCGGCTCGGCGCCGCGCTCGGTCAGCAGAACCGGCTCGCCGCAAAGGAGATACCCAGTCTCGGGCAGATACTGGTTCGGATGGATCATGAACACCATGTCGGGCTCGAGCATGGTCGTGTTGTCGAGCGCCACGTCACCCGGCCTGATCGAGCCGAAGCCGAGGCCATGGCCGCGCCGCCTGATATGCGGCGGATAGCAATATTCGCCATAGCCTTCGGCCTCGAGCACGGTGTTGATGGCGCGGCAGACATTGGCCATGACGACGCCCGGGACGGCGGCCTTGATCCCTTCGTCCATCGCGCGCACCACGAGCTCGTACTTGCGCTTGAGCTCTTCGGGCGGCTTGCCGATCACCACGGTGCGGCAGATCTGCGCGAGCTGACCCTGGTAGCTCGGCGTGATCTCGGCGAGGATGATGTCGCCTACCTGGAGCTTGCGGCCGTTCGAGGGTTGCACCGCGCGATTGTGCGGCCCGGCACAGAGCAGCAGAAAATTGTCCTCGGCGCCGAGTGTCTTCATGAACCACTTGAGCTCGACCGCAAGCTCGTCCTCGCTCATGTCGGGCCGCGCGATCTCGATCAGATGCTCGTAGCCGCGTTCGGCGATGCGGGTCGCTTCGCGCGCGTTGGCGATCTCGTCCGCGGTCTTGGTGCGCGCCGCATCGAACACGAGCTTGTCGGCGGAGCGCGCGCCGGGCAGCGCGACGGTGAGGTGGCTTGCGATGTCATAAGGCAGGAAGCGCATCCCCGCGGTCGCGAGCGCTGTGCCGGCCGCGGCCCGTTGGCCGATCTCGCCGAGCACGCCCTCCACGAGATCGTCGACGCCGACGACCCGCGCATCAGGGCAGCGCTGCGCCGCCCGCTCGGCGTCCCAGTGCGGGGTGACGACGAGCGTCATCGCTCCGTCCGGTTCCAGGAGGGCGGCGGCCGCGCCGAGCGACTTGAAGCCGCTCAGCACCATCACGGGATTCGGCTTCTCGATGAAATGCGCGCCGTCGTGCAGGCCGACGAGCAGCTCGAGCTTCTCGTCCTGCATGCGGCGGCGGATGTCGGCGAGGCGCTCCTGGGCATTCATGGGGCGGTCGACTCTTCCTCAAGGGCGAATAGCGAATAGGAAGAGAGCTCTCTTCTATTCGTTCTTCCCTATTCGCCATTCGCTACTCGCCATTCGCTTTCTTTCACACTTCTTCCAAGCCGACGGAATCGCCAAGGTCGGTATCGTCGAACAGCTCTTCCAGCGGACGCAGCTTGCTCACCATGCCCTGCTGGTGCACGTAGCGCTGGATCGTTTCGAGATTCTTGCGGTTGGCGTCGGTGAGGCCATATTGCCATGGATCGGAGCCGAGAATCTCCTGCTGCTCCTCGACCGCGGTGCGCACCCAGGCGAGCGGCACCATCCGAGGGTTCTTCACCCGTTGGTAGGCCATCTGCTTCGACGCCTCGAACGCCTTGACCAGGTTGGTGGTGACCCAGGGATACTTGTCGACGATCTCCTGGCGGATCGTGGTTACGTGCATGATCGGGAAAATGCCGGTCTCTCGATAATAGTCGATCTCGACCTGCTTGTAGTCGGGAAACAGCCGCGCGATCCGCTTGTCGCCGAGCGCGAACGGCCGCGGGATCGTCGGCGAGATCATCGCCGGAATGTCGCCGTCCGCCAGCATGTCGTTGAGCGACTTGGCGCTCTTCTTCATCTCGATCCGCAGGTCGCTCGGCGCATCGAATGCGATGTCCTCGCTGCGGTCGGTCACCCAGGTGATCGTGCGGTGCGGGACGCCGTAGCGCTCTTCGAGAATGCCGCGCATCCAGATGTTGCCAGCCGGCATGAAGTTGGTGCCGCCGATCTCTCTGCCGATCAGGTCCTTCGGCGACTTGATGCCGGCCGCGGTGTTGATGAACACGAAGCCGTGGCGGAAGCGGCGATGCAGGAACACCGGGATCGCGGTGATCGGGTGGTTCTGGTCGCGCGCGATGAAATAGGCGCCGACATTCTCCTCGCAGACGTCGAACTCGGTCTTGCGGGCGAGCCGCCAGTGCCGCTCGCGCGGCCCCATGTCGGTGAGGAAGATGAGCTCGAGGCCGGCGGCCTCCACCAGCCCTTCCTTGAGCGGGCGGATGATGTCGTAGTCGCCGGCGGCGACGGTCAGTGTCAGCTTGGCCATTCTGCAGGTCCTACGGAGTCATTGCGGGTTGGACGCTCAATCCGAGCGCCAGCGGCTGTAGTGGATCTCGGCGCGGCGCACGATCTCGTTGAGCAGGATCGCCATCGCGGCCAGCACCGAGATCAGACCGAGGAGCTTGGTCGGGTTGAAGCTCTGTGTGAACAGGGTGGTGAAATAGCCGATGCCGGCGGTCGAGACGTAAAGCTCGGCGAGCAGCACGCCGAGCAGCACACCGGTCATGCCGAGCCGCATGCCGGCAAAGAAGCTCGGGATCATGTGCGGGAAGATCACCCAGCGGAAGATGTGCCAGCGGCTCGCGCCCATCGACTTCGCGCTCGTGAGCAGGATCGGCTTGATGTTCTGCACGCCGGCGACGACCGTCACGATGATCGGGAAGATGCCGTGGCTGACCCCGAACGCGATCTTGGAGGCGGGGCCGATGCCGAAGTAGAGGATGAACAAGGGCAGGATGGTGATCTGCGGCGTGCCGTAGAGCAAGAGGATGATCGGCATGAAGCTCTTATGCGTGAACCGGTGCAGCCCGACCGCAAGCCCGACCACCAGCCCGATCACGACCGACATGGCGAAGGCTGCCACGATCTCGGACGCCGATATGCGCAGCGCGTTGGGCACGCCATTGGTCTCGAACACGGTATGCAGGCTCGTGAACACGATCGAAGGCGGGCTCAGGAAGATCTTGTCGACGAAAAAGCGCGCCGCGATCTCCCAGGCGATGAACAGGAGCACGATGACGCCGAGCCGCGCGACGCCGGGCCGCGCCAGGAACCAGCGCTTGAGGCGCCGCCCGAGCGGGACGGCGTTGGGCGGTTGCGCCGGGTATGCGGTGCTCGTCATCTAGCGCCGCCTCGCCCGCGCCTCGAGGCTCGAGGTCACGGTGTTGAGGGTGAGCGCGATCGCCACCGCAAACGCGATGTAGGCAAACATGCGCGCGGTATCCATGCCTTCGGCGAGGTGCACGATGCGGTGGCCGAGGCCGGCAAGCGACGCGATGGTTTCGCTGCCGAGGATCGACAGCAGCGCGACCGTGAAGCCGATGCGCAGTCCGGTCAGGATGATCGGGAACGCCGCCGGCAAGAGCACCCAGCGGAACAGTTGATAGTCAGACGCGCCCATCGAGCGCGCCGACAGGACGAAGATGCGGTCGACATAGCCGAAGCCCGCGATCGTGTTCAGGATGATCGGGAAGAAGCTCGTGGTGACCCCGAGCGCGATCTTGGAAGCGGGGCCGAGCCCGAAGAACAGGATATAGAGCGGCAGGAAAAGAATGATCGGGACCGAGTAGATGCCGGCCAGGAGCGGCTCGAACACCCGGATCGAATATTGCGAGCGGCTGATCAGGTAGCCAAGCGTGATGCCGCTCGCCGCAGAGATCGAGAACGCGATCGCGAGCTCCGTCAGGGTGATGCGCAGGTCGGTCACGAACTCAAGCGTTGCGAGCACGTCGACCAGCTCGTCGAACACCCGAAGCGGGTTGGGCAACAGGATCGGGCTGATCTGCCCATACGTCGTCCCGACATACCAGAGGCCGACGAGAGCGATGACGAAGGCGACCTGGACCGCGCGGCTGCCGAGGGCGCTGCGGTCGCGTTTTGGCGTGGCGCTCTTGAGGGCGGCGCTCTTCGACACAGCGCTTTCGGGCTCGGCGCTCACGACTTGGCGCCTCTGCGGGCGGCCCGCTCGCTGGCGGTGGACTGTTCCATCGCTTTGCGGATTTCCTCGTGCAGCAGGGCGAACAGCGAGTTGCGCAGGCTCGTGAACTTCTCCGATGTCATGAAGCCGGGCTTGCGCGGGTGCGGCTCGTCGATCGTGATCACCTCCTTGATGGTGCCCGGGCGAGCCGAGAACACCGCGACGCGGTCAGCGAGGAAAACCGCTTCGCCCAGGCTGTGGGTCACGAACACGATGGTCTTGCCGGTGCGCGAGAGCAGCACCGAGAGGTCCTCGCCGAGCACCATGCGGGTCTGCTCGTCGAGCGCGCCGAACGGCTCGTCCATCAGGAGGATGCCGGTTTCGAGGCTGAGCGCGCGCGCGAGCGCGGCGCGCTGGCGCATGCCGCCGGAGAGCTGGCCCGGATAATGATTGGCAAAGTCGGACAGTCCCACGGCTGCAAGCGACTGGCGTGCGCGCGGCTCGCGCTCTGCCTTCGGCACGCCCTGGAACATCATGCCGAGATTGACGTTCTCGAGCACCGTGCTCCAGGGGAACAGCGCGTTCTCCTGGAACACATAGGCGATCTCCTGCGGCAGCGGACCGCGCACGTCGGTGTCGCCGACCAGGACCTTGCCGTTCGTCGGGGTGAGCAGCCCGCCGATCACGTTGAGGAGGGTGCTCTTGCCGCAGCCGCTCGGCCCGATCAGGCACAGCAATTCGCCGCGGCGGATGTCCAGCGACGTTTCCAGCATGGCACGCACGAATTGGGTGCTGCCCTCCTCACCGAACTGGTGGGAGACGTTGCGCACCCGTATCGCGAGGTCATTTGCCGTCATGGTCGCCGCACGTCCAATCTTTCCCGGCCGTCATTTCGGCAGAAACGCCTCGGTGTAAAGCTTCGACATGTCGGGCTCGCTGGGCAGCAGCTTCAGCTCGACATACGACTTGCTCAGCGTCGCGAGCGCCGCCGGGTCGAACCGGCCGGTGTCGGAGAACATCGGCATCAGCTCGTCGTAGACGCGACTGCTGATGTCCTGATCCTTCTCCATCACCTCCATGGCGACCTTGACCGTCTCGGCCTTGTTGCGGCGCATGAAGGCGATGGTCTCGAACCAGCCCTTGAGGAAGTTGCGTACGACCTCGGGCTTCCCTGCGATCGCCTTCTCGGTCGCGAAGATGACGTGGATGTGGAAGTCCTTGATGTCGGTGAAGCGCACCAGGATGCGGGCTTCGCCCCTCTTTTCCAGGTCGAAGGCGTTGCCGATATCCATGATCGCGCCGTCGATGTCGCCGCGCTTGAGCGCGGCGATCTGACCCGGCATGGCGCCCATCGGCGCGATGGTGATGCCGTTCGGGCCCCAGCCCTGGCGGCGCGAGGTCTCGCTGACGAGCCAATAGGTGAGCGAGCCCGCGGTCGAGACGCTCACGGTCTTGCCCTTGAGATCGGCGACAGTCTTCGGGCCGTCCGGCCGCACCACGATCGCGAGCAGGAGCGGGGGGCCGGCCATGGCGGCGACACCCTTGATGGGCGCGCCCTTGACGATGAACGCCATCGCGGGACCGGAGCCGAGCAGGATGTCTATTCCGTCGGCGGCGGCCGCCTGCTGCATGCGGGCGTCGCCCGCGAACGCCGTGAGCTCCAGCTCGGTATTGTTTTTCTGGAAGATGCCGGCGCGCATGCCGACGTCGGGCGGCACGAACGAGAAGGCCTCGGCGACGGCCTTGCCGACGCGCAGCTTGTCGGCGGCGGAGGCCGGCGTGGCGAGCGCCGCGGTGGCCGATGCCACGAGGATGAACGCAAAGCGCGAGAGTGATTGCATCGATGCCTCCTGCGTCATGTCTTCGGCAGAAACCGTTCGGTGTACAGCGTCTTCATATCGGGTTCGGTCGGCAGCGTCTTCATCTCGACGAACGAGCGGCTGAGCACGGCGAGCGCCTTCGGCTCGAAACGGCCGTCATCCGAGAACATCGGCATCAGCTCATCATAGATGGCGGCCGTGGTCGCATCGTCGGTCTGCATGACGTCCTTGGCGATCTTGACCGTCTCGGCCTTGTTCGCCCGCATGAACGCGATGGTGTCGAACCAGCCCGCCATGAAGGCGGTGAGCGTAGCCGGCCGGGACGCGATCGCCTTGTCGGTCGCGAAGATCACGTGGACATGGAAATCCTTCAACAGCTCGTTGAAGCGCAACAGGATGCGACCTTCGCCGCGCTGCACATAGTTGAGCGCGACCGCGAGATTGACGACGGCAGCGTCGAGCGCCTTGGCCTTGAGCGCCGCGATGCGGCTTGCATCCTCGCCAATCGGCACCTGCGTGACGCCGTCGAAGCCCCAGCCCTTCTGGCGCGACACCTCGCTGACGATCCAGCTGGTGACCGAGCCGACGGTCGAGACGCCGACTTTGCGGCCTTTGAGGTCGTCCGGGGATTTCAGAGAATCGTCGGCGCGCACCACCAGCGCGAACAGAAGCGGCGGCCCCGCCATGGCGGCGATGCCCTTGACCGGCGAGCCTTTCACGATGAAGGCCATGCCAGGCCCGGAGCCGAGCGCGACGTCGATCGCGTCGGCCGCCATCGCCTGCTGGATGCGGGCGTCGCCGCCGAAGCTCGAAATCTCCAGATCAAGGTTGTGCTTCTTGAAGAGGCCGGTGCGCGCGCCGACGTCGGCCGGCACGAACGAGAATGCCTCGCGCCCGGCCTTGCCGACGCGCAGTGTTTCGGCGCTGGCGGGCGAGACGGAAAGTGCGACGAGTGCACAGGCAAGAATGGTTGCGAGCCCTCTCCACCGGTCATCCCCGCGAAAGCGGGGATCCAGACTTTCGCGATGCTGGCGTATGAGGCCCCTGGGTCCCCGCTTGCGCGGGGACGAACGAAAACTGGAGAGCTTCAACATTGGCGTCCCCCCGCGATCGGCTACCTTATGGCTTGGCGTCCACCTTTCGCTCCGATCTTAGCCGGTCTCGCCGCTGTTGTGTGGCGGTCTCGTCGAGCGTCAAATCGTCCCTGAGGACAACCCCATATTGTTCGTGCGCCGCTTCCCGGGAGACCAGCTCTTCGAGCACGTCGTGGCGCACTACCGCGGGATCGCGCTCGAGCGGGTTGCCCCAGCCGCCGCCGCCGCCGGTGCGCACGATCGCTTCCGCATTGAGCGGGACCGGGATGTGTGCGCCGACCATCGGCTTGAAGTCGTTCTCGCCCGGCAGCCGCAGCAGATAGCCGCCGGCCTCGCCGGGCTTGCCGCCCCACAATCCCCAGGGCGGGCAATCGCGCCGGCGCGCCTGCTCGAAGTTCCAGCGGCCCTCGACCAGGTTGCGCACGTGCATGTCGATGCCGAGCCCGCCGCGATACTTGCCGGCGCCACAGGAATCCGGCCGCAGCGCGCGGCCCTCGACCAGCACCGGGCATTTGAGCTCGATGCCTTCGATCGAGCCGTTGCGCACGTCGCCCTGACACACCGAGACGGTGGCGTGCTCGCCATCCTCGTAGGGCCGTCCGCCCCAGCCTCCGCCCTCGATGCTCTGCACCACGAACCGGCGCCTGGTCTTGGGATGCACACCGAAGAACACGACCGCGCCGCCGAGCAATCCATGGTGCCCGGCCGGCACCTTGTCGCGCATCGCCGGCGCCAGCGCCTTGACGATGGCGTCGACCACCGTGGGCACGATGATGCTCCAGCCCGACATCGGCGCCGGAAAGCGCGCCATCATGATGCTGCCTTCCGGGATGATGACGTTGAGCGCGCGGAAGGAGCCTTCGTTGACCGGCTCGAGCGGGCCGGTGAGTGCCTTGTAGGCGACGCGGGCGCCCGCAAGGGTGCGCGAATTGATGCCGGCGCGGCGCTCGGCCGAGCAGCCCGACAGGTCGATCGTCATTTCGCCTTTAGAGACCGTGACCTTGACCCGGATCGGCACCGGCTCGCCCTTGAGCACGCCGTCGTCGTCCATGGCGGCTTCCGCCTCGTAGACGCCGTCGGGAAGCTGCGCCACTACGTTGCGGCACTTGGTCTCGGTCTCGTCGAAGATGCGATTGATCGCGGCGAGAATAGTCGCCTTGCCGTATTTGTCGAACAGCTCGTCCATGCGGCGCGCCGCCAGCCGACAGGCCGCCATCTGCGATTTCATGTCGCCGAGCGAGGATTCCGGAAACCGGATGTTGTCCTTGAGCACGCGGTAGAGCGTCTCGTCGAGCTTGCCCTTCTCGTAGATCTTGAGCTGGTCAAGCTGCAGGCCTTCGAGCCAGGGGTCCGCCACCTGCGGCCCGGCGCCGAAGCCGGTCGACATGCCGCCGACGTCGATCCAGTGCGCCCGCACCATCGAGAACATCAAAAGCTCGCCCTTGTAGAAATAGGGCATGTAGATGACGACGTTGTTGAGGTGCTGGCCGGCGACCGCCTGGTGATTGGTGATGATCACGTCGCCCGGCGCGAAGCCCGTCTTGCCGTAGCGCTTCATGCCGTCGACGATGATGACGCCGAGGTCGGCGACGAAATGCGACACGCCGCCGACGTTCTGCGAGATGAGCTGGCCTTGCGGGTCGATCAGCGCGGTGCAGAAGTCGCGCACCTCGTAGATCATCATGTTGTAGGAGGTGCGCTGCAGGTCGGCCGCCATCTCGTTGGCGACCGCCGGCAGCGCGTTGCGGATCACTTCCAGCGTGACCGGGTCGAGTGATGGACGCTTGGCGTTGCGCGCCGTGGTCTTGCTGGCCTTTGCCATCACGCGCCTCCCACCTTGATGATCAGCTCGCCGGAGGGCGCGACCCGGCAGTCGTCGCCCTTGAACAGCACCGTCGTGGTGCCGAGCTCCTGCACGATCGCGGGACCGGTGATGCGCGTGCCGGACGCGAGCGCGTCGCGCTCATAGACGGGACAGCGCACGGGCTTCTTGGGGTCGAGGAAATAGACGTCGCGATGGCGCGCGGCGGTCGCGGCGCGCCCCTTGCCGAGCCGCGGGAAGGCGAGCTTGGCGCGCTTGCCGATGATGCCGAGGCGCATGTTGACCATCTCGACCGGCTCGTCCGGCGAATGGTGCGCGTAGCGGTGCTCATAGAGCGCATCGAACGCTTGCCGGATCGCCTTGCGGTTGCCGGCCTTGAGCTGCGCGAGCGTCACCGGCACCGACAGGGTGAATTCCTGGCCGACATAGCGCAAATCGAGCGCGATCTGCTCCTCTGCGCCACGGGTGTGGCGCAGGCTTGCGCGCGCCTGGGCGCGCATCTCATCGTGGATCTTGACCAGATTCGCGAAGTCGACGCTGGCGAGATCGGAATAGGCGGTGCGGATGAAGTCATGGCGCTCGTCGGCGAGCAGCATGCCGAGCGCCGAGAAGTGCGAGGGAAACAGCGGCACGATCACGCTCGGGATATGTAATTCGCGCGCGATCGCGATCACGTGCAGCGGCCCGGCGCCGCCAGAGGCCACGAGCGCAAAGTCGCGCGGGTCATAACCCTTCTCGACGGAGACTTCGCGCACCGCGAGCGACATCTTCGAGATCGCGATCTCGACGATCGCCTGCGCGGCCGCGACGGTGTCCATCTTGAGCGGCTTGGCGATCTTCTCGGCGATGCCGCGGGTGGCGCCTGCCGCATCGAGCTTCATGGTGCCGCCGAGGAAATTGTCGGGATCTAGCCGGCCGAGCACCACATTGGCGTCCGTGATGGTGGGCTCGGTGCCGCCGCCCTGGTAGCAGATCGGGCCGGGATCGGCGCCCGCGCTCTGCGGCCCGACCTTGAGCGCGCCGATGTCGTCGATCCAGGCGATCGAGCCGCCGCCGGCGCCGACCTCGACCACGTCGATCATCGGCAGCATCACCGGATGGCCGCCCGCGTAGCCGCCAACGTAGTAGCCGGGCGCGAGTGTCGGCTCGCCGTCGCGCACGAGGCTCGCCTTGGCGGTGGTGCCGCCCATGTCGAAGGAGATGACGTTCTTTTGTCCGAGCGCGAGGCCGACCTGCGCGGACGCGATGATGCCGCCTACGGGGCCGGATTCCATCATCGCCACCGGCCGCTCGGTCGCCACTTCCGGCGTCATCACGCCGCCGTTCGAGCGCATGATCGAGAGATTGCCGCGGAAGCCGATCTCGCCGAGGCTCGACTTGAGGCTACTGACATAGCCGCCGACCTTGGGGCCGATATAGGCGTTCACCACCGTCGTCGACATGCGTTCGAACTCGCGGTACTCGCGCAAAATGTCATGCGACAGCGACAGATAGGCGTTGGGCAGCGCGGCGCGCAGCGCTTCGCCGGCGGCGCGCTCGTGCTCGGGGTTGACGTAGGAATGCAGGAAGCAGACCGCGACCGCCTCAACGCCTTCGTCGGCAAGCACGCGGCAGGCGTCCGCGAGGCTCGCGCGGCCGAGCTTGGCGTGCACCTCGCCCGTGGCCAGCACGCGCTCCTCGACCTCGCGGGTCAGCCTTCGCGACACCAGCGGGCGATGCTTGTGGAACAGGAGGTTGTAGGCCTCCGGCCGGTTGCCGCGGCCAATGATGTAGACGTCGCGGGTGCCGCGGGTGACGACGAGGCCGGTCTTGGCGCCCTTGCGCTCGATCAGCGTGTTGATCGCGATGGTCGAGCCGTGGATCAGCTCGTCGATCGTGGAAGCCTTGAGCCCGCTCTTGTTCAGGCAGTCGATGATGCCCTGCGTGAGCTGGGCCGGCGTGGTCAGGCTCTTGGCCTGGATGAACCCATTCGACGTCTCATCGAAGCCGATGAGGTCGGTAAACGTTCCGCCGATGTCGATGGCGACGACGAGCACGTTGAAGCCTCTCCCGTTCTGTTTGCCGCCAGATTGGATCGACCCGGCCTAGGCAAGCAACGGGATTTGCGGCTTAATGAATGCAGCCATTTGGCTATACGCTTGGGCGTTGACTTGCAAGGATACAATCAATCTCAAACGAGCTGCAACTGTCGTGCGCGTGGAGCAAAGCGGGATGCGGCTGCGAGCGGCGGCGTAAGTGGGCGGCCAGGGCAGGGATGGTCGATCGCATGGAGTGGTCATGAAGGATGCAACGATTGGTCGGCGTCTTGCGGAGGGTATTGTTGCGCCGGGCGTTGTGGGCCTGATGCTGGCCTGGGCCGGCGTCGCGTTCGCGCAGGTCGTCGCTCCGCGCGTCGAGAATGTTCAGATTCCTTCCAACGTCGATCCCTTCGGCCTGTCTTTCGATGACTTCAAAAAATATTCCCCCGCCAAGAATTTCGAGCTGATCGGGCAGAGCTACTTCAAGATCCCCGAGCGCACGCCATGGGCGAAGGGGCAGGGGCGGCCGGGCGGCGAGGTCGGCTCCGGCTTCAACACGGTGCGCGTCTACGACGGCATCGCCTATCTCGGCGGGCAGAACTCGCCGCCGACGCTGTTCGGCATCCTGATCGCGGATGTGCGCGATCCCAAGAACATCAAGACGCTGAGCTTCATTCCCTGCAATCCCGGCGCGCGCTGCAATTACCTGCGCGTCAACAAAGAGAAGAAGATACTCATCTTCAGCCACGACTACGATGCGCGCGGCAACCCGAACAAGCAGCCCGCCGGCGAGAAGACCAAGTCCGGCGTGTCGTTCTACGACGTGTCGGATCCAAGCAAGCCGAAGGAGCTTGCGTTCATCCCGATCGCGCCCGACGGCAAGGCGCATGGGCTCGATGCCGACGACCGCTATGTCTATTCCTGCTCGCAGTTCTCGACCGAGCTCAACCGCGAGGGCCTGCAGATCATCGACTATGGTGATCCCAAGGCGATCAGGGAGGTCGGCACCTGGCACGTCACCGGCCAGAAGAAGGGCGAGCAGTTCGGCCCGCTCAATCGCAACGGCCCGGACGGCAAGCAGCAGATCATCCAGTGCCACGAGATCGTCTACTACAACGATCGCGTCTATGCGGCTTGGCGCGACGCCGGCATGCAGATCATCGACGTCAAGGACCGCAGCAATCCGAAGCTCATTGCGACTTACGATTACAATCCGCCGTTCCATGGCGGCAATCTCGGCGCCGCTCATACGTCTGCGCCGGTGGTGGTGCGCAAGGGCGAGCACCCCGACCTGGTCGTGCACACCGACGAGATCTTCGACTGCCCGCCCGGCTTCGGGCGGATCCTCGACGTGTCCGATCTCAAGAACCCGGAAGTCGTTAGGGGCGAGCGGCCCGCCAACGTGGTGCTGCTTTCAACCTTCCGGTTCGATTACGTCTCGGACAACTTCGATCCCCAGAGGAAGCAGTTCATCTGCGACGGCGACGGCCCGGGCGGCCGCTCCGGCACGACGACGCATTTGCCGTGGTTCGACCAACGCTCGCCGAGCCTCGTCTACATCACCTGGTATGACGAGGGCGTGCGCGCCATGGACATCTCCAACCCGTTCGCGCCGGTCTTCGTCGGGCACTTCCTGTCGCCGCGCACCGGTGCGCCGGCGGCGCCCAGCTCGACCGCGCGCAGGGATCGCCACACCCGGGAGATCTTCCAGGACCCGGACACAGGCCTTCTTTACCTTACCGATGGCAACGGCGCCGGGCTGATGGTGCTGCGCTATACTGGGCCGATCCCGGACAAGGCTCCGATCCCGGGCGGACGATGACAGTGCGCATTGTTGCTTTCTTTCTCTTGCTAGCGTGTGCCGCGCTCTTGGGCGGCCGCCTTGCCGCGCATGAGCCCGACGACCTGCAATACCTGCCCAAGCTCGATCGCTTCGCGCTTGCGGAAGCGTTTCGCCGCGGCGGCGAGGCCGAGCGCGCCGCGCTTGAGGCGGAACTCACGCCGATTCCCGGCGCCGATGAAAATGCCGTCGTGCTTGGGCGCGACCTCGATGGCGACGGCGATCCGGATGAAATTCACTTTCATCTCGAAGTGGTCGAAATCCAGGAGGAGGTCTATCCCGGCGAGTACGTGACCTTCTGGGTGTTCGCGCCGCTCGGCAGCGCGATGGGGCAGGCGGCGCGGCTGCCGTCGCCGACGCTGCGGGTGGAGGAGGGCGACCGCGTCGCCATCACGCTCTACAACACGCACTACCTGCCGCACACCATCCATCTGCACGGCACCAGCCAGCCCAACAACATGGACGGCGTGCCGCACATCACCCAGCACGAGGTCCCGCCCGGCAAGTCGTTCACCTATCGCTTCACCGCCGGCACGCCCGGCACCTATTGGTATCACTGCCATGTGCAGGACCATGTGCACCCGCTGATGGGGCTCTCCGGCATGCTCATCATTGAGCCGAACCGGCCGCACAATCATTTCGCTCATCTCATACCGGGCGCCGGCCGCATCCAGCACATGGCGAAGGCGACGCGCGAGGAATACCAGGGCGAATATTCGCTGGTGTACATGGACATCGACGACCGGCTCAACCGCATCCCGGCGGCGTTCAGCGATCCGCGCGAGATCGAGAAGCGCATGCATCGCGACTATGACTCGACGCAGCGCAAGCCCAACATCTTCATGCTCAACGGCCGCTCGTTCCCGTTCACGATGCGCGACACGCCGGTGGTGGTGAACCCCGACGAGACCGTGAAGCTGCGCGTCCTCAACGTCGGCGCCGGCATCCGCCACCTGCACACCCATGGCCATCACCCGACGCTCACCGATGTCGACGGCCGCGCCGTGCCCAAGGAGGCGCAGATCACCCGCGACACCTTCACGGTCGGTCCGGCGCAGCGCGTTGATCTTAAGCTGCGCACCGGCAGCGATGGCTATTTCGCCGCTGGTCCCGGCGTCTGGCTGATGCATGACCACACCCAGCCGGCCGCCTCCAACAAGGGCATCAATCCGGGCGGCGATCACACCGTCATCGTCTACAAGGATTTCCTCGGCGTGGACGGCCTGCCGATCGACCAGCTCGGCGGCCATTCGGCGCACTCGGTCTATTTCAATCCCGAGTACTACCAGGGCAAGATTCCGGTGTTCGATCCGAAGATCTTCGGCAGCACGATCACGACCTACGAGAAAGGCTGGCCGGGTGCGCCGCCCGCCGGCGGCGCGTTCGACTATCCCAGGCGCGAAGCGCTTGGCGCCCTGCCGCGGCAGGACCTGATCGACGTCGAGCGCCATCGTCCGGTGGCGGCGTCATGCGAGGAGCGGCCGCGCACGAAGCGCCGCATCGTGGTGAAGGCCGGCCGCCAATACGCACGCGAAGGCGAGGTGTTCGCATTCGAGCCGCGTGAGATTCACGCCGAGCGCTGCGAAGAGGTCGAGATCGTGCTGGAGAACAACGACGAGGTCCGTCACGACCTGATGATCCCCGGCCTCAACCCGATCTTCGCGCTCAACGTGGTCGGGCCCGATAGCGAATCCGCCCGCTTCGTCACGCCCGACGAGGACGTGACGCTATTTCTGCATTGCCACGTCCCGATCCATGACAAGGTCGGCATGATCGGCAAGGTTATCGTCGGCAAGGGCGGCGAGCCCAAGGTTCTGGCGCAGGCGCCTTCCGCCGATACCAAGACCTACAAGGGCGTCGGCGTCGTGATCGCCACCATCCCGCGCATGAACCGGCTGATCGTCAGCCACGAGGAGATCAAGGGTTTCATGGCGGCGATGGAGATGAGCTATCCGGTCACGCCGCCGGACCTGCTCAACGGGCTCAATCCGGGCGACAAGATCGGCTTCACCATCGATGCCGGCAAGTCAGCGATCGTGGCGATCGACGTGATCGAGGCGGCGAAGTAGCAAACAGCGGTTCCCAGCGGCAGCGCTAATTGGTACTCCGTCATGCCCGCGCCTGTCGCGGGCATCCACGTCTTGCTTGCACGACGTAGCGAAGACGTGGATGGCCGGGACATAAGCGCGTTTACGCGCGTCTTCGGACGCGTTATGCCCGGCCATGACGACGCGGAGAGGGCCAGGCTGATCTCATGAAGCAAGCACGACTGCCGCAGTCCGCAAGGTCACGCCCCCATATCCGCCTCGCCGCCGACATCGGCGGCACCTTCACCGACATCGCGGTGTTCGACGAGCGCGCCGGCGCGCTCA
>DAIUEP010000004.1:32247-35542 GCA_036845065.1 Xanthobacteraceae bacterium | reverse complement strand
ATCGGCGGCACCTTCACCGACATCGCGGTGTTCGACGAGCGCGCCGGCGCGCTCACCTTCGGCAAGGTGTTGTCGACGCCGCAGCGTCTGGTCGAGGGCATCGGCAAGGGGGTCGAGAAGGCCGGCAGCGATTTCCGCTCAGCCGGGCTGTTTCTGCATGGCTCCACGGTCGCGATCAACACCATCCTGGAGCGCACCGGCGCCCGGACCGCGCTCCTCATCACCGAAGGCTTCCGCGACATCTACGAGATCGGCCGCATCAACCGGCCGGACGCGTACAACCTGTTCTTCCGTAAGCACGTGCCGCTGATCGAGCGCGCGTTGCGCTTCGAGGTCAAGGAGCGCGTGCTGGCCGATGGCGAGATCGAGCGCCCGCTCGACGAGGACGAGATTGTGGCGCTCGGCGAAAGGCTGCAGGCGCTCGGCATCGAGGCCTGCGCGATCCTGTTCCTCAACTGCTATGCGCGGCCGGAGCACGAGGCGCGCGCCAAGGCGATCCTCGAGGAGCGCCATCCGTCGATGTTCGTCTCCGCCTCGCATGAGTTGTCGCAGGAATATCGTGAGTTCGAGCGCTGCTCGACGGTTGCGGCCAACGCCTATATTGGGCCGAAGGTGCGGCGCTATGTCGGCGAGATCGACGAGCATATCCGCGCGTCTGGCTTTTCAGGCTCGTTCCTGGTCGTGCAATCGACCGGCGGCCTCTACGAGGCCGCGCAGGCGCAGACCCAGTGCGTACGCATGCTGGAATCGGGGCCGGCCGCCGGCGTCATTGGCACGCAGGCGCTCTGCCGCACGCTCGGCATCGACAACGCCATCGCGTTCGACATGGGGGGCACCACTGCCAAGGCCGGCGTCATCTACCAGGGCGAGCCGCTGACCACCGGCGCGGCGCTGATCGGCGGCTACGACCAGGCGCTGCCGGTGCAGATCGCCATGATGGACATCTTCGAGGTCGGCACCGGCGGCGGCTCGATCGCGCGCGTGGTCGAGGGCGGCCTGCGGGTCGGGCCGCTGAGCGCGGGCGCGGCGCCCGGGCCCGCCTGCTACGGCCTCGGCGGGACGGAGCCGACCGTCACCGACGCCAATCTCATGCTCGGTCGGCTCGGGGCCGATCGGTTTCTCGGCGGCGAGATGCCGCTCGACGTCAAGGCCGCGGAAGCCGCGCTCGCGCGCGTGGCGAAGCCGCTCGGCATGGACGTCACCGCTGTCGCTGATGGCATCCTGCGCATCGCGGCGACCGCGATGTCGTACGCGGTCAAGGGCGTCACCACCGAGCGCGGCTTCGACGCCGGTGACTTTGCGCTGGTCGCCTATGGCGGGGCAGGCCCGCTGCACGCGGTCGAGGTCGCGCGCGAGATTGGCATCCGCAAGGTGATCATTCCAGGGGCTCCGGGCGTGTTCTCGGCGTTCGGCATGCTGTTCTCGGACCTGCGCTACGATTACGTGCGCACGTTCCTGACGCGGCTCGAAGAGGCGCCGTTCGACAAGATCGAGGCGCTCTACGGTGCGCTCGAGGACGAAGGCCGGGCCGCGATTGCCAACGCGTCGGTGAAGCCGCAGACGGTCACGGTGCGGCGTGCCGCCGATATGCGCTATGTGGGGCAGGAGCACGCCGTCACGGTCGACCTGCCGCTCGGCGTCTTCAAGAAGCGCGACCGCGACGCCATCAAGCGGCTGTTCGACGCCATGCATGAGCTGCGCTACGGCACCTCGGCGCCGCAGGAGCGCGCCGAGATCGTCAGCCTGCGCAGCACCGTCACGGGCGTCATGCGCAAGCCCCCGCAGGCGACCATCAGCAGCGGGCAGCGCAAGCCGCCGGCCGCGGCATTGAGCGGCAAGCGGCCGGTCTATTTCGGCGATGCCTTTGAGTCGACGCCGACGTTGCGGCGCGCGGCGCTGCTCGCCGGCAACCGGATCACCGGCCCGGCGCTGATCGAGGAACATGCCTCGACCACCGTGCTGATGCCGGGCGACGCCTGCGAGGTCGACGCCTACGGCAACCTCGTGATCGCGGTCGGTGGCGCGCGCTAGTGCCCCGTTTCCGAAGTTCGTGAGTCGTCGCAGCACCCCTCTGACACGAACTTCGGAAACAAAGGGGCACTAGCAACTCTATGATTCTAGTGCCGCTTTTCGATTTGAAGTTCCTAACCGAGTTTGCGGCAAGTGGTGTAGGAACTTCAAATCGGCGGCACTAGTTGCTTGTCAATGCCTCGCGCTCGGGGAACAATCGCATACGGAGCGGAGCCATGATGATGCGCGGGTCGAGATGGTGGTCGGTCATTGCTGCGGCTTGCGTCGCGGCACTTGTGTCGCTCGGCGCACAGGCCGCTGCGCAGGAGAAGCTGCGCGTCGGCAAGGCGGTGGCGGAAGCGTTCGCGTTCCTGCCGCTCGACGTTGGCGTCCGCCAGGGCATCTTCAAGCGGTACGGCCTCGACGTCGAAATCACCGCGTTCGGCGGCGGCGCGCGGCTGCAGCAGGCGCTGGCGGCCGAGAGCATCGATATGGGTGTCAGTGCGGGTCCTGAGCTGGCGCTCCTGGAGCGGGGCGCGCCGGTGAAGGGCGTCGCCATGCCGTTCGGCCCGCCGGTCTATCTCATGCTGCTGGTGCGGCCGGGTGACGTCATCAAGACTGCCACCGACCTCAAGGGCCGCAAGATCGGCGTCTCCTCGGCGCGCTCGCTCACCGGCTGGCTTGCCGTCGAGCTGTCGCGCCAGCAGGGCTGGGGCGCCCGTGGCATCGAGCTCGTCGGCTCGCCGCCGCGCACCTCGCTGGCATCGATCAAGACCGGACAGATCGACGGCATGGTGACCGATATCACCTTCGCGCTGCGGGCTGTGCAGGCGGGCGAGGGCAAGATCCTGCTCGGCTTCGGCGACCTGGTGCGGGATTTTCACACCCACATCATCTACGCCTCGAACAAGCTGATCGCCGGCAAGCCCGACGCGGTGCGGCGCTTCAATGCCGCCTGGTTCGACACCATCGCGTTCATGCGCGCCAACAAGGGCGAGACCGTCAAGACCGCGATCGCGGTGCTGGAGCTGCCGGAGGAGATCGCGAGCCCGACCTACGACAAGCTGATGCCGGTGTTCTCGACCGACGGCAAATTCGACGACAAGGCGCTCGCGACCTTGAGCCGTTCCTTCGTCGACCTCGAGCTCCTGCCGAGCGAGCCCAAGGACATCCGGCGGCATATCACGGAAGAGTTCCTGCCGAAGCCGTAGTGCGGGCTGGGCAACACGCTCGGCGTCGTCCCCGCGGCCAACACACTTAGCGTCGTCCCCGCGAAAGCGAGGAC
>DAIUEP010000004.1:30909-32147 GCA_036845065.1 Xanthobacteraceae bacterium | reverse complement strand
GACATTCCGCCGGCGCCGCAGCACGGGCAGCTCATGGCGATGAGGACGTTCTGCTTCTGCTCCTCGTCGAGGTCGGTGCGGTCGAGCATCGTGCGCGCCTGCTGGGCGAACAGGTCGTGGAGGGAGAAGCCGCTTTTCGGACCCTGGTCGTCCGCCTTCATGGTTGTCGCTTTGCCAAACGCCTCGGGCGGCGGTGGCGGCGCGAAGTCCGGCGCCGCTTTCGTCTTCGCCGGCTTTCGCCCGATCGGCGTGATCTTTGGACGCCGCATATCTGCGCTTTCAGTTACTTGCGGACGATGTTCACCATATCGTCGATGTCGCCGCGCAGGAAGCAGGTCATGTTGTGCTCGATCGTGGGCAATGCCCGCTCGGCATAGACATCGCAGAAGCCGCCAAGGTGCGGCGTGATGATCACGTTCTTGGTGGTCCACAGCGGGTGTTCCGGCGGCAGCGGCTCCTCCTGGAACACGTCGAGCGCCGCGCCCGCGATCTGGCCCTTGTCGAGCGCCTCGATCATCGCCGCCTCGTCCACGATCCCGCCGCGCGCGAGATTGATGAGATAGCTCGACGGCTTCATGGCGGCGAAGACGCGCGCGTCGATGCAGTGATGGGTCTCTTCCGAATAAGGCACGAGCAGAACGAGATAGTCGAGCTCGCGCGCGACCTTGAGGAGCTCGCTGCGCAGATACATGCGGTCGAAGCCGGGCAGGTCGCGCTTGGTCGAGGTGAAGCCGATGACGGTCATGTCGAGCGCCGCGCAGCGCGGCGCTAGCGCCTCGGCGATCAGGCCGACGCCGTAGATGCCGACGGTCTTGCCGTCGACCAGCCGCGGCGCCCAGCGCGTCCAGCTCTGCTTGTCCTGGTAGCGCACGCTGTCAGGCAGCCGCCGGCTCAGCGCCAGCATGCCCATGATCGCGGCCTCCGACACCGGCTCGCCGTGGATGCCGCGGATGTTGGTGATGATCACGTCCGGGCGTAGCGACGGCTGGTCGATGACGCCGTCGACGCCGGTGCCGAGCGCCTGGATCCATTTCAGCTTGCCGGCGTGTTCGAAGACGTCGTCGCGCAGCATCGGCCCGAATGACAGCAGGATGTCGGTCTCCGGCATGAACGGCGCCGCCTTGGAGAAATGGTCGACGATGTCGATCTGCAATTGGGGAAAACGCTGGCGCAGCCGCGCGGCGTAGAAGTCGCGAACGTCTTGCGGGAGCGTCAGCAGGATGAGCAGGCGGTGCATG
>DAIUEP010000004.1:0-30809 GCA_036845065.1 Xanthobacteraceae bacterium | reverse complement strand
GTAGAAGTCGCGAACGTCTTGCGGGAGCGTCAGCAGGATGAGCAGGCGGTGCATGGACGTATTCTTCAATTGACTGCCAAGCGTGATGTCTTGCCTGTCATGCCCGGCCCTGTGCCGGGCATCCACGTCTTTCTCGATGCGCGCAAGATGCGGATGGCCGGGACATTAGCGCGTTTGCGCGCGTCTTCAACGCGCTATGCCCGGCCATGACGATTGATGGGCCTCAGCCTACCTCGAAAACCTTCTTCTCCGTCTTATGCATGCACGGGCCGACGCCGTTCGCTTCGACCATGTAATTGTCGCAGATTGTGGTCCACATCGTGGCGGTGTCATAGCCCGGGTGGACCGCGAAATTCATGTTGGCCTCAATCGGCATGGTCTCGTCGGCCCGGAGCATCGGGCGCTCAACCATGTCGTAGCCCTGGCTGTGGGCGTAGAGGCGGATCTCCGGTGGGAAGCCGTGCTTCGTCATGTAGGCGTCGTGCGCGTTGGCGATGTCGCGGCAGGATGCGCCGGGCTTCATCATCGCCAGCGTGTAGTCCTGCGCCTCCCGCATCGCCTCGAAGGCGTCGATCACCTCGTTCGAGGCCTTGCCGAGCACGATGGTGCGGGCGATCTCGGCGAAGAAGCCGCCGGGGCCGTTGTTCTCGATCAAGAGCACGAGGTGGTCGCCGGCCTTGAGTGTGCGGCCCTGGAAATGGCGCGGCGCAAAGCGCGCCGGCTGCCCCAGCGGTGCGGACGAGCCCAGGAAGATGCCTTGCTCGCTGCCCCGCACCTGGCCCTCGTGTTGCGCGAGCGCGGTCACGTCGATGTCGCGCATGCCCGGTTTGATGCTGCTCACGACCTTGGCGAAGATCGCGTCCTGCATCTCGCAGCAGCGCCTGATCAGCCCAATCTCCTCCGGGCTCTTGATCGCCTTGAGGTGGTCGACGAATTCGGTCGCGTCCACGAAGGTCGCGCCCGGGAGGCCCTCCTTGAGCCGCGTGACGAACGCATGCGGCATGCTGCCCGGCCCGACCAGCCCGATGGTGCGGTAGCCGCGCGTCTTGAGCAGCGGGAGCGCGCAGTCGGCATGGTAGTTGTCGGTGTAGTTGACGGCCAGGAAGGAAGGCGAGCCGATCACCTGGTCGATCCCGCGGTGGATCTTGTCCTCGCCCTTGAGGCTGCGCACGGCGCCGAAGCCGCCCATCTCGATCAGCGTCATCGGCTCGCCGGCGTGGAAGATCACGGTCTTGGGATAGCCGTTGGTCGCCGGGATGTCGGTGAACCACTTGACGTAGCCGCCGAGCCAGTCGTTGGCGTTCTGCATGACGAGCGCGTCGATCTTGCGCTCGCTCATCTCCTTGCGGGTCGCCCGCCAGCGCCGCTCCAGCTCCTGATCCGATATGGCGGTGGTGATGCGTTCCGTGCTCATGAGACCTTCCTTGTCGTGCGCAAGCCGAAGAACCGGGCCGCGTTGTTGTAGCAGATATCGTCCCGCACCTCGGCGGCGAGGGGCGCTGTGTCGATGAATTCGGCCGCTTCCGTCGCCTGTTCAAACGGAAAGTCGCTGGCGAACATCACGTGCTCGTGCCCAAGCGCGCTGATGGTGCAGGCGAGCGGCTCGGGCGAGCACATGCCTGACGTGGTCACCACGATGTTGTCCTTGATGTATTGCGAGGGCGATTTCGGGAACTTGACCCCGTAGAGCTTGGCACGGCTGTCGAAGCGCCAGAGCAGGAAGGGCAGCGTCTCGCCCATATGGCCGAGCACCAGGGTGGCGCGCGGGAAGCGGTCGAAGATGCCGCCGAACACGAGCCGCAGCGCGTGCGACCCGGTCTCGAAGGTCCATTCCCAGGTGGCGCGGCGGAGCCCCGGATGGCCCTCCAGCACGGGCGCCGGCGTGACCGGGTCGGCGGGATGCAGATAAATGGGAGCGTTCAGCGCTTCGGCGCGCTCCCAGAACGGATAGAGCGAGGGGTGATCGAGGTAGACCCCGTTGCTGTGGCCGTTGATCATGATGCCGCAGAAGCCGAGCTCGCGCACGCAGCGCTCGAGCTCGTCGGCGGCCACGGCCGGGTCCTGCAGCGGGACATGCCCGAAGCCGGAATAGCGGTCCGGCCGCTTCTGGATTTCCCTGGCCAGAAAGTCGTTGCATTCCTTCGCCTTCCGGCAGGCGGTGGCGGTGCCGGTCTCGATCTGCACGCCGGGGCCCGCGAGCGACAGGACGGCGCGCTCGATCCCGGCCTGGTCCATCTGGCCAAGCCGGTGCTCGCCAAAGTCCCGCAGGCTGGACATGACCTGCCGGTAGATGGTCGGCTCGACATTGCCGACAGTGGTCTTCCAGTAGTCCTCGAAGCCGGGACACAGGAAGTGCTCTTCCAGGGCGATTTTCCTGACCATGCATGAACTCGGACGTTGCGGGCCGCCGCGCTCTGTACCCTATATCCGATATTGGATACAAAGGGATATCCGCAATGCTAGGCATGCGCGCAGATGCGGGTTGAGAGACGCTTGGTCGAAAGGAGAGCCTTCTGTGGCGACGACGATTCGCGGGGTGATGTTTGAAGAAAACCACAACAACAGCATGGGGCTGGAATTTTATAATCTGTCACATCGGTTCGGCTATCAGTCCCCGAACTGGCCCTATTTCGAGGACGTCAAGATCGAGCGCATCCACTATCACGCCAAGTCGGGCGTGCTGTCGCAGCGCATCACGACCTCGATGCACAACACCACGCATATCGACGCGCCCGCGCATGTGGTGCAGGGCACGCCGTTCATCGACGAGGTGCCGCTGCCGCATTTCTTCGGGTCGGGCATCGTGGTCTCGATCCCCAAGGAGAAATGGGAGCCGATCACCTACGACGATCTCGAGAAGGCGGCCGGCAAGGTGGTGCGCCCGCGCGATGTCGTGCTGGTCAATACCGGCTGGCACCACAAGTACGAGGACAGCGAGGACTACTTCTGCTACGCGCCCGGCTTCGTGAAATCGGCAGGCGAATGGTTCGTGGAGAAGAAGGTCAAGTGCATCGGCCACGACACCCAGGCCAACGACCATCCGCTCGCGACCGCGATCGGGCCGCAGCGCAACGGGCCGCTGCATCCGCACCTCGCCGAGGAATACAAGAAGTGGTCGGGCGGCCGCGACTGGAAGGACGATTTCCCGGAGTGGGAGCCGGTGCACCGCATTCTGTTCAAGAACGGCATCCTCGGCATCGAGAATGTCGGCGGCGAGCTCGACAAGGTCACCGGCAAGCGCTGCACCTTCGCGTTCTTCCCGTGGAACTGGGAGCGCGGCGACGGCTGCATCGTGCGCCTGGTCGCGATCGTGGACCCGAAGGGCACATTCCGGATCGATAGGGGGGAGACGTTCTGATGCAGGTCAAGCGCTTTGCTGAAGCGAAGCCTTACGAGGCTCCCAATCATCGCGGCTGCCTGCCGCTGCGCCTGTTCGGGGCGGAGGCGGGCGGCACCCAGTCGCTGATCGTGGGGTTGTCGCATTTCCTGCCCGGCGGCGGTGCCGGCCCCGACGCCTCGCCGCCCGAGAAGGTCTACTTCGTGCTGGCGGGCGAATTGACCGTCATCGTGGATGGCAAGGAAACCGTGCTGAGAAAGAACGATTCCTGCGTCATCGGCTCGAACGAGATGCGCGAGATCGTCAACCGGGGCAACGAAGTCTGCACGATCGTGGTCGCGGTCGCGCCGGTGAAATAGCCTATGATCCGTCATCCTGAGGCGCCCGAGCCTCAAGCGCGTCTACGCGCGTCTTCGACGCGCTATGGCGAGGGCCTCGAAGGATGAACGGCCCAGGCCGTCGCCCTTCGAGGCTCCCCCGGCTCAAGAGGCCGGGGTCGCGCCTCAGGGTGACGGAGAAAGGTTCCCGCAAGTTGTGAGTCCAACATGTCCGAAGACTTCCTGAAGAATCCGCTCTCCCTGTTCGACGTGCGCGGCAAGACCGCGATCGTGACCGGCGCCTCCGGCGCGTTCGGGGCGCTCGCCGCCAAGGTGCTCGCCGGCGCCGGCTGCAATCTGGTGCTTGCCGCTGGCGGCGGCGATGCGCTCAAGGCGGTCGTTGCCGAATGCGAAGGGCTCGGCGCCAAGACCGAGGCCGTGAACCTGCGGCCGAGCTCGGCGGCCAATTGCAACAAGATCGTCGAGGCTGCGGTCAAGCGGTTCGGCGGCGTCGACATCCTGGTGCTGGCGTCCGGCATCAACAAGGTGTCGAAAATCGTCGACCAGAGCCCTGAGACGTTCATGGAAGTCATGGACGTGAACGTCACCCAGTCCTGGCTGATGGCGCGCGCGGCCGGCAAGCAGATGCTGGCGCAAGGCCGTGGCGGCAAGGTCGTGTTCATGTCGTCGGCGCGCGGATTGCTCGGCCATCCGGCCGGCTACACCGCCTATTGCGCCTCGAAGTCCGCGATCGACGGCGTCACCAAGGCGCTCGGCTGCGAATGGGGCGACACCGGCATCACCGTCAACGCCATCGCGCCGACCGTGTTCCGCTCGCCCCTGACCGCCTGGATGTACGAGGACAACGAGCGCTCGACCGCGGTGCGCAAGGGCTTCATCGCGCGCGTGCCGAAAGGGCGCCTCGGCGAGCCGTCCGACCTTGCGGGGCCGCTCCTCTTCCTCGCGTCGAAAGCGTCGGACTTCTACACCGGCCACATCCTCTACGCCGACGGCGGCTATACGGCGGGATGACGATGGCCAAGGCCCGCATCGCCGTCATCGGCGCCGGCCTCATGGGCCACGGCATCGCGCAGGTGTTTGCGCTCGCCGGCCATCACGTCACGATCACCGATTCCTTTCACGCCAATCTCGATACCGTGAAGGCGCGCATCAGCACGAACCTGCGCGACCTCGGCGATGACGAGAAGGCGGTTGATCGGGTGACGCCGCTTCCCGATCTGGCCCAGACCGTGCGCGACGCCGACTACGTGGTCGAAGCCGTGTCGGAGGACTTGAGCCTGAAGCAGAAGCTGTTTGCCGAGGTCGAGCGGCATGTGCGGCCCTATACGATCCTGGCCAGCAATACCTCGGTGATCCCGATCACCGCCATCATGAGGGGCCTCGAGCGCCGCGAGCGCGCGCTCGGCACTCATTGGTGGAATCCGCCCTACCTGGTGCCGCTGGTCGAGGTGATCGGGACGCAGTGGACCTCGGAGCACACCATCGAATGGACCATGATGCTGCATCGGACGGCAGGCAAGCAGCCGGCGCATGTGAAGAAGGACGTGCCGGGCTTCATCGGCAACCGCCTGCAGCATGCGCTCTGGCGTGAGGCCATTTCGCTGGTCGAGCGTGGCATCTGCGACGCCGAGACGGTCGACACCGTGATCAAGGCCGCCTTCGGCCGTCGCCTCGCGGTGCTCGGGCCGCTCGAGAACGCCGACCTTGTCGGCACCGATCTGACGCTTGCCATCCACAAGACCGTGCTGCCCGACATCGAAAGCCGCCCGGGTCCATCGCCTTATCTCGAGAAGCTGGTGGCCGACGGCAAGCTCGGCTTCAAGACCGGCGAGGGCTTTCGCCGGTGGAGCCATGAGGATCAGCTCGCGCTGCGCGCCAAGGTGGTGGCACACCTCAAGAAGGCACGCGAGAGCGATTAGAGCGCCGCGTCCGAATCCTTTATCCATCGCAGACCGAAGGTCTGAGATGGCGGCGCGCTGGCAAGCTATTGCAGCTGAAGCTGAAGTTTCCTCGAAATCGACGAGGGCAGGGTTTCGTTGTTGATGAGAAGGTTCTGAATCATTGCGTCCTGCTTCGTGCGACCAAAGGAGATCGTGACCTTGTGGGTGTCGCTACGCTGAGTGGCAAAGAGCCTCCCGGGTCCTTTGAAATTGACCAAGGTCCAGGTCGGCCCGGTCGCCGTGATTGCGCCCAAGACGCTGAACTCGAGCGAGGTGCCAAATGCGGCCTTGGACCCGCCGCCTTTGCGCCCGATGCCATCCCCGCCTTCGGCCGGAGTCTCGGGTAGATCGATCCCTTGATCGTCGGGGTCGATCGAGCCAAAGGCCATATCGACAACCTCTTCGATACCCAGCTTTCCATTCAATGAAATCCCTGCCCGACGTTGCTCGCAGCTATTCTTGTCGTCCGACATTGCCGCGATACTGAACGCGACTGTTTCGCTGTACACCCGGTGAGATTGGGAATCGAACTTCACGCCCCAATCAAAGATGCGCGTGAAGGTCTTTGAAACGATGTCCGTATGAGTGAAGGACGGGGCCAGTGTCGCTTGCTCGTCAACCTGAAGAGTGAGCTCCGCGACAGCCTGAAACTTCCGCAGGTCCCGAACGGGATGGGTCCTGGGCAACTTGCCCATCCTCTTGAGGCTTTCCTCTCTTGCAACCTTGAGCGTGTTCTTCTTCTTGGCGGCGATGAGCTCGCACTCGATGACGTCAACAATGGACTTAGGGGTGACACCAGTGACTTTTTCGAAACGAGGTGTTGTGGCGCATCCCGATATTGCGAACGCTACGAAAAGAATCGACACAAATGGACGCATGACTATCCCCCCAGACACGCAACGGCAGACTGCACAAGACCGCACGTGCATACCATCGACGGGTCGGGATCGCTGTATCGCCCGCGCAACAGGCTGGCAATTTCTCGGCGCCGGAGTTGCAAGACGTCCGTCGCCCATTCGGGCGATGGCGCAGGCTCGATCGCGGGGTGGTCCGAAAGCGTCTCCGCAATGGGGACGACAACCTTCTGAACGATCAGCTATAATTCGATGCCGCTTGTATCCGAAGTGATCCGCCAAAGGGAGGCGCCAGTGGCCCTTAAGACGCCCGTCCGTGAACGCGCAATCGATCGCCGCACGCTGGTCAAGGCCGGCTTCGGCGCGCTTGCCGCGCCTGCAATCCTCAATGTCATTCCGGTCAACGCGCAGTCGCGCGTGATCAAGATCGGGCATGTGAGCCCGCGCACCGGCCCGATCGCGCCGTTCGGCGAGGCCGACCCCTACATCCTCGATCAGATTCAGAAGCTGGTCGAGAAAGGCATCAGCAACGGCGGGCGCACCTATCCGGTCCAGATCATCTCCAAGGACAGCCAGTCGAGCACCTCGCGCGCGTCCGAGGTCGCGGCCGAATTGATCCTGCGCGACAAGGTCGATCTGATCGTCGCCGCAAGCACGCCCGACACCACCAATCCGGTTGCCGACCAGGCCGAGGTGAACGAGGTGCCATGCGTCACCACTGACTGCCCATGGCAGCCCTATTTCTTCGGCCGCAAGGGCGATCCGGCCAAGGGCTTCACCTGGACCTATCATTTCTTCTGGGGGCTCGAGGACGTGATCGCGGCGTTCCTCGCGCTCTGGAACAGCGCGCCGACCAACAAGGTCGTGGGCGGCCTGTTTCCCAATGATGCCGACGGCAACGCCTGGGGCGACGCCGAGCGCGGCCTGCCGAAGCCGCTCGCTGCCGCTGGCTACAAGCTGATCGATCCGGGCCGCTACCAGCCAGTCAACAACGACTTCACCTCGCAGATTTCAGCGTTCAGGAGCGCCGGTGCCGAGATCGTGACCGGCAACATGATCCCGCCCGACTTTGCGACCTTCTGGTCGCAGGCGGCGCAGCAGGGCTTCCGGCCGAAGATCGTCACCATCGGCAAGGCGCTGTTGTTCCCCTCCGTCATCAACTCGCTCGGCGCCCGCGGCAACGGGCTCACCACCGAGATCTGGTGGACGCCGAACCATCCGTTCAAGTCGGGGCTGACCGGCCAAAGCGCGCGCGAATTGACCGATGCCTATACGAGTGCGACGCAGCGGCCCTGGACGCAGCCAATAGGCTTCAAGCACGCGCTGTTCGAGGTGGCGATCGACGTGCTCAAGCGCGCGCGCAATCTCGGCGATCCGAAGTCGATCCTGGAGGCGATCACGGCGACGAACTACAATTCAATCGTCGGGCCGGTGCGCTGGGGCAGCGGACCGGTCAAGAATGTCTCCAAGACGCCACTCGTCTCCGGCCAGTGGCAGCGCAAGGGCAACGCGTTCGACCTCGTCATCACCCAGAACGAGACTGCGCGGAATATTCCGGTGAGCGGGAAGTTGGAATTGTTGTCGTAGCGTCGATGCGTTCGTTGCTGTCGTCCCCGCTTGCGCGGGGACGACACTGAGTTTGTTTGATAGTCATGCCCCCCATCCTCGCCCTCGACAACATCTCCAAGCGCTTCGGCGCCGTCGTCATCGCCGACGGGCTCGATCTTGCGCTCGCGCCGGGCGAGGCGCTCGGCATCATCGGGCCGAACGGCGCCGGCAAGACCACGCTGTTCGGCATCATGACCGGAACGATCGCGGCCGACGCTGGCCGCGTGTTGCTTGATGGCACCGACATTACGCGCCTGCCGCCGCCGCGCCGCTGCGCGCTGGGCATTGCGCGCTCGTTCCAGATCCCGCAGCCGTTCGGCGGCATGACGGTGTTCGAGAATCTGGTGGTCGCTGCGGCCTTCGGTGGAGGCACGCAGACAAGCTCACGCAGTCTGCGCAGTGTTAAGCGCGAGCGAGACGCTTATGGCCGCTGTCTGGACCTGCTCGAGCGCTGCGGCCTCGCCGACAAGGCCAACCGCTACGCCGGCGCGCTCACGCTGATCGACCGCAAGCGGCTCGAGCTAGCGCGTGCGCTCGCGACCTCGCCGCGCGTGCTGCTCCTTGACGAAGTCGCGGGCGGGCTGACCGAGCATGAATGCGTGGCGCTGGTCGATCTGATCAAGGCGGTGCGAGCCGAGGGCGTGTCGATCATCTGGATCGAGCACGTCGTGCATGCGCTTCTCGCGGTCGTGGATCGCCTGGTGGTGCTGCACAATGGCGGCTTCATCGCGCAAGGCGAGCCGCAGGCCGTGATCAGGAGCGCGGCGGTCCAAGACATCTACATGGGGATGCCGGCCGATGCCTGAGCCGCTCCTCAGCGTGCGCGCGCTCGACGCGCATTATGGCGACTTCCAGGCGCTGTTCGGCGTCTCGATCGGTGTTGCGCGCGGGCAGGCGGTGGCCGTCATCGGCGCGAACGGCGCCGGCAAGAGCACGCTGCTCAAGTCCATCGCCGGCCTGATGCGCGCGCGGCCTGATGCAATCCTCTTCGATGGTGCGCCGATCGGCGGCCTTGCGGCGCACGCGGTGGCGCGCAGCGGCATCGCCCTGGTGCCGGAGGGCAGGCGGCTGTTTCCCTCGCTCACGGTTGAGGAAAATCTTCTGATCGGCGGGCAGGGTGGGCGGCCGGGGCCATGGACGCTCGCGCGCATCTACGAGCTGTTTCCGGTGCTGGCCGAGCGCCGCCACATGCCTGCCACCGCGCTCTCGGGCGGCCAGCAGCAGATGGCCGCGATCGGCCGCGCCCTGATGTCGAACCCGACGCTCCTTCTGTGCGACGAGGTGAGCCTCGGGCTTGCGCCGATCGTGGTGCGCGAGATCTATGCGCGGCTGCCGGCGCTCCTGGCCGAGGGGCTGTCGCTCGTCATCGTCGAGCAGGACATCGTGCAGGCGCTCAAGGCGGCCTCGCATGTGTATTGCCTGCAGGAGGGCCGCGTGGCGCTCGCAGGTGCCGCCGCAGGGCTCACGCGCGAGGCGATCTCGGCGGCGTATTTCGGGGTGTGATGTGGCGGATAGAGCTACACCACTCGACGTCATGGCCGGGCTTGTCCCGGCCATCCACGTCTTGCTTGTGGCGGCGACAAAGAAAGACGTGGATGCCCGCGACAAGCGCGGGCATGACGTGGCGAGTGGGGTGCCCGCATGACCGACTGGATCAACGTCATCGTGCAGGGCGTGCTGGTCGGCGGGCTCTACGCCATGTTTGCGGCCGGGCTATCGCTGATCTTCGGCGTGATGCGGCTCGTCAACATCGCGCATGGCGATCTCATCGTGCTGGCCGCCTATCTCGCGCTGGTGACGACGCAGACGCTCGGCGTCGGTCCGCTCACCGCCATGCTCGTCGTGGTGCCCTTGATGGCCGCGATCGGCTATGCGCTGCAATGGTTCGTGCTCAACCGGACGCTGGGCGACGACCTCCTGCCGCCGCTGCTGGTGACGTTTGGCTTGTCTGTGATCATCCAGAACACCCTGCAGGAGCTTTTCACCGCCGATCCCCAGAAGCTGCAGGCGGGCGCCATCGAGGTCGCGAGCCTGCGCGTGGTCGAAGGCATCAACATCGGCGTGCTGCCGCTCCTGCAGTTCGCGCTCGCCGTTGTCGTGATCGCGGGCTTGCAGGTCATCTTCTATCGGACTGCGCTCGGGCGTGCCTTCCGGGCGACCGCGGACGATCCCGCGGTGGCGCAGCTCATGGGGCTCGACAACCGCCACGTCTTCGCGCTCGCGATGGCACTCTCGCTGGCGGTGGTCGCGGTCGCGGGCGTGCTGCTTGCGGTGCGCGCCAATTTCGATCCGGCGACCGGGCCGGCGCGGCTGATCTTCGGCTTCGAGGCGGTGATCATCGGCGGGCTCGGCAGCCTGTGGGGCACGCTCGCCGGCGGCATTATGCTCGGTGTCGCGCAGGCGATCGGCGCCAAGCTCGATCCCGGCTGGCAGATCCTTGCCGGCCACCTCGCGTTTCTCATCGTGCTTGCGATCCGTCCGCAGGGCCTGTTCCCGAAGGTGCAGGGATGAACGTGCGCTTTTCCGATCGCTCGGCCTGGGCCACCCTCGCGATCGTGGCGGCGACGCTCATTGGGCTCGCGGCTGCGCCGCTCTGGGGTGGTCGCGACGACCTGCGGCTCCTTGCCGAAATCTTCGCCTATGTGGCGCTCGCGAGCCTGTGGAACCTGCTCGCTGGCTATGCCGGGCTCGTCTCGGTCGGCCAGCAGGCCTATGTCGGGCTCGGCGCTTATCTTCTGTTCGCGCTCACGATCCTGTTCGGCGTGCCGCCGCTCGTCGCGATCCCGCTCGCCGGCATCGTGGCGGCCTTGCTCTCGCTGCCGGTCGCGGCGCTGATCTTCCGGCTGCGCGGGCACTATTTCGCGATCGGCACCTGGATCGTCGCCGAAGTGTTTCGGCTCCTCGCCTCGCAGGTGTCGGTGCTGGGCGGTGGCTCCGGCACCAGCCTGCCGGTCGGCGTCGTGACGTCTATCGCCGCAAGCCGCCAGATGCGCGAGTTCTTGATCTACTGGTTCGCGCTCGCGCTGATGGTTGCGATCCTCGTCGCGATCGTGCTCCTGCTGCGCTCGCGCTACGGCCTGGCGCTGCGGGCGATCCGCGACAACGAGCTTGCCGCTCAAAGCAACGGCGTCAATGTCACCCGCGTCAAGCTCATCGTCTATGTCATCACCGCGCTCGGCACCGCTATGGTGGGCGCGTTGATCTTCCTGCAGAAGCTGCGCATCTCGCCGGATTCAGCCTTCAGCGTCAACGACTGGACCGCTTTCGTGATCTTCATCACCGTGATCGGCGGCATCGGCCGCATCGAGGGGCCGATCGTCGGCACGCTCGTGTTCTTCCTGCTGCGTCAGTTCCTGGCTGATCTCGGTACCATCTACCTGATCATGCTGGGCCTGGTCGCGATCGTGGTCATGCTCAAGGCGCCGAAAGGGCTCTGGGGGCTCGTTGTCGAGCGCTTCGGCTGGCAGCTTTTCCCCCTTGAACGGCGCGTCGTCCTCGCGGATCGTGGCGCCCCGCCAGACGGCCCAGCTAAGACTGCTTAAAAGGAGACGTCGATGCCCCAGCTCGCCAACAAGGTCGTCATCACCTGCGCCATCACCGGCTCGATCCACACGCCGACCATGTCGGATGCGCTGCCGATCACGCCCGACCAGATCGCCACCCAGTCGATCGACGCCGCCAAGGCTGGCGCCACGATCCTGCACCTGCACGCGCGTGATCCCAAGGACGGCAGGCCGTCGCCCGACCCCGAAATTTTCCGGCAGTTCCTGCCGCGGATCAAGCAGGGCAGCGACGCCGTCATCAACATCACGACCGGCGGCAACGCACTGATGACGGTCGACGAGCGGATCGCAGCGGCCGAGGCCTTCTCGCCCGAAATGTGCTCGCTCAACATGGGCTCGATGAACTTCGCGCTCTACCCGATGGCGAAGCGCTACAAGAATTGGAAATACGACTGGGAGGAAAGCTACCTTCTCAACTCCGACCAGAACATTTTCCGCAATACCTTCCGCGACATCGAGCGCATCGCCAAGACGCTGGGCGAAGGACATGGCGTGAAATTCGAGCACGAGTGCTACGACACCGGGCACCTCTACAATCTCGCCCATTGCATTGACAAGGGCCTGTTCAAGCCGCCGGTGTTCCTGCAGCTGATCTACGGGATTCTGGGCGGCATCGGTCCCGACATGGACAATCTCATGTTCATGAAGCGCACCGCCGACCGGCTGTTCGGCAACGACTATCTGTGGTCGGTGCTGGCCGGCGGCCGTCACCAGTTCAATTTCTGCACCAACGCCGCGATGCTGGGCGGCAATGTCCGCGTCGGGCTCGAGGATTCGCTCTACATCGGACCCGGCAAGCTCGCGGCGAGCAACGCCGAGCAGGTGGCGAAGATCCGCCGCATCGTCGAGGAGCTGGGCTATCAAGTCGCGACGCCCGCGGAGGCGCGACAGATGCTGGGCTTGAAGGGCGCGGACCGCGTGAAGTTTTGAGGCAATATTGAAGCCGCATCCTCTGACTCAATCGGCCTCATGCTGAGGAGCCCGCCGTCGTCCGAAGGGCGAGGGCGGGCGTCTCGAAGCACGAGGCCGCCGCTGTCGGGCCGGCCGCATCCTTCGAGACGGGCGCACGCAGTTGCGTGCGCCCTCCTCAGGATGAGGCCGGAGAGGTGCTGTCGGATTCTAAGCCAGCCCGCCCTTCAGCCGATCGGGCGTGAACGGCGCCTGCCGCAGTCTGATGCCCGTCGCGTCGAAGATCGCGTTGGCGAGCGCGCCCGCGGTCGGCCGCGTGGCGCCTTCGCCGGCGCCGGTCGGCGGGCGCTCGGGATGGTCGATCAGCACGATGTCGATTGTCTCCGGCGCCTCGGTCATGTCGAGGATCGGGTAGGTCTTCCAGTCGACGCTGGTGACGCTCTGGCTGTTGAACTTCACCTCTTCCCAGAGCGCGCGGCTCGCGCTCTGCACGATATTGCCTTCGATGCATTGGCGCACCAGGTCGGGCGCGATGATCTGCCCGCAGTCGTGCGCCACTGTGAAGCGGCGCGCCCACACCTTGCCGGTCGTGCGATTGACCTCGACATCGGCCACGATGGCGACGCGGGTCCCGCCGCGGGTGGCGTAGCCGATGCCCTGGCCGACGAACACGTCGCCGACGAGCTGCTTGCGCGGCCTTACATGCGACTTCCAGTCGGCTTTCTCGGCCGCCGCCTTGATCACCGCGATATCGCGTGCATCCTTCAAGTAGCGCAGGCGGAACTCGATCGGATCGGTGTTGGTGGCGAGCGCAAGCTCGTCCATGAACGACTCGACCGCGAACGTGGTCTGCGGTCCGCCCGGGTCGCGCATGTGCGAGGTACGCAACGGCGAGCCGCGATCGAGCAGCGGCGCGATCGTCTCCGAGGCCTTGCGCTTGGCATCGAACACATAGGACTCGCCGGGCGCCCCGAAGATCGCCGTATGCTTGAGCGGCACGCCCAGGAGCTGGCCGGCCAAGGTGTGCGCCGGGTCGCCTTCGTTGGTGAACAGGTCGCGCTTCGAGAAGCCCTTGGTCTCGAACTGGAAGGCCAGCACCTTGCCGTTCTGGTCGAGCGCCGCGCGCGCGACATGGACCGAGGCCGGCGCCTTCGGGTCCCAGCCGTGGCCCTCGTGGCGCATGCCCTGCACCCGCACCGGCTTGCCGACTGCCTGTGAGAGCACGGCGGCGTCCATGGTGGCGTCGCCGGCATCGTTGCGGCCGTAAGAGCCGGGGCCGGTCATCGACACGCACTTCACCTTCTCGACCGGCAGGTTGAGCATCTTGGCGACGCCCTGCGCCGCATAGTGCGGCTTCTGGGTGCCGGACCAGATCGTCACCTCGCCGTCACGCACGTCGGCGACCCCGCAGGCGGGCGCCATGCCGGCATGCGACTGGAACGGCCACTCGTAGGCGTGCTCGACGACGCGGGCGGCCTTGGCGAACACCGCCTCGACGTCGCCCACGGTCTGCTCGACGTCGCGGTGCACCACCGCGGCCTTGCGGATGTGCTCGTAGAGCGCGGTCTGGCTCGGGAACGGTGGCTTGGTGTCCGACCAGGTGACCTTGAGCTTTTCGGAGGCCCGGATGGCGTCCCACTCCTTGGGAGCGACGACGCCGAGGAAGCCCTGCTTCCGGACCACCTTGACGCCAGGAACGTCCTTCACCGACGCCTCGTCGATCGCGACCGGCACGGCGCCCGCGACCGGCGGACGGATCATGCGCCCGTGCAGCATGCCGGGGACCTTCACGTCCACCATGTAGTCGAGCGTGCCGAGCACCTTCGGCGCCACGTCGCGCCGGCGCACGCTTGCCCTGCCGACGAGCTTGTAGTCGGCGGGCGACTTCGGCTTGGCCTTGCCGGTGATGGCGAGATCATTGCCGTAGTGCTTGTTCCATTCGAGCGTCACGTCGAAATGCTGGCCGCCGATCAGCTCGCCGTAGGAGACAGTCTTGGCGGCGTCGGTCTGGTCGCTGACCACGCCGTTCGCGACCGTGAGGCGGTCGGCCGGGACGCCAAGGCGCTCGGCCGCCATCTCGATCAGCACGCGGCGGGCCTCGGCGGCTGCGTTGCGCAGTGCGGTACCGCCCTTCCAGATGCCGGTCGAGCCGGAGGCGCCGCCCTGGTTGATGGTGACGTCGGTGTGGCCCTGCACGATGCTGACGCGGTCGGCCGCGAGATCGAGCTCTTCGGCGACCATGATGGCCCAGCCAATGTCGGTGCCCTGGCCCATGTCGACCTTGCCGATCCAGGCGACCGCGCTGCCGTCGGCGTTCACGCTGATGTAGGTTGCGAGCTGGTCGGGCTTGAGCGGCAGGCGCGAGGAGAGGGTGGCGGCAGGCGCCACCCTTGGCAGCGCGACCGACACCATGAGGGCGCCGGCGCCGGCAAGCGCTTCGCGGCGATTGATGGTCATGGGCCCTCCTTTAGGCCATCCCGGCCTTGAGTCGCTCGGGCGTGAACGGCGCCCGGCGCAACCTGATCCCGGTGGCATCGAAGATCGCATTGGCGATCGCGGCGGCGGTCGGCCGACAGGTGGCTTCGCCGGCGCCGACCGGCGGCAGCTCGGGCCGGTCGATCAGCACGATCTCGATCGCCTCCGGGGCGTCCTTGATGTCGAGGATCGGATAGGTGGTCCAGTCCACGCTGGTGACGCCCTTGTTGTCGAACATCACCTCCTCGTGCAGCGCGCGGCTCGCGGTCTGCACGATCTGGCCCTCGAGCGTCTGCCGCAACAGGTCGGGCGCGATCACCTGGCCGCAATCATGCGCCACGAAGAAGCGCCTCGCCCAGGTCTTGCCGGTGGTGCGGTTGACCTCGACCTCGGCGATGACGGCGACGCGGGTCTGCCCGCGCACCGAATAGGCGATGCCGCGGCCGGTGAGCACGTCGCCGTTGGCCTGCTTGCTCGGGCCCACGTGCGGCTTCCACGCGGCTTTCTCGGCCACCGCCTTGACCACCGCGAGGTCGCGCGGGTGCTTCAGGTAGCGCAGGCGGAACTCGACCGGATCGGTGTTGGTAGCAAGCGCCAGCTCATCCATGAACGACTCGACGCCGAAATGCACCTGCGGTCCCAGCGGATCGCGGAAATGCGAGGTGCGCAGCGGCGAGGCGCGATCGAGCAGCGGCGCGATCGCTTCGGAGGCGAGGCGGCGCGACTCGAAGTCATAGGACTCGCTCGGCGGACCGATCAGCCACACCGGCTTGAGCGGCCAATCCATGAGCTGGCCCGCGAGCGTGCGTTCCGGCGAGCCTTCGTCGCGGAAGAACTCGCGCCGCGAGAAGCCCTTGGTCTCGTAGTGCCACGCGGTCACCTTGCCGTCCTTGTCGATGGCGGCGCGCGCCTTGTGGATGGTGGCCGGCGCTTTCGGGTCCCAGCCGTGGCCCTCGTGGCGCATGCCTTGCACGCGCACCGGCTTGCCGACCGCCTTCGAGAGCACGGCGGCGTCCATGGTGGCGTCGCCGGCGTCGTTGCGGCCATAGGAGCCGGGGCCGGTCATGGCGACGACTTTGATCTTCTCCTCGGGCAGACCGAACATCTTGGCGATGCCTTCGCGGCAGTGATGCGGCTTCTGCCCGCCGGTCCAGATCGTGGCTTCGCCGTCGCGCATGTCGGCGACCCCGCAGGCCGGCGCCATGCAGGCATGGGAGTTGAACGGCCACTCGTAGGTCGCCTCGACGATCCTGGCGGCGCTCGCAAAGGCCTTGTCGACATCGCCGACGTTCTGCTCGTCGTCGCGATGGACGGGCTTGGCGTTGCGGATGTGGTCGAACAGGTCTTTCTGGTCGGGAAACGGCGGCTTGACGTCGGACCACGTGACCTTGAGCTTCTGCGCCGCCCGGATCGCGTCCCACTCCTTGGGTGCGACCAGCCCGATGAAGCCTTTCTGCCGGACCACTTGCACGCCCGGAATATCCTTCACGGAGGACTCGTCGACCGCGACCGGCACGGCGCCGGCGACCGGCGGACGGATCACGCGTCCGTGCAGCATGCCGGGGACTTTCACGTCCACCATGTAGTCGAGCGTGCCGAGCACCTTCGGGGCGATATCGCGCCGCCGCGTGCCGGGCTTGCCGACGGTCTTGTATTCGCTTGGCGACTTCGGCTTGGCCTTGCCGGTGACCAGGAGCTCGTTGCCGAAATGCTTGTTCCATTCGAGCGTCACGTCGAAGTGACGGCCCCCGATCAGCTCGCCGTAGGAGACCTTCTTGGCCGCGTCGGTCTTGTCGCTGACGACGCCGTCGGTCACGGTCAGGCGGTCAACCGGCACGGACAGCTTCTCCGACGCCATCTCGACAAGGACACGCCGCGCTTCGGCGGCGGCGTTGCGCAGCGCCGCGCCCGCGCGCCAGATGCCGGTCGAGCCGGACGCGCCGCCCTGGTCGACCGTGAGGTCGGTGTGGCCTTGCACCATGCTGACGCGCTCGGGCGACAGATCGAGCTCCTCGGCGATCATCTTGAGCCAGCCGATGTCCGTGCCCTGGCCCATGTCGACCTTGCCGACCCAGCCGACCGCGCTGCCGTCCTGGTTGATGCTGATATAGGTCGCAAGCTGCTCAGGCTTGAGCGCGAGGCGCGAGGCCTGCGTCGCGATCGCGGCGTTGGCCTTCACGCCTGGAAGCATAACGGATACGACGAGCGCGCCCATCCCGACGAGCGCCTCGCGACGATTGAGGTGAATGGTCATCGATGCCTCCCTCAAGCCTGGGCCGCGCGCTTGACCGCGCGCAGGATGCTGGCGTGGGTGCCGCAGCGGCACTTGAGGCCCGACAGCGCCTCGCGGATCTGCGCATCGCTCGGACGCGGATTTTTCTCTAAGAGCGCCACCGAGGTCATGACCCAGCCGTTGAGGCAGTAGCCGCATTGCGGAACCTGCTCCTCGATGAAGGCGGCCTGCACCTTGTGCGGCTTGTCGGCGTTGCCGATGCCCGAGAGCGTCGTGATGGTCTTGCCGGCGAGCGCATCGACCGGGGTGACGCACGAGCGCGTCGGCTCGCCGTTGACCAGCACCGTGCAGGCGCCGCATTGCGCGAGCCCGCAGCCGAAGCGCGGATCCTTCATGCCAAGGTCGTCGCGCAGGGCGTAGAGGAGCGGCATCTCCGGCTCCGCCTCGATCGTGTGCTTCGTTCCGTTGACATTGAGCTCGATGCGCTTGGCCACGGCGTACCTCCCTTGATTAGCGCGGGGAATCAAAGCCCGCGCGAGCTTTGTTGCGAATTAGAATAATCATGCGCTCCCGCCCCCCCATGCCGCAAGGGAGGGTCGGGCGGATTGCACGGGCACGCTGACGCAGCCCGGTTACGCTGGTATGACCGCGACGCCCTGGATCTCGAGCAGCGCGTTCGGGCTCGCCAGATGCGAAATGGCGATCGAGGCGCTTGCTGGAAAGTCCTTGCCAAAGATCTCACGGCGGATCGCCGTCATGCGCGGGTGGTTGCGCGGATCGGTGATGAACACCGTCATGGTCACCATGTCGGAGAGCTTGCCGCCGGCTTCCTCCAGCGTTGCCCCGAGGTTCGCGAACACCTGCCGCACCTGGGCGTCGAAATCGCCGGCGAGCGACTTGCCCGAGGGGTCCGTCGCTCCCGTCTGCCCGGCGAGCCAGATGGTCCGGCCTGCGCCCTCGGTGATCACCGCAAGCGAATAGCCGGACTGTTCCGGCCGCTCGCGCTTGATGAAGCGTTTGCGCAGCGTCTGCGCCTTGGCGCTCGTCGTCGCGGCGAGCGTCGCAATGCCGCCGAGCGCGGCGAGCTTCCCGAAGATGTCGCGTCGTGTTGCCATCGGTTTCCTCCATTGTTGAGCCGGCTTCTGCCGCGCTACCGTAGCACGACGCTTTCGTGAACAAGGGGGACAGGATGAGCTCGGCAAAGGGTATCCGCGAGGTCGGTCATGTCGACTGCGCGGGGGGCGGCCAGATCGTGGTCGAGAAGGGCATCGCCTATGTGGGCCACATGGAAAGCCCGCACGGCACCTCGATCTTCGACGTGCGCGATCCAAGGAACCCGCGCCGCCTCGCCGCGCTCGCGATGCCCCCTGGCACCCACTCGCACAAGGTCCGGGTCGCAAACGGCGTCATGGTGGTGAACCAGGAGGCCATGGGCGAGCCGCCCAGCGGCTGGCGCGGCGGCTTCGGGGTCTATGACGTGAGCGATCCGGCAAAGCCGCGCGAGATCACGCGCTGGCAGACGACCGGCAACGGCATGCACCGGTTCGACTTTGACGGCCGCTATCTCTACGGCTCGCCGACGTTCGAAGGCTACCTCGGCAACGTCATGGGCATCTTCGACCTAGCCGATCCGGCGCGGCCAACGGAAGTCGGGCGCTGGTGGATGCCCGGGCAGTGGGTCGCGGGCGGCGAGACGCCGAGCTGGAAGGGCACCATGCACCGCTGCCATCATCCGCTGCGGTTCGGCAACCGGCTCTACACCAGCTACTGGCAGGGCGGCTTCGTCATCCTCGACATCGACGACATGGCGAAACCCAAGCTCGTCTCCGGTCTCGACTGGAGCCCGCCGTTCCCGTGCCCGACCCACAGCGCGGTGCCGGTGCCGTTCGAGATCAACGGCCGCAAGATCCTGGTGGTGGCCGACGAGGATGTCTTCCACCTGTTTCCAGGGCCGCCCGCCTTTCTCTGGATCGTCGACGTCACCATGGAGGAGCGGCCGGTGCCGATCGCGACCTACCAGGTCGAGGCGCTCGACGGCACGCCGCAGCCGAGGGCCACCGCCTGCCATCAGCCGGTCGAGAAGATCACCGGAACCGAGGTCCCGACCGCCTGGTTCGCCCATGGCATGCGCATCATCGACATCGGCCGCCCGCACGCGCCGCGCGAGGTCGCGCATTTCCTGCCCGATCCGGCGCCGGGCGCGGACCGGGCTTCGAGCAACGACGTGTTCGTGGACGAGCGCGGGCTGATCTTCCTGCTCGACCGCGTGCGCGGCTTTCACATCCTGGAACGCGTGTAAGCCTACCAGGTGTCGTCCCGGCTCTCGCTTCGCTCGGCCGGGACGACAGGCAGCTTGCGGTTGACGCTGCCGTTGGCTTGCCAAGAATGGCGGTCCAGCTTACGACCTAGGCCTACTGCGTCAGCCTGAGCTGTGGCGCTTGTTGTTGCGCCCTCTCCCCTTGCGGGAGAGGGCTGCTCGGCGGTTCAACACGACGGATTGGGTGAGGGGGAAGGCCGCCCCCCTCACCCAGCCCTTTTTGTTGAACGTCTTGCACTGCCCTCTCCCGCAAGGGGAGAGGGCGCAATAAGGGGCGCCGCCCTGGTTGAAATTGATCAGATTTAGAGTGCCCCAAGGAGAACAGGATGAAGCTTTGTCGCTTTGACGAGGACCGGCTCGGCGTCGTGGTCGGCAACATGGTTCATGACGTGACCGCCGCCCAGGACGAGATCAGGAAGAGCGCCCGCTACGACATGAAGGGCGACGCCGTAATCGCCGCGCTGCCGACCTGGCGCCCGCGCATCGAGGCGATGGCGAAAACGGTCGCCGGCAAGCCGCTCTCGTCGGTCAAGCTGCTCTCGCCGATCGCGCGCCCGTCGAAGACGATGGCGGCGCCGACCAATTACAAGAAGCACATCGAGGAGATGCGCTCGCGCACCGACATCCCGCGCGAGGCGCTCCAGCGGCAGCCCCCCGACATCGGCAAGGCCGGCATCTTTCTCAAGTCCAATTCCTCGATCGTGGGCCCCTCCGAAGGCATTCCGCTGCGCTTCCTCGACCGCACCAACGAGCACGAGATCGAGCTCGTTGCGATCATCGGCAAGCAGGGCACCAACATCCCGAAGGACAAGGCGAAGGAGTATATCGCCGGCTACACGCTCGGCCTCGACATGACCTGCCGCGGCGGCGAGGACCGTAGCTTCCGCAAGTCGATCGACGGCTACTCGGTGCTGGGCCCCTGGTTTGTGACCGCCGACGAGATCGCCAACCCGGATGACGTCACGGTCACGCTCACCGTCAACGGCGTGCTCAAGCAGACCGCCGACACCAAGGACCTGATCTACGACATCAGCCGGCTGGTGGAGTTCGCCTCGTCGTTCTACACGCTCTATCCGGGCGACGTTTACTACACCGGCACGCCGCAGGGCGTGAGCCCGGTCAAGCCCGGCGACGTGCTGCGGGGCGAGTGTGCGCAGATCGGCGCGTTCGAGATCGCGGTTCGGGCGCATCAGGCTTAGCATCAGGCGTAAGGGACGCACGACACCTGTTATTGTCGTCCTCGCGCAGGCGGGGACCCATATTCCAGAGGCCGGTGGTTATGGGTCCCCGCCTGCGCGGGGACGACGCGGAGATAGTGGCGAGTCAGGCATCAGACTTCGTCACCTCAGGCTTAGGAGATTCATCATGATCAAGGTCAAACGGCTCGGGCACGCCACCATCGCGACGCCGGACTTGGAGGCGCAGGTCGACTATTACAGCCGCCTGCTCGGCCTCGCCGTCATCGAGCGCAGCAAGGACCGGGTGTTCCTCGGCAGCAAGCAGGGGCTCGAGGCGATCGAGCTGGTCAAGGGCAAGCCCAACGATTTGCAACGCGTGTCGTTCCAGATCGCGCCCGGCACCGATCTCGGCGATGTGGTCAAGGAGCTCGGCACGATGGGCATCAAGGCCGAGCGCCGCAAGGACGTGTCGCCCGGCATCGCGGAGGCGGTGACGCTCGAGGACCCCAAGGGCACGCCGGTCGATCTCTTTGCCGAGTACAAGTTCGCCAAGCGCGACGAGACGCCGAGCATCTTCAACATCCTCAAGCTCGGCCACGTCGCCTACCGCGTGCTCGACGTGCAGAAGGTGGTGAAGTTCTACACCGACGTGCTCGGCTTCCGGGTGTCGGACTGGCGCGGCGACTTCTTCGTGTTCATGCGCTGCAACACCGACCACCACACGCTCAACTTCATCATCGACGAGAAGCCGCAGCTGCATCACATCGCGTTCGAGGTGATCGACTGGTCGGAGATTCACAAGGCCGTCGATTATCTCGCGCACAACAAGGTGCATCTGGTCTGGGGGCCGGGCCGCCACATCATCGGCCACAACGTCGCGACCTATCACCGCAACGCGGACCTGGTGCGGGTCGAGATCTTCACCGAGATGGACCAAATGAAGGACGAGGACCTGGGCTATTTCGATCCGCGCCCGTGGCACCAGGAATTCCCGCTCTATCCCAAGATGCATGGGCCGGAGACGCTGCGGAACTACTGGGGCTTCGGCTCCGAGCGCGTGATCCAGGGCTACCAGACCAACGAATTGCCGAAGTATGAGGCGATCAGGGGGTAGGCGCAGCCCCCCAGGTGCTGTCATTCCGGCCGAGCGACCCCGGGTTCGACCCGGGGGAGCGAGAGCCGGAATCCAGTAAACACCGCCGCTGTGTTGTCGCGCGGCTGTGCCCCATCAAATCGTCAAGTGATTACTGGGTCCCCGCTTTCGCGGGGACGACAATCGTGAGATCGCGGAGTCATTCTACGCCACCTTCGATCCCGGCGCCTCGTCGGTCGCCCACACTGCTTGCACTGCCGGCCGCGCGCGCATGCGCGCGAGCCAGCCGGCGACCTTCGGGGTCGCGGTCGGATTGAGGATGTTCTTGTAGAACTCCTCGATCCGATCCACGAACGGAATGAGATCGACGTCCGCGAGCGTGTACTGCTCGCCCATCAGCCACGGGCCATCGCCGAAGCGCGCTTCCATCGTGCCGACGATGAGGGTGGCCGCGTCGCGGCCGGCGTCGGTGTCCTGCTCGCCAAAGCCTGAGCGCACGACCTTGGCCCAGCGATCGCGGCGTTCCTTGAGCGGCACGCGGGCGATCTTCTGCTCAAGCTCGGCCGGCGCAAGCTTGTCGGTTGCTGTCTTGAAGCCCGGCCAGATTCGCGGCACCACCGCGGCGAGCCCGTGGTCGGCCGCAAGCTTGGTCCAAACCCGCATGCGGGCCTTCTCGATCGGGGTCCGCGGCCGCAGTCTGATGTCTTCGTAGGTCTCGTCGAGATATTCGTTGATCAGCATCGAGTCGATCACCGGTGCGCCGTCGTCGACCAGTGTCGGGACTACGCCGTTGGGATTGAGCGCGAGATAGTCCGGCGCATGCTGCTCGAAGGCGCGCAGGTTGAGAAAGTGACTCGTGTAGGGGAGGTTCTTTTCCCGCAGGCACAGCCGCGCCTTGCGCGAACAGGTGGTGTGGCCGCCATGATAAAGCTCGAGCATCGTCATCCTCGTGATCCTGCGGGGTGTGGTCAGATTCGCGTGGTCAATTCGGTCAGCCAGGCCGGCGACCAATCGACCAGCACGGTTTCGATGGCCTTGTCGAGCCCGCTGATGACCAGGAATCCGGTGGTGACGAGAATGACTCCCATGGCGATCTTGCCGGTCTTGCCTGCCGCGCGCAGGCGCTCGCGCCAGCGCAGCAACGTTTCACGCGAGAGAAGGCCGAGCAGCAGCAGAGGCAGCGCCGCCCCGAGCCCGAACATCAGCATGGTGATCGCGACGGAGCCGAGATCGCTGCCTTGCGCGGCAAGCAGCGAGGCCGCGCCCAGCGTCGGGCCGACGCAGGGGCTCCAGACCGCGCCAAGGAGAACGCCGACGCCGAACTGACCGCCGAGGCCATTGCCCGAAAATCCGCCGAAACGCTGTTCGGTCCATTGGCCCACGGGGCCGGCCGCGAGCGCGAACTGCGCCTGGAAACGCGGCACCAGCAGCACCAGCCCGATCGCCATCAGAAGAATGGCCGCGACTGTGCGGAACACGCCGGCGTCGAGCCCGATCGAAAAGCCGACGGTGGCGACGAACAGACCGACGACGACGAACGACAGCGCCAGTCCCGCGGCGAGTGCCACGGGACCGGCCCGGTGCGTGCTCACCGCCGTGCCGAGCACGATCGGCAACAGCGGCAAGACGCAGGGCGACAGCGTCGAGAGGACGCCTGCCAGGAAGGCGAGTGCGACACTGCCCATCGCGCCCTAGATCGACTTGTCGAGCAAACGCTCGATCGAGCCGGCATTGGTGTCGCCGGTCGAGCGCGCCATCTCCTGCTTACCCTTGAATACAATCAAGGTGCTCTGCATCCGCACATTGAACTTGCGCAGCAGGTCCTTTTGCGAATCGAAGTCGATCTCGAAGCGGACGATGTCCTTGAACTTGGACTGACCCGCCAGGTTGGCCAGGATCGGTGCCTGCGCCTTACATGTCGGGCACCAGGGCGCCGTGACCTCGACCAGGATCGGCTGGCCGGCCGCCTGCGCGGCCTCGAAGGCCTGCGCGTTGAACGGCTTCTTGTCGAGCGCGGTAACAGGTGCGCTGACCGCCATGGCGATCGTCAGGGCAAGCCCTGCCAGCAGGTGACGTTTGTTCAGCATGGCCTCGTCTCTCCCTTTTGGTCCGGCCCGGGCCTGTCCAGGACCGGCTCATGACCCAAAAATAGCCCGGTATCCCAGTGACCGGGTTTCCACCACTCCATTATTCGTAGCAGGCGACCGAAATGTTACGCACGCCGGTCGCTATTTGACCAGTTCGCGCAGGCGTTCGATCACGCCGGGTGGCGACGAATAGACGCGGTCGAGCAATGTGTTGATCGCATCGCCCCCGATCGGATCGATGTCCATCCGCTGCGCCTTCGCCTCCGCCAGGAAGCCCGCATCCCGCATGGTCGCGTCGAAGGCCGCCCGCAGCACTCTGATCCGGTCGGCCGGGACGCCGGGCGGCAGCACGAACGGCCGCCCCATCACCTGATCGGTGAACACGATCTCGAACACGCGTTTATGATCGGGGGTCGTCATCGCTTCGATCGCGGTCGGCACGTCGGGAAACGCCGCCGCGCGCGTCATGCCCATCTGCAGGAAGGCCCGCGCGCTGCCGGTCTTGAGCCAGGGCTCGATGCGCGCGAGCGTCGCGGCGCTGAGGCCGCCGGAGACATAGGCCTCGACCTCGCCGCGCTCGAACGCGATCAGCGCCGCGGGCGAGCCGTCATAGCCTTCGATCACCTTGAACCTGGTGCCGTAGAGCGCGTTGAGCAGACGCGGATAGATCGAAGTGGGCGCATTGCGGGCGGTCGAGCTTGCCGTTACCTCGCGGCCGCGCAGGTCGTCGAGCGTGCGCAGCCCGGTTCTCCCGGCCACGATGGCTAGCCCGACCTCCTGCTGCGGCGAGCCGAGCCAGAAGAACTTGCGGGCGTCGAACTGGATCGCAGTGTTGCCCGGCTCGTACAGACTGACGAGGCCGATGTTGCGCGACACTCCGCCAAAGACGGTGCCGTCCTTGGCCGCGATGGCATAGAGATAGTTCGCCGCCCGGATGCCCTCGGCGCCGACCATGTTCTGCACCGTGATGGAAGGCTCGCCTGGGATGTGGCGTCCCATGTGCTTGGCGAGAAGGCGCGCGTATTGATCGTAGCCGCCGCCCACCGCGGACGAGCTGACCAGCGTGAGGCGCTTGCCGCGAAAGAATTCGTCAGCCGGTTGGGCGAGGGCGCTGTGGGCGGACCAGGCCAGCAGCGCGGCGGCGAGGGCGGCAGCGACAACACGCGCTGGTGTTCCACTCATTGCTGCGTCCTCCCATCCACAGGCGGGATGGCGGCGCCCTACCTCATCGTCGGATCGAGCACGATCTTGCCCGTGACCTCGCCCGATTCCATGAGCCGGTGCGCTTCCGCCGCCCGCGCGAGCGGCATGATGCGCTCGATCTGCGGCTTGATTTTGCCCTCGACCGCGGCCGCGAAGCATCTCGGCAGGTCCGCCGCGTGGTGGCCCGGCCGTCCGATGATGGTGATCTGGCTGTGGTAGAGGTGCGAGAAGTTGATGGTCACGTTCGGCCCGCCATGGGCGCCCGCGGTGACGAGCCGCCCGCGGAAGCCGAGCGCCAGGAACGCCTGCGGCAGCACCTTCGGATTGGCAATGTTGTCGTAGAGCACGTTGACGCCCTGGCCGTCGGTGAGCCGCATCACCTCGGCGCGGATATCCTGCGTGTTGTAGTTGATGCCGTGGTCGGCGCCGAGATCGAGCCCATGCTGGACACGCTCGTCGCTGCCGGCAGCCGCGATCACCGTAGCGCCGATCACGTTCCTGGCGATCTGGATGCCGGTCATGCCGAGATTGCCGCCGGCGCCCATGATCAGCACCGTCTCGCCGCGCGCGAGCTTGGCGGTGTTGACCAGCAGATTCCAGGCGGTCGGGCAGTGCCGCATCACCACGGCAGCGGCATGGAAGTCGATGCCGTCGGGCAATGGCACGACCGCGCAGGCCGGCACGCAGACGAGCTCGGCAAAGCCGCCGGGCCGCTTGATGCCCATCATGCCCTCGGGCCCGTCATAGTCTTCGCAGTCCTCCGGCACGGGCTTGAGCGGCATGGTCCCGGCCGCGGCCACCGGCTGGCCGACCGTCCAGCGCGTGACGCCCGGGCCGACCGTGTCGACGGTGCCGGCGCAGTCGACGCCCGGAATGAGCGGCAGCACCGGATTGCGGCGGGTCTCCTTGCCGGCCCGCAGGCTCACGTCGAGCACGCGGTTGACGGTCGCCGCATGGATCCTGATCCGGATCTCGCCCGCTAAGGGTTGCGGGTCCGGCACATCCTCGTATTTGAGCACGTCCGGCGGGCCAAACTCACGGATCACGATCGCCTTCATGGGCTCCCTGTTCTGGGCTGGATGTGGGGGAGGGGATGATGTCGTCGATGAAAACCCTTACCTCGGCGTTGCGTCGCGCGAAAGAGCGGAGAAGAGCGGCGGTGCCGAGTGTTCGGACGGGTTTTGCTGCGCCCTCTCCCCTTGCGGGAGAGGGCCTGTAGGGCGGTTCAACGGAAAGAATTGGGTGAGGGGGCAGGCTGCAACCCCTCACCCAACTGTGGTTGTTGAACATCCGTTGATGCCCTCTCCCGCAAGGGGAGAGGGCGCAGCAATGGGCGACGAGTTCTCTGCACGTCCCTCGTCACGACGCATCTGTTGCAGTCCGTCACGATGTCCGCCTAAAGTCCGGCCGGAAAAATCGCCAACAGGCAAGCCCGAGGAAAGGACGCGTGCCAATGACCGTCTCGATGTACAAGATTTCGGTGCCGATTTTCGTCCAGCATCTGACCGCCCAGTCCGCCATCATCGACAAGCTGCTGGCGCATATCGAGGCCAAGCAGCTCGATCCCAACTACTTCTTCAACTTGCGGTTTGCGGCCGACATGTATCCTTATTCGCGCCAGGTGCAGCAGGCCTCGACCCACGCGGCGCGCTGCTGCAGCGCGCTTGCCGGCGTGCCGATGCCGGACATGCCCAACACCGAGACTACCTTCGCGGAGCTCAAGGCGCGCCTCGCCAAGACCGTCGACTTCTGCAAGGGCTTCAAGCCTGGGCAGATCGACGGCACCGAGGACAAGGAGATCGTCCTCAAGTTCGGCACCAACGAGCGCAAGTTCACCGGTCAGGCACTGTTGCTCAACTTCATCCTGCCGAACTTCTATTTCCACTGCACGACCGCCTACGACCTGCTGCGTCACGCCGGCCTCGAACTCGCCAAGCGCGACTTCATGGGCACGCCGCCGACGCTGTGACGGCAGAATTCCGCGCGAGCGCGAAGGGCCGGGGACGCTGCCCCGGCCTTTTTCTATCGTCGGCGCGTATCGTTAGCGCATGTCGCTCGGCGCCATCAGCGCCGGCGCTCACAGCGCGAAGACATACAACATGAGCGAGTTGCGCTGCTCCTTGAGCTCGCGCGTATTGACGAGCTGCTTGGTCGCCTGTCCGCTCGGGCCGGCCTGGATAGCAAGGTACTGCTTGCCATTGACCGCGAACGTCATCGGTGGTGCCGAGAATCCTGAGCCGACATTGATCTTCCACAGCATCTCGAGGGTGGTGTCGTCGAAGGCCGCGAACGTGCCGTCGGTCAGCGCGGTGAAGACCAGCCCGCCGCCGGTGACCAGCGTGCCGCCGTAGTTCGGGTAGCTCAGGTGGATGCTTTTCTTGACTTCGCCGCTGATCGGATCGATCGCGGTCAAGTCGCTTTCATACCGGTCGTTGGTCCAGTAGCCGCCACCGTTCCAGCCGCGCTCCTTGCTGTGCTTGGTCATGTCGAGCAGCATGTTGTCGCAGCCGGTCTGCGCGGCGATGTAAAGAAGCTTGGTCCTGGGGCTGTATGACGACGGCCAGAAATTGTTGCCACCGACGTGCGATGGACATGCTGTCTTGCCGGTCTCGTTTGGATTTTGATTGGCCAGGCCCGAATAGACTTGGACGTCCCTGTTGGGGTCGTAGTCGACGGGCTTGCCCGTCTTCTGGTCGATGCCCTTGGTCCAGTTAATGTTGTCCATATAAGGCTTGGCGACGACGATCTGCCCGTTCGCGCGCTCCATGGTGTAGAGGAAGCCGTTGCGCGCGGAGTGGGTGACGAGCTTGCGTGGCTCGCCCGCGACCGTCCCGTCGATGAGGATATGCGTTCCGACCTCGTCGTAGTCCCACATGTCGCCGGGCGTGTACTGGAAGTACCAGTTCATGTTGCCGCTGTCGGGGTCCCACGAGACCGCGCTGTTGGTGTAGAGATTGTCGCCTGGCCGATAGAAGGGGTCGAACATGGGCACCGGGTTGCCAGTGCCCCAGATGGTCTGGTTGGTGTCCGGATCATAGGTGCCGGTCACCCAGATGGCGCCGCCGCCCGTCTGCCAGGCATTGTTGGTGCCTTTCCAGGTTTCGCTGCCGGGCTCGCCCGGGGCGGGTATGGTGAATTTCCGCCACAAGAGCTTGCCGGTCGCGGCATCGAGGGCCGCAATCCAGTCGCGCACGCCGCGATCTCCGCCGGCCGCGCCGAAGACGATCTTGTCCTTGATGGCAAGCGGCGCCACGGTCACCAGCAACTCGGGCTGGCCATAGGCGACGTTGGTCTCCCACACGACCTTTCCGGTCGCCTTGTCGGTGGCAATGACCCGCGCCGGGTGATTGGCAACCGTGACCACCAGGTTGCCCCAGAAGGCAGCGCCGCGATTGGCGCCGTCGTGCTTTGATTGCTTGGGGTCCATGCGCCAGACGATGCGGCCGACGTCGCCGGCCGTGCCGTCGATCTTGTAGAGCACGCCCCAGGAATCGGTGAGATAGAGAAATCCGTCTTCGACCAGCGGGGTCGCCTCGCCGTACTCGGTCGGCGAGCCGCCTCCGAGCGCCACCGCATAGGCAAGCTTGAGAGTCTTGACGTTGGCCTTGTTGATGCTGTCGAGCGGGGAGAAGCGCTGCCCGTTGTAGGTCCGGTGGTTCATCAGCCAGTTCTGCGGCTCGCGATCGGCATTGACGAGCCGCTCCGGTGTGACGTCGGCCGCAAGCGCAGGCGAAACGAGAAAAGTGGCGCCGGCCAGCAGCGCGTTGCGGATGGAGCTTCCCCTGATCGTGAACATGATCGTCATCCTCCCCTTTTTGATGATCGCTGCCGCTGAAGGCGATTTCGGCAGTCCCCGTCGCCAAGGTTATCGCATCCGCGGGCGCTTGCGGAAGGTTATGATGCGTCCTGTCGCAGCGCAGCAATGGCGTTGTGCGCGACCCCGCGGCCCCTCATGAGCGTCGGCTCGACAAACGGACAAATCGTGACCGCGATCACAACTCCTGGCGCTGGTTCCGTGCCAGGATCGCCGGTGACATGCTGCGTAGAACAGGCGTGCCTGCGCAGTCCAGATGACAATCGCCAATGACCAACCACCAGGGGACTCCCCATGACCAACAATTCGTCGCCGTCGCTCAAATCGAGCCGGGAATATGTGGCTTCGACATCGAGCGGCTATTCCATGCTTCTCCTTCTTCTCATCTTGGTAGCCATCATGGGCTTTGCCGTACTCTCCAGGCTCAATCCGGGGCTTATGACAGCCGTCGTGGGTGTCTGCTCGTTTCTGTTCATTCTGATCCTGAAGGGGTTCTATGTGCTGCAGCCAAACCAGGCCGCGGTGATCACGCTGTTCGGGAGCTACAAGGGCACCGACCGCGCCACCGGCCTGCGTTGGGTCTGGCCCTGGATGAGCAAGAGCAAGCTGTCGGCCCGCGCCAACAACATGATTTCGGAGACGATCAAGGTCAACGATCTGCGCGGCAATCCCATTGAGATGGCGGCGCAGGTGGTCTGGCGCGTGACCGACACCGCGCAGGCGCTGTTTGACGTCGATGACTATAAGGCGTTCGTCAAGGTTCAGATCGAGGCGGCGGTGCGCACCATCGGCTCACGCTATCCGTATGACGATTTCGAGCATCAGGAAATCACGCTGCGTGGCAACAACGACCAGGTCAAGTCGGAGTTGCGGATGGAGCTGATCAACCGGCTTCATGTTGCCGGCATCACGGTCGACGAATGCGGCTTCACCCACCTCGCTTACGCGTCCGAGATTGCCGGGGCGATGCTTCGGCGCCAGCAGGCGCAGGCCGTCGTGGCGGCGCGCAAGACGCTGGTCGAGGGCGCGGTCGGAATGGTGGAGATGGCGCTCGACATGCTGTCAGGAAAGAAGATCGCCGAGCTCGACGTGAACCGCCGTGCGGCGCTGGTCTCCAACCTGATGGTCGTGTTGTGCAGCGAGCGCGACACGCAACCTGTTGTTAATGCCGGAATGTCGCAATAGCGGCGCAAGCCGAGGCTCTCTCCGCTGTCATGCTTGACCCGCGCGTCCATTCTCCCGCAAGACGGATGGATTGCCGGGTCAAGTCCATTAGGGACAAGGGGAAGGGTGCCGTCCGGACCGCAACCTCAAGCGAGGATGTCGACCGCAAGTCCTGTGCGCCGCGCCGCCGCCGGATCATCGGGCTGCGCGCCGCCCGCGGCCTCCACCGCATTGGCTTGCACGGTGTCGCTCAGCGAGCCGCCGAACAGCACGGCCGGGTCATCGGCGCGAGCGGAATTGCGATCCTTGCCCTCGACATTGCCGGGATCGGTGGAAGAATGCGGATTCTCGCCCTTCTTGGCCTTGCTGACGTCGCAGCAATTGGCGCAGAAGTATCCGTTAACAATCGATATCGCCATCGGCACGCACCCCGGCGCGAGAGTAAGGTGGCCCGGTAAACGAAGTCCTTTGGTCGCACCGCGTCTGGTGGAATCCGTATCACGGTTTGGTTATCTATTGGTATCGGCCCCCGCCGGCGATCTGCGGCCAAGCGTCGGGGCAACCACTTGTCGGGGCAAAACTTGTCAAGGCCATTTGGGAGACCGCAGATGAGAGTTTTGCTTTGGAAGCTCGGCGCGCTTGCGGCCGGATCATGGCTGGCAGTGGCTCCGGCTGCGGCCCAGACGGTCGAGCAGT
>DAIUEP010000003.1:49756-59323 GCA_036845065.1 Xanthobacteraceae bacterium | reverse complement strand
CAAGCTTGACGCCTTCGTGAAGGCGCGGCCGGAGAACCAGCCGGATGCGGAGTGAGGCATCGTCCACACGGCCGGATTGCCCACGAATTTCGGCGTGATTCGGCGGGTTGGAGACCTCCCCTCTGTTTTCGAATAGCCGGTATCTTCCCGGCATGCGCCCGGCGGGCTGGCCGAAGGCAGTCGATACCGCTAAGGAGCGCATTGCCGCCGCCGCTGCGGTTACACCCGCGCCATTGACCCCTGGACATCCCTTGGCCCCGATCGGACAACTCGCTCGCGTCGTGCTGTGGATGACCGGCGCGCTGTTGTCGTTCTGCGTGATGGCGGTGGCGATCCGCAAGCTGTCGGGCCCGCTCACCATCATGGAGATCCTGGCGCTGCGCGCGGCGTTGGGACTCCTGATCATTGGCGCCGTCGCGGTATTCCGTCCCGACGAGCGGCACAGCATCAACATGCGGCGCCTGCCGCTCCATATCCTGCGCAACAGCGTCCACTTCGGCTCGCAGTATCTGTGGGCGCTCGGCCTCGTGCTGTTGCCGCTCGCGACCGTGTTCGCGCTCGAGTTCACCATGCCGGCCTGGACGATCGTGCTCGCGCCATTCTTTCTCGGCGAGCGCATGACCAGAAGCCGCATCGGCGCCGTCATCCTCGGGCTGATCGGCGTGCTGGTGATCCTGCGGCCAGGGGTCGAGAGCTTCAAGCCCGCCGCCCTGATCGTGCTGGTGGCTGCGCTCGGCTATGGCGCGCAGAACATCGCCACCAAGAAGCTCACCTCGACCGAAAGCACGTTCGCGATCGTGTTCTGGATGAACGTGATCCAGCTGATCCTGGCGCTGATCTTCGCCGGCCCGTTCTTTTTCGACAAGCTCACGCCCGAGCTCATTCCAGCCGTCGCCGGGATCGGCGCCGCCGGACTGTTCGCGCATTTCTGCCTGAGCAACGCCTTCCGTGCCGGCGACGCCAGCGTGGTGGTGCCGCTCGACTTCCTGCGCATCCCGTTGATCGCGGTGATCGGCTGGTGGCTTTACGACGAGCCGCTCGACGTTTTCGTATTCGCCGGCGCCGGCCTGATCATCAGCGGAATTCTGTGGAATCTACGCAGCGAAATGCACAGGCCGTCGCTCTCTCCGGTACGGGCGGACAATGTCAAGACTGGATAATGCGCATGGGCCCCGTTAAGGTCGCGCCCTCAGTGTCCACACGGTATGTCCACACTTTGGTCACCATCCAGCGCTTGATTCTGCTGTCCGTATAATGGCTTCGGGTTTCAGGCTCCGCCGCATGAACGAGATCGCGACCGCGCAGCCTCTCACCGCGCCGGCCTTGATGGCAGATGGGTGGATCGCCGTGCCAGTGCGGGCTGTTGCCACCGGCGTTCTGGCGCTGGCGCTGCTGGGCGAACCGGCAGCCGCGCAGGCCCCCTTCCCCGGCAGCCAAGGCGGCCGCAACCCGGTCTGCATGCGCCTTGAGGCGCAGCTGGTCGCGATCGACCGCGGCAACGCCGATCCGGCCCGGGCCGCGGAGATCAAGCGCCTCGAAGACATCGTGAACCGCCAGCAGGTCGACCTCGACCGCGTCAGCGCTCAGGCGCGCAGGCAGGGCTGCGAGGGCCGCGGCTTCTTCTCGCTGTTCAGCCAGCCGCAACAATGCGGCCCGATCAACAACCAGGTGCAGCAGCTGCGTGCCAATCTCGATCGGGCCCTCGGCGAGTTGCAGCACTTGCAGGGCAACACCGCCGACCGCGAGGGCCAGCGCCGCGGCGTCCTGGTCGCGCTCGGGCAGAACGATTGCGGACCGCAATACCGCACCTATGCCAATCGCGGCGGCTTCTTCGAGAACCTGTTCGGGCCAGGGCCCGGCGCCATCCTCGGCAACACGCCCGATCCCGGCGCGGGCAACACCTATCGGACGCTGTGCGTGCGGACCTGCGACGGCTACTATTTCCCGATCTCGTATTCGACCCAGCCCAATCGATTCCCTGAAGATGAGAAGACCTGCCAGGCGATGTGCCCGGCCGCGGAGGTCTCGCTCTACACCCACCGCAATCCGGGCGAGGACGTCAGCCAGGCGATCTCGACCGCGGGGCGCAGCTATACCGAGTTGCCGAGCGCCTTTGCCTATCGCAAGGCCTTCAATCCGAGCTGCAGCTGCAAGGCGACCGGCCAGACCTGGGCCGATGCGCTCAAGCATCTCGAAGATCAGACCATCGAGCGCGGCGATATCGTGGTGAATGAGGAGCGCGCCCGCGTGCTCTCGCAGCCGCAGGTCGACGCGCAAGGACGGCCGATCCGTCCCCCGCCGGCGGCGAAGGGAAGCACCGCCTCCAAGGGCAAGGCCGCTCCGGCGGTTGCCGGCCCGGTCATGCCGCCGCCAACCGAAGCCGCGGCCCCGGCGGCGAGCACAGCGCCCGAGGGCGACGCAACCAAGGGCGACGCAACTAAGCGCCAGGTGCGCACGATCGGGACGCCGTTCCTGCCGGGGCGCTGAAGGCGCCGCCGTTCATCTGTCTTGCCGCAAATGCCGCGCCGCGATCCGCTGGCGCAAGTCGAAGAACCCCTCCCAGGGATCGCTCGCCAGGAATTGCAGGCGCTGGCGCAGGTTCTCGACGCGGAAGTGATCGGCGCGCACGCCCTGCGACAATTCCTCCCACGTGAGCGGCGTCGAGACCGACGCCTCCTGCCGCGCACGTGTCGAATAGGCAGCGACCGCGGTCGCGCCGCGCGCGTTGCGGAAATAGTCGATCAGGATGCGCCCGCGCCGCGCGCGCTTCGACATGGTCGCGACATAGCGCGCCGGATCGTCCTTGCTCATGGCCGCCGCCAGCGATCCGGTGAACGCCTTGGCGGTGTCCCAGTCGATGCTCGGCGCGATCGGAACGACGACATGCAGGCCCTTGCCGCCTGACGTCTTCACGAAGCTCTCAAGCCCGATCTGTGTCAGGCGCTCCCTCACCTCGCGCGCCGCCACCACGACGTCGCCCCAAGCGACATCCTCGCCCGGATCGAGATCGAAGATCAGCCGGTCGGGCTCATCCGGACGCTCGACCGTCGCCCCCCAGGGATGGATCTCGACCACGCCCGACTGCACGAGGCCGACAAGCCCGGTGAGGTCGTCGATCGCCAGCATCGGCTCGTCGTCGCCGGTGTCGACGCGCCGGATACCCACGCCCAAGCCATGCCAGGGATGCTTGGCGAAGAAGCATTGCTCGCTCACGCCCGAGGGACAGCGCAGCAGACTGAGCGGACGGCCAATCACATGCGGGAGAATCCAATCCGCGATATCCGAATAGAACTCCGCAAGGCCCTGTTTGGTGAGGCCAGTCTCCTCCCACATGATGCGCTCGGGATGGGTGAGCCTCACGCCGGCGATGTCCGCCGCCTCCGCTGCGCCCGCCTTGTCGCCATTCGATCGGCCAGCCTCCGCCTCTGCGGGCGGCGCCTCCAGCACGACCTCCTGCGCCGGCTTGTCCTCGCGCAGACCTTTATACGATGACTGCCGGATGATCGCGTCGGCGCTCCAGCCGCGGAACTCGACCTCGCAGACGAGCTCTGGCTTCGCCCAGCGCACGCCCTTCTCGGCGCCGACCGGCAGGGCGTTGCGGAAGCCTGGCTTCGGCGCGTTGATCGCCTCGAGCCGCTCGCGCAGCGCCTTCGCCTCCGCGCCCGAATAGCCGGTGCCGACGCGCCCGGCGTAGCAGAGCTTGCCATTGTCGTAGTAGCCGAGCGCGAGCGCGCCGACCGCGTTGCTGGCGGCGGTCGAGGGCACGTAGCCGACGATCACGAATTCCTGCCGCAGCGTGCAGCGCGATTTGAGCCAATGGTCGCCGCGGCCGGCCTTGTACACCAGGTCGACGCGCTTCGACACGATGCCTTCGAGGCCGAGCCGGCAGGTGTGCTCGAGGATCTTCGGCCCCTCCTCGTCGACGAGATGCTCACTCAGGCGAATGGGCGAGCCTCCTGGCAGCGAATGGACGAGCGCGGCGAGCAGCGTCTTGCGCTCGAGGAGCTGAGCGCGCGTCAGGTCGAAGCCCTCGCAGTAAAGGAGATCGAAAACGTAATAGCGGAAGCGGTCCTGCCGGCCGGCGCTCAAGTCCGCCTGCAGGCTGTTGAAGCTCGAGAGGCCGGATTGATCCTCGACCACGATCTCGCCGTCGATCAGGGCCGAGCCGACACCGAGCTTGCTCAGCGCGGTCGCAATGCTCTTGAAGCGGGTGGTCCAGTCGAGCCCGGTACGGGTGAGGAGCTTGAGCGAGCGGCCGTCAATGCGCGCCTGCATGCGATAGCCGTCGTGCTTGATCTCGTGCAGCCATTTCGGGCCACTTGGCGGCCGAGCGCTGAGCTTCGCAAGGCTCGGCTCCAGGAACACGGGCAGGAGCTTCTTGCGCGCGCCGTCGATCCGGCTCACATCCGGCAGCGCGTTCGCGCGCGATGCCTGCGCGCGCGCGGCGTGATCGGCGCGGATCTCGCCCGCTGCCGCCAGCTCCTCGGTGGTGCGACCGCTCAGATGCGAGGTCGTCTCCTCGTCCGTGATGTCGGCCGTACCCACCGGCCGCGCGAACGCATCGTCGACCTTGATGAGCAGCCACTCGTTCTTCTTGTTGGCGGGCGGACGCGGCTTCATGCGCACCAGGTGCCATTGTCCTTTCAGCCGCGTGCCGTCGAGCGCGAAGGCGAGATGCCCCTTGTTGAGCCCGAAATGCGGATCGCCCTCGGGAATCCAGCGGCCGCGGTCCCACACGATCATGGCGCCGCCGCCATACTCGCCCTGCGGGATATTGCCCTCGAACTCGAGATACTGCATCGGGTGATCTTCGGTCGCGACCGCCAGCCGCTTGCTGTTGGCAATGAGGCTCGGCCCCCGCGTCACCGCCCAGCTCTTGAGCACGCCGTCGAGCTCGAGCCGCAGATCGTAGTGCAGCCGCCGCGCCGCGTGCTTCTGCACCACGAACTCACCGCCCAGCACGTGTTCTGTTCCAATCGGTCCGCCCTCGACCCGTTCATTCCCGCGCAAGCGGGAATCCAGAGGCTTCTTGCGCTGGGTCTCCGCTTTCGCGGGGACGAACGAATCATTCGACGGGCTCGGTTCGTTCGTTTTGCTGAAGTCGCGCTTGCGCTCGTAGTCGCGCAGCGCCTGCTTCGCGCCCGCGCGCCTTGCCGGCTGCCGCTTGCGCTGCGGGCTGTCCTTGCGTCCCTTGCGCGCTGGCGCCCTCTTCGACCGCGCGATCATGACGAGCGCTTGATCTGCATTTCGCAGAGCTTCAACGCGCGTTTGGCGCGCGCCGCCCAGTCGGAGGAGGAATCGAGCGCGAGATAGCGCCGCCAGTAGTCGGCCGCCTCCTTATGGTCCTCCAGCCGCTGCAGCAGCAGGGCGATGTTGAACAGCGAATCTCCGTGTGCAGGATCGATGTCGAGCGCCTTGCGCAACGCCGCGATCGCCTCCTTGGCGCGGCCCTGGTCGTCGAGCAGGTCGGCGAGATTGTAGAAGGCCTCGACGAAGCGCGGATCGGTCTTGGTGGCGGCGCGATAGGCCTTCTCGGCGTCGACCTTGCGGCCGGCGGCGCGCAAGAGGTTGCCGAGATTGAAGGCGGCGGCGGGATCCTCCGGATCGAGCTTCATGACGCGCCGATAGAGCTTTTCGGCGAGCGCGACCTCGTGGGCTTCCTCGGCCGCCTGCGCCTCCTCGAACAGTGCATCGGGATTGTCGGCAGGCTCCGCCATCGGCAGCACGAACTGGCCCTTGCGGTCGGTCCGGCCCTTGAGCTGCTCGACCAGCACGGCGTCACCCGCCGCCGGATAGAGCTTGAGCCTCGAGAGGCCGGCGTCGGGCAGCCATTGCTCGATCGCGTGCAGGCTCGTGGTGATCACCGAGAGCGTGACGCCGGCCGCGAACAGCTCGGCGACCTGGCGCGCGGCGGCGAGATCGCGGAAGCGATAGCGGCCGTCGCGTGGATCGAGCACCCCGAAGGCGGCAAGCTCGCCGATCACCGCGACCGGCAGGCCCGACACCGACGCGATCTGCTCGGCGCTGTAGCTGCGCGCTTCCTCGTCGGCTGCGCCACGCCCGATCCATTCCAGAAACCGCCGCTCGCTGACGATCGCAACGCCGTAGGCCTGCGCGCGCGCGAGGCTGTTGGACGGCCGCCCGTCGGCCAAGAGCGGCCAGCCCAGTTGCCCGACCACCAGTTGATCGGTGCTCTTGGTGACCCCGCGCCGCGGCGTGCCGCCATGCTTACGGACGAGCGTGAATGCGTCGGCCCGCTTCATCGAGCCGAGCCGTCCCGTAAAGGCGATGTTGCCTTGGATGGGCGAAGCTTGTTGCCCCTCCGGCATTCCTCACCGCGTCGCCTTCTTCTTGGTGGCACGGCGCGCCGGCGTGGACGCAGCGGCGGGCTTCTTGGCTTCGCCCTTGAGGCTTGCGCGCAGCGCATCCATCAAGTTGATCACGCGCGGCTGCTCCGGCTCGGCGTCGCGAATGGGCTCGACCACACGGCCGGCCTGCTTCTTGCGCAAGAGCTCGACGATCGCCTTCTCGTAGTGGTCCTCGAACGCCTTGGGATCGAAATGGTCGGCCTTGGTGTCGATGATGTGCATGGCAAGCTCCCTCATCTCCGCCGGCAGCTTGATCTCGGGAATGTCCTCGAAATAATCCTTCTTGTCGCGCACCTCGTAGGCATAGCGCAGCGTGGTGGCGAGCAGGCCCTTGTCGAACGCTTCCAGCATCACGACATGCTCGCGCCTTGTGAGCACGACGCGGCCGAGCGCCGCCATCTGCTTCTCGCGGATCGCGTCGCGGATCACCGCGAACGCCTCCTGCCCGACCTTATCGGTCGGCGCGATGTAATACGGTGTATCAAGATAACGGTCGTCGACTTCCTGGCGCGGCACGAAGCGCTCGATGTCGATGGTGTGCGTGCTCTCGATCTGGATCTTGGCGAGCTCCTCGTCCTCGACCAGGATGTACTGGCCCTTGGCGAACTCGTAGCCGCGCCCGATGTCCTCCTTGTCGACCGGCTCGCCGGTGACGGAATCGACATTCTGCTGCTTGAGGCGGTGGCCGGTCTTCTTGTTGATGCGGTTGAACGAGACCCGCTCCGAGCTCGAGGAGGCCGGATAAAGCGCGATCGGGCACGAAACCAGCGACAGCTTCAGGTAGCCCTTCCAATAGGCTCGCGGCGCCATGAACCACTCCTAACGCAACAACGCGTGGGTAACTGGGTGTAACCCCTGCAGGCCGCGCGGAGTTCCCGCCGGCGCTTCGGCTGTCACTATATCAGCGGCTCTCCCCGATCGGCATTACGCCTGACAGAAGTTTAAGTTTTGCTTAGCAAAGGGAGTTCGCGTTACGTTCTGAGATCGCTGACTACCTCCACGCCCACAATCCAGACGCCGCACAACGCGTGCGCGCGGCGATCCATGAGAGCTTGGAAAATCTGCTTCTGTTTCCGCAGATCGGCCGACCGCAGACCGCGAAGGGCGTGCGCCGTGCCGGCAGCGGCTGGCGCAACTCCGCCGGCCGGCTTCAACCGGGTTAAAACGTCACCGTGCGGAGGCCCGAGGCGCTGCGCCGTTTGGGATTGCGGGCGCAAGTCCGGCTGGGTTCAGGTCCATGGGCATGGCCATGTCCATGTCCATGTCCAGAAACCGGGTTGCGACCCTGGAACAGGACTTCAGCACGCTCGTTGGGGATACTCCTCGAGGGCCCCTCCGCGCCGGCGCGCGACCGCTTCTAATGACGTTTCAAAATCACGTTGGCGGGCGCAGCCCGCCTTATCCCCGGTATCCACAAGCCGGACCCTATTCTGCCACAGCCGGGATCTTCCGTTCGTGGAACCCCCGTTCAATCATTGCGTAAGTTTCGCGCACCAGAATGTGGGTCGCGACCTCGTTCTCGGTACGGCCCAGTTTGCCTAGGCCTGCCAGCATAACGAGGTAGTTGAAGGTCTCTTCTGGCAGGGTCAGGCTGAGTGACCTGGCCTCCGAGCGGTTTTCGGGTCGCGCCATTCCCAACGCCTCACCGGGGGATTACAACCTCGTTATAATGCCATTTTAATCCTTGATTAGCGAGTCGAATCCTGAGAGCTTTTGTTTCGGCCGTGCCCACCCAGAAAGCGGCGGCGGATGGGTAGGCGCAGCCGACTGCTGAGGTCGACAGCTTAAGAATTCGATTGGCTCGCTTGATGGCGTGCGGGGCTCGCAATGAGCCTTGGCGCCAAACGGAGATGCTTGGCCATTCGACGCCTTCGGTTGGAGGACCGCAGCCTCACGTCAAGACAGCGAGGCCACACACATGTCGATAAGTCCTTTGACCTGGAGCACGGAGCGGGTCGAGCAGCTCAAGCGCTGCTTCGACGCCGGGCTCACGTGCAGCCAGATCGCGCGCGAGATCGGGGTGACCCGTAACGCGGTGATCGGCAAAATGAACCGGATGGGGATGTCGCGCCCGCGCGACGTGCTCGCGGCGCAGATGCGGCGCGCCGCCAAGCTCGCACACCCCAAGCAGGAAAAAAGCTGGAAGCGGCTGTCCGTGATCGCGCAGCGCAAGATGCTGCGCGAGGCCTACCCGCAAGCGCACGTCGAGGAGGTCCCGATCCGCAACGGGCGCGGCTGCACGCTGCTCGAGCTCAAGCAGGGGCAATGCCGCTGGCCGATCAACGAGCCGGGTGCCGAGAACTTCTGCTACTGCGGCAACGAGGCGTTCACCGGCCTGCCCTATTGCGCCGGCCACGCCCGCCTCGCGTACCGAAGCGCCCGCAGCGCGTGAGCGCGGCGGCGCTTGCGGCGAAGGAGACAATCCTGCCTTCAGCTCTCGTCGTCCCGGCGCGAGCGGGGACCCAGCTCCAAAATTGTTCTTGCGATGCCCCGCAGGAACAATCCCTCCTAGCCCTGGGTCTCCGCTTACGCGGGGACGACACCTGAAATAGGCACACGCCATCGCGACGATGCAGCACACATCTGGAGGCTCTGTGTGCGCTTCCACCTCTTAACGGGATCGCCTATCGTCGCGCACGTCGGCCATGATCAACGAACCCGGCCGGCGAGAGGGAGTGAAGCCTATGTCACGAGTATCATCAGCGTGGAAATATGGCGTGGTGGCGGGCGCGGTCGTGCTCGCCGCGGTCGGCGCGAAGGCGCAGGGCCTGATCAACAATCCGAAGATCGCCGCGGCGCTCGCCAATCAACTCGTCGGCGATTCCGTCGCCGCCTGCGCGGCGAAGGGCTACAAGGTGGTGGCGGTCGTGGTCGATCTCGACGGCGTGCGCCAGGCAATGCTGCGCGGCGACGGCGCGCCGGTCCACTCGATCGACAACGCCTATTACAAGGCCTACTCGGCCGCCTCGCTGACGCTCGGACGCAACGAAGGCAGCACCAAGGAGGTGGCCAACCGGATGGCGAAGAACCCGCCCTCGACGATTCCCCAGACGCCGCTGCCGAACGTCACCTACGGAGTGGGCGGCGTGACCATCAAGGCGAACGGCGCCGCCATCGGCGGGATCGGCGTCAGCGGCGCGCCCGGCGGCAATTTCGACGAGGAATGCGCGCTCTCCGCGCTCGCCAAGGTCCAGGACAA
>DAIUEP010000003.1:9154-49656 GCA_036845065.1 Xanthobacteraceae bacterium | reverse complement strand
GCGGCAATTTCGACGAGGAATGCGCGCTCTCCGCGCTCGCCAAGGTCCAGGACAAGCTGAAGTAGGAGCACGCTCCGCAAACGCGAGCGCTGTTAGAAACCCGCCGCCGGCACGCCGACGGCGGGGTTCTTCGTTTGGCGCGGCGATCGGGAGGGCTTGCCCTCAAAAATCCACCGCCTCGCCGCTTGCTGGCGCTCCCTCCCCGCCCCGCATCAGCGCGCGATCGGGCTCCGGCAGCGGCGTGCCCGGATCGCGGAAGCGGTTGACGATCGGATAGCGGCGGTCACGCCCGAAATTCTTGAGCGTGACCTTGACGCCGGGCGCAGCCTGCCGACGCTTGTATTCGGCAAGGTCGAGCATGCGCGCGACCTTGAGCACGACCGCAAGGTCGAAGCCATCATCGACGATCTTGGCGATCGGCTCCTCGCGCTCGACCAGCCGCTCGAGGATCGCGTCCAGCACGTCATAAGGCGGCAGCGTGTCCTGGTCGGTCTGGTTCTCGCGCAACTCGGCGGTCGGCGCGCGCGTGATGATGTGCTCGGGGATCAAGGCGCCGTCGGGCCCGATCGCGCCGATCGGCTTCCAGTGGTTGCGCAGCCGCGCCAGCCGATAGACCTCGGTCTTGTACAGATCCTTGATCGGATTGTAGCCGCCATTCATGTCGCCGTAGAGCGTGGCATAGCCGACCGACATCTCCGACTTGTTGCCGGTCGTCACCACCATCACGTTGAACTTGTTGGAGATCGCCATCAGGATGGTGCCGCGTGCGCGCGCCTGCAGGTTCTCCTCGGTGACGTCGCGCGACCTGCCGACAAACAACGGCGCAAGCGTCGCCTCGAGCCCCTGCACGGCCTTCTCGATCGGCACCACGTCGTATTGCACGCCGAGCGCATGGGCGAGGCGGGCGGCGTCATCAAGCGAGGCCTGCGCCGTGAAACGATAGGGCAGCATCACGCAGTGCACGCGCTCAGGACCCAGCGCATCGACCGCAAGCGCCGCCACCAGCGCGGAATCGATGCCGCCGGACAAGCCCAGCACCACGCCCGAAAAGCCGCTCTTGCCGACATAGTCGCGCAGCCCCAGCATGCAGGCGGTGTAGTCCTCCTGGTCGGGGTCGTCCGCCGCCACCACCAGTGGGCCGTCGGTGCAGCGCCAGCCATTGCCGCTGCGCTCGAATCGCACCGTCGTCACCTGCTCGCGGAAAGCGGGAAGCTGGAAGCCGAGCGTACAGTCGATGTTGAGTCCGAAGGAGGCGCCATCGAACACCAGCTCGTCCTGGCCGCCGACCTGGTTGATGTAGACCAGCGGCAGGCCGCTCTCGGTGACGCGCGCAACCGCGATGTTGAGGCGCACGTCGTCCTTGTTGCGCCAGTACGGCGAGCCGTTCGGCACGATCATCAATTCGGCGCCGGTCTCGGCCAAGCACTCGACCACTTCGGTGCCCCAGATATCCTCGCAGATCGGAATGCCGATGCGCACGCCGCGCAAGCTCACCGGGCCCGGCAACGGCCCGGGCACGAACACGCGCTTCTCGTCGAACACGCCGTAGTTCGGCAGGTCGACCTTGAAGCGCACAGCGGCGATCGCGCCCTGGTCGATGAGGCAATAGGCGTTGTGCAACTGGCCGTCGTCGGCGAGCCAAGGCGTGCCGACCAGCATCGCAGGACCGCCATCGGCGGTGGCGCGCGCGAGCTCCTCGATCGTCGCCCGGCAGGCGGCCTGGAACGCCGGCTTCAGCACGAGATCCTCGGGCGGGTAGCCGGAGATGAACAGCTCCGGAAAGGCCACGAGGTCGGCGCCGTCAAGCTGTGCGTCGGCGCGCGCGGCACGCGCCTTCGCGGCGTTGCCGGCGAGGTCGCCGACGGTCGGGTTGAGCTGTGCAATCGCAATCGCGAGACGGTTGGTCGGTCGGGAATTCATGGGTCCACCGCGCTTGTCAGATGAGGCCGAAGCGCTCGGCGAGCGCGATGAGCCAGGCGAGCCCTGCGACGATCAGCGCAATCCCGACCGCAGCCGAACCGATGTCCTTGACGCGGCCGATCTGCGGATCGATCTCGCGATTGACGCGGTCGGCAAGCTTCTCGATCGAGGTGTTGAGCAGCTCCACCGCCATCACGAACATGATGACGGCGATGAGCAGGAAGCGTTTCCAGGTCTCGGAGGCGATCAGGAAGGCAAGCGGCACCGAGAGCGCGAGCACGACGAGCTCCTGGCGGAAGGCCGCCTCGCTGCGTGCGGCATCCCGCAGGCCGTGCCAGGTATTGATGGTCGCGCGCAGCAATCGGTCCATAGTTGTCACGCTGCCTTTATCGACCGAGACCCGATACGCGCATGATGATCAGCCAAACGCATAGCTGTCCATCGCAATCACGCCGCTGCGGCAGCTCGTGTGGATACGTCGCCCAGCCACGCTGCCGCCGGCGCCGAGCGCAATGAACAGCGGCAACAGGTGCTCATCGGTCGGATGGTTCTTGACCGCATGGGGCGCAAGCTCGCGATAGCGCAAGAGCTCGTCGAGCGCTCCGGCGGTGACCTTCTCATGCACCCAGTCGGTGAAGGCCGCGACCCACGGCAGCGCCGGACCGTCCGCCGGGTGCGCGCCGTAATAGAACTCCTCAAGATTATGGGTCGCCGAGCCCGAGCCGATGACGAGCAGGTTTTCGTCCTTGAGCGACGCAAGCGCGCGGCCGACCGCGAGGTGGTGTGCGGGGTTAAGATGCGGCTGCACCGAGAGCTGAACCACCGGGATGTTCGCCTCCGGATAGAGCAGCATCAGCGGCACCCATGTGCCATGGTCGTAGCCGTGGCCGGTCACCACCGCGGGCGCAAGCCCCGCTGCCTGCAGCAGCCCCGCGACCTTCATCGCCACCACCGGATCGCCCGGCGCGGGGTAAACTAGACGCCGCAGCTCCGGCATGCCGCCGAAGTCGTAGATCATGCCGGGCCTGGCGTCGCCGACGACCGCGGGACGGCTGGTGCCAAAATGCGCCGACGCGATCACGATCGCGCGCGGCGTGGGAAACGTCGCGGCGTAGCCGCGCAGAAAATCGCGCGCCTCGCTATCCTCGATCAGAACCTGCGGCGAGCCGTGCGAGACGAAGAGAGGCGGCATGGGCCTTTAAAGCCCTGCCACCGCCTGCAGCGGCTGCGGCTTGCCGGCGCGCTCCTGCTTGAGCAGATCAGCGAGCAGGAAGGCGAGGTCGATCGCCTGCTCGGCATTGAGCCGCGGATCGCAGACCGTGTGGTAGCGGTCGTTGAGATCCTCATCGGTGATCTGGCGCACGCCGCCGGTGCATTCGGTGACGTTCTGCCCGGTCATCTCGAGATGCACGCCGCCCGCATAGACGCCCTCGGCCGTGCAGACCTCGAAGAAGGTCCGCACCTCTTTCAGGATCAGGTCGAACGGCCGCGTCTTGTAGCCCGAGGTCGACGTGATGGTGTTGCCGTGCATCGGATCGCTCGACCACACGACGACGCGGCCTTCCTTCTTCACCGCGCGGATCAGGGGCGGCAGCAGGTCGGCGGCCTTGTCGGCGCCGACGCGGCAGATCAGCGTGAGGCGGCCGGGCTCGTTGTCCGGATTGAGGACGTCGATCAGGCGCAGCAATTCATCCGGCTTCTGCGACGGGCCGGTCTTGAGGCCGAGCGGATTCTTGATGCCGCGGCAGTATTCAACATGCGCATGATCGAGCTGACGGGTGCGGTCGCCGATCCAGACCATGTGGCCGGAGGTCGCGTACCAGTTGCCGGGCCGCGTCGAGTCCTCGCGCGTGAACGCCTGCTCGTAGCCGAGCAGCAGCGCCTCGTGGCTGGTGTAGAAATCGGTCGTGCGCAGCTCCGGATGGCTCTCGAGATCGAGCCCGCAGGCCTGCATGAAGCCGAGCGTCTCCGAGATGCGGTCCGACAATTCCGCGTAGCGGCGCGACTGCGGGCTGTCCTTGACGAAGCCCAGCATCCACTGGCGCACGTTGCCGAGATTGGCGTAGCCGCCGGTCGCGAAGGCGCGCAGCAGGTTGAGCGTCGCGGCCGACTGGCGGTAGGCCTGCAACAGCCGGCGCGGATCGGGGATGCGCGCCTCGGGCGTGAACTCGGTGCCGTTGATGATGTCGCCGCGATAGACCGGCAGCTCGACCGCGCCGCGTTTCTCGACCGGCGAGGAGCGCGGCTTGGCGAACTGGCCGGCAATGCGGCCGACCTTCACCACCGGCGAGGCCGCCGCATAGGTCAGCACGATCGCCATCTGCAGGAACACGCGGAAGAAGTCGCGGATGTTGTTGGCGCCGTGCTCGGCGAAGCTTTCGGCGCAGTCGCCGCCCTGCAGCAGGAACGCCTCGCCCTTGGCGACGCGGCCGAGCGCCTTCATCAGGTTGCGCGCCTCCCCCGCAAAAACCAGCGGCGGAAAGGTGGCCAATTGCTTCTCGACGTCGGCCAGCGCCTGCTTGTCGGGATAATCCGGCATCTGCAGTGCAGGCTTCTGGCGCCAGCTCTCAGGCGTCCAACGCTCGGCCATCACGCGACCCTCCGATACGCTTGCCCGCCCGCAATCAAGCTTGCGCAGATTGCGTCAACTTGCCTGCGCGGCGGGAAAGATTGTCCAATTTCAGCGGCTTATACACGACCGCAGGCGGCAATGGCCAGGATTAATCGAAGGTGGCGGATTGGGCGTTTCCGCGATGATCGCAGCGAACCCGGATCGGCGCCCTGGCGTACCGGTCGCGCCCGACCTGAGCGCGGGAGGGAACTACGACACCGCCCCGGATGGCATCGGCACGCTCGTGGCCGCCAGAATCATGGCCGGATCGGAGTGCGTGTACGTCGCGGTTCTATTGTTAAGGTCTGCGCTGGTTGCAACGCCTGAGGTCGCTCAAAGAAGCACATCACGCCATGGAGAGGTAGCTGGGACCATCGCCCATACTGGAATTACCCGGAGTCGGTGAAACATATCATGCCGGCCGACTTGCATGCGTTCGCGGCGAACTCCGAGAATCATGATTTGGACAGTCCGAACAGCCTTCATGATGCGTGGTTGAAGGAGTGGACCATCGCCGAGATCGCCTTATCTCATGAACCAAAGAAACGATCTATCGAGATCAATGCCCGTTTTCTTGGTCCGCAGCACGACCGGTATATCCATCTCATTTACAAGAACGTAGGCAGTTACACGATTCAGAACCCAGAAGATTTCGAAATGCTTCCCCATATCGCGCACGGAGATTTACTCATTCACGAATTGACAGTCGTCCGGGACGGGCTCTTCGAACATGAGCTTCGGTTTTCGAGAGGAACCCTATTTGCAGTTCAATTCAGTGGTTTTGAGCATCGCATTGCGATCATTCCCGCGACATAGTCATTGCAATCGCCATCCGACACGCGCTCATAGAGTCATGCCGCGATTGGCGGTTGGGAGAAGTCAATAAGAGCTTCCCTGCCGAACATTCCTGCATCTGGCGCTGCCGTGCCGGGGCATGGATTTACCAATCTACCTCATTAAGACGGCCGAGACGGCGCCAACACGAAGTGCTTTAGAGGTTGTCGCGGTGTCAAGTTGCAGGCTCCAAGGAATCGGCATCGCGGCAACGTTCCCTTTATGAGCGATGTGTTGACGTGGCCAAAGATACGTGACGACCTTCTTCATCGCATCTCGGCGGGCCGGCTGAGAAATAAATTGGCGGATTGAGGCATAAAGGAGAGGCATAAAGGAGGAGGTGTTCATGTCTGTTTGCCTCGTGACGGGCGCAGCAGGCTTAATTGGGTCAGAGGCAGTTCGCCGATGGTCTGCCGAAGGCTTTCATATCGTCGGTATCGACAATGACATGCGCGCACATTTTTTTGGACCCGAAGCATCTACGCATTGGAACCGGCAGCGCATCGAGGCGGAAGTTCCGCGATACAAACATCTGGATCTCGACATACGTGATACCGAGGCAATCAATTCCTGCTTTCGCGATCTCGGCAAAGATATTGGCTGTGTCATCCACACAGCGGCACAGCCCTCGCACGATTGGGCCGCTCGAGATCCTCAACTCGATTTTGCAATCAACGCGACCGGGACGCTCAATCTATTGGAGGCCACCCGGCGTTACGCCCCCGACGCCCCCTTTATTTTTACATCGACGAACAAAGTGTATGGCGACGAGCCGAATAAGCTGCCGCTCATTGAGATGGAAACCCGCTTTGAGCTTGACTTGGCGCATCGATGGTCTGCGGCAGGCGTCGACGAAACGATGTCAATCGATTGCACGACTCATAGCGTTTTCGGGGCATCAAAAGTTGCCGCCGACATCATGACACAAGAGTATGGACGGTATTTCGGCCTTAAGACTGTCTGCTTTCGGGGGGGCTGCTTAACCGGCCCCGCCCACAGCGGAACCGAATTGCACGGCTTCCTCGCTTATCTCGTGAAGTGCGTCGTCACTGGTCGCCCGTATACAATTTATGGACACAAAGGAAAGCAAGTTCGCGACAACATTCACGCGTCAGACCTCATTGATGCATTCTGGCATTTTTTTAAGGCCCCCAGACCTGCTGAAGTTTACAACATCGGTGGAGGCCGCTTCGCCAACGTGTCCATGACAGAAGCAATCGATTTAGCAATGGAGATATCGGGCCGACAATTTGAGGTGCATTATGATAACCGAAGCCGAATGGGCGACCATGTTTGGTGGATCGGCTCTCTTGAACGATTTCACGCACACTACCCAACATGGCAACCCAAATACGACATTCGCGCGACCGTTGAAGAGATAGTCGACGCCGCGCGATTCCGAGAAGAGACAAATTGAGCAATAATACTAAAGGAGCGAGCTTTTGTACCTTGAGACAGAGTCATTAAGGGTCAGCTTCTTGCCGGGCTAACGGCAAATTGCGCCAAGCACTCGGGAGTAGTTTCGTTGCGCTTTATATGTGTTGATCCCGGCCTTACTCACAATCTCGGCCACCACGCCAATTCCTGTCGTCAAATAGTGAAGGCAGCTATTAAGCGCGGCCTTTCCCCGGTCGTCTTATCCCACGAGAATATTGATTTGGCTCTCGCTGAAGAGCTGAAGGCTTTGCCGCTCCTCAGATGGGGCACTTATGATCGACTTCGTTCTTTTCGCCTCAAAAGCGTGCTGACGAGGTCTGGCCGACTTGACTTGTCGCAGAGCATTAAATGGTTACGCTTTGTGGATAACCCAAGCCTAGGCGTCCTGAGGAGGATCGAAAGCTTCGAGCGCGCTGTTCGCACTACCGCCGACGACCTCCAGCGGTTCAATTTTTCTGGTCGAGACGTCGTATATTTCAACTCAGCGCAGGTCGTCCAGCTTGCCGCAATTCTTCGCTATCTTGTCTCTTTACCTGCGCATAGTCGCCCCACCTTTTTTGTGGAATTCTTCCTCAGCCCCGGCGTGACAGTGCGATTGGAAAGGAAAGAGATACTGAGGATCGTCGATGAGAATGTCTTCCTCGATCCACGTGCCGCATTTTACAGAATGGTCGGCGCTTATTGGTCGCGGCTCGGAGAGCGATTGCCAATACATTGCATAACTTTTGATCAATACGCATCGCAAGTTTTTGCAGAATTGATAGGTCAGACGGTGTCAACATTTCCGCTGCCCAGGGTCTCCATCACTGATCGCCGCTCGCGAGTAGGAGCAAATCCACCGACCGTCGGGATCATCGGCCACCAGCGTGCGGATAAAGGATATCATCTAGTTCCACAGATTATCCAATATGTGCTCACCTCCAGGCCCACAGCTCGGTTCCTCGTTCACAACGGGGCTCCGCAGGAAATGAAAGAGGTCCAAAGCCAACTCCGTGGCATGGCCGATCGGGACCAACGGCTCGAGATCGATGAGCGGGTCGCCGATGATGTCATTTGGAGGGAACTATTGGAGAGATGTGACCTGATCGTTTGTCCATATGAAGCGAACCGCTTCCGAAGCTCTTATTCTGCGGTCGCGAGCGAGGCTGCGGCCGAGGCAGTTCCGGCAGTCGTGCCAGCCGATACTTCGCTTTCCGAAATGATCGCGGCGCTTAACGGCGGATATACGACGTTCGATTCATGGGATGCACGAGCTGTCGCCGAAGCAACAATAACAGCAATCGACAGACTTGACGTACTAGCCGAAAATGCCAATGCCGCATCCGCTCGCTGGCCAATTCAGCAGGGCCCCGACAAAATGGTCGAGGCCATACTAAGCAAATTGGAATGATTTTTGGGGTGTACTGCCTCAGCCGGGCGCTACTCCGCCGCCTGCCGCACGTGGCTCACCGCCTTCTCGCGCATCGTGACCAGTTCCTCGGCGGCGGTCGGATGCACCGCCATCACGGCGTCGAAATCGGCTTTGGTCGCCTTCATCTTCACCGCGATGCCGATGAGCTGGATCATCTCGCCGGCATCCGGGCCGACGATGTGGCAGCCGACCACGCGATCGGTCGAGCCATCGACGACGAGCTTCATGAAGGTGCGGGTGTCGCGCCCGGCGAGCGTCGCCTTCATGGGGCGGAACGAGCTCTTGTAGATGTCCACCCTGGCAAGCTCGCGGCAGGCCTGCGCCTCGGTGAGCCCGATCACGCCGCACTCCGGTTCCGAGAACACCGCCGTCGGGACGTTCTGGTGATCGACCTTGGTCGGCTTGTTGCCGAACACGGTGTCGGCGAACGCGTGCCCCTCGCGGATCGCGACCGGCGTCAGCGCCAGCCGATCGGTGACATCGCCGATGGCGTAGATGTTCGGCACCGAGGTGCGCGAATAGGCGTCGACCTCGATTCCGCCGGTCATGCCAAGCTTGACGCCGGAGGCTTCGAGGCCAAGCCCCTTGATATTGGGCCGCCGGCCGGTGGCGAACATGACGCGATCGACGATGACCTCGTCGTGGCCGGGGCCGGATAGTTCCACACAGAGACCGTGATCGACCTGCTCGATGCCTTCCACAATGTGCTTGGTGATGATCCTCACTCCGCGCTTCTCCATCTCGGCCCGCAGATGCGCGCGCAGATCGTCATCGAAGCCGCGCAGGATGTTGTCGCCGCGATAGACCAGCGTCACCTGCGCGCCGAGGCCGTTGAAGATGCCGGCGAACTCGACCGCGATATAGCCGCCGCCTTGGATCAGAATGCGTTGCGGCAGCTCGTTGAGATGGAACGCCTCGTTCGAGGAGATGACATGCTGGTGGCCCTCGATCGCCTTGCCGAGCGCGGGCGCGGCGCCGGTCGCAATCAGGATGTGCTTCGCCCGCACCGTCGTGCCGTCCGCAACGAGCTTCACCGTATGAGGATCCACGATCTCGGCGCGGCTTTTCACGATCGCGACCTTGGACCGTTCCAGATTGGTCGTGTAGGCCGCTTCGAGCCGCGCGATCTCGCGGTCCTTGTTGGCGATCAGGGTGGGCCAGTCGAAGGTCGGCTCGCCGACGGTCCAGCCGTAGCCGGCGGCATCCTCGAACTCGTCGGCAAAGCGCGACGCGTAGACCAGGAGCTTCTTCGGCACGCAGCCGCGAATGACGCAGGTGCCGCCGACGCGGAACTCCTCCGCGATCATCACGCTGGCGCCATGGCTTGCGGCAATGCGCGCGGCGCGGACGCCGCCCGAGCCCGCACCGATCACGAACAGGTCGACGTCAGGCAATGCTGCCCCCAAAGCGTCGCTGTCGCGACGAGCCCGGCTTAGATCTCGTGTCCCCGCCGCTTCATCTCGGCGCGAAACCTGGAAATGACCTCGTCGGCAAGCTTGTTCGCCCAGTCGTCCACATTGGACGCGCTCTGATCCAGGATCGCCGGCTCCTGAGTGATGACCTTGCGGCCGACCGGCGACTTGTAGAATGCGAGCACGTCCTTGAGCTCCTGCTCGGTGAACCGCGAGGCGTAGAGCCTGGCGCCGTCGTTGAGGAGCTCGGCGGTCCGCGGCGTCAATTCCCCCTGCAATTTGGTGGCGACCTCGTTCAGATCTTTGCCGAGCATGGGATTGGCCTGCAGGAAGAGCGTGCGCGCGCGATCGACGATCTGGGGAACCACCGGATCGTAAATGCTATTCCCGCCCTTGAGCACGATGATTTCCTTGGCCAGCGCGAGCGCGTTCGCCGACGGCTGCTGCGCCTGTGCGGGCGACACCGCCGCAAGGACGAGAGCCAGAAGCCCGGCACACGCTGACCGGCCGACAACATTGGCAACCATGGCAACACCCCTCCTCGGTCCGTTGATGATATCGGTCAGTCGATCTCAAGGCCGCTCGATCACACGGACGCCCGCGGGACCCGCAATGACGGCGGTCCGTGCGAGACCAACAAATAGACCGTGTTCGACCACCCCCGCAATGGCAGCCAGCCGATCCCCCAGCGCCTTGGGGTCGACAATCCGCCCAAGCGCCGCGTCGAGGATCCAGTGCCCGCCATCCGTGACGAAAGCGTGGCCGTCCTTGTCGCGCCGCAGCCGCACGGGCCCGGCCGCGCCGACCGCGTTGGCGGCCGCCTCAACCGCCCGCCGCGTCGCCGCGAGCCCGAACGGCACCACCTCGATCGGCAGCGGATACTTGCCGAGCACCGGAACGCATTTGGATTCATCGGCGATCACCACCATGCGGGTGGAGGCCGAGGCCACGATCTTCTCGCGCAGCAACGCGCCGCCGCCGCCCTTGATCAGGCTCAGATCGGGCGCGATCTCGTCAGCGCCATCGACCGTCAGATCAAGCGCCGGAGTCTCGTCGAGCGTGGTCAATGGCACGCCCAGGCGCTCGGCGTCCTGGCGCGTCGCTTCTGAGGTCGGCACCGCGATGACGCTCAGGCCGCCGCGGACCCGTTCCGCCAGAAGCTCAACAAAGTGCCGCGCGGTCGAGCCGGTACCGAGGCCAAGCCGCATGCCCGGGCGAACGAATTCCACGGCGCGGGCGGCGGCGGCGCGCTTTTGTGCCTCGATATCCATGCCTGGGCTATCTAGCCTTTTTTGCGCCACCTCGCCTAGTGCCGCCGATTGTCCTAAGACCCTTGCGGAATCCCAAGACCCTTGCGGGCGGCAGCTTCATCCGACGGTATCAGCGATCTGCGCATGAGCTCTCTCACGGTTGTCTTCGATCTGGACGGGACGCTGGTCGACACCGCGCCCGATCTGGTGGCCACCCTGAACGTCGTGCTGGCGGGCGAAGGCCTGCCACCGGTCGCCTACGAGGCAGCCCGCACCATGGTCGGGGGTGGTGCCCGCGTGATGGTCGAGCGGGGCCTCAAGGCCAACGGGCGTGTGCTTCCGGCTGCGGAAGTTGACCGGATGGTGCGCGATTTCATCGCGCATTACGCCGACCACATTGCGGTTGGCTCGCAACCCTTCCATGGCGTCGAGGCCGCGCTTGACCGGCTCGCGGAGAGCGGCTGCCGCCTCGCCGTCTGCACCAACAAGCTCGAATGGCTGTCGTTGCGCTTGCTCGATGCGCTCAAGCTCACCAACCGGTTTTGCGCGATTTGCGGCGCCGACACGTTCGGGGTGTCGAAGCCCAATCCGACAATCCTCCACGGGACCATCGATCGCGCTGGCGGCGATCCCGCCCGATCCATCATGATCGGTGACTCGATGACCGATATCGCGACCGCCCGGGCAGCCGGCATTCCGGTCATCGCGGTCGACTTCGGCTATACCGAGGTTCCGGTCACGGAGCTCGATCCCGACCGGGTCGTGAGCGCCTTTGCCGACCTGCCGGGTGCCATCTTCCAAATGTTATCGACAGGCTGAAGATTGTTGACAGCGGCAAATTCACCTTATGGCGGCCATACTTGGGTCGGCCAATGGCGCTGAGCACAAGGCGTGAAGGCCCGCTGGTTGCGCCCCGCCGAGCCCGATCGTATGGTCTTACCGGGACTGCTGGGACTTTAGGCGATTGTGTGCCGTCCCAATGGTGGAACGACTGGGAACTACCATGAGCCGAGTTATTGCCGTCACGGCATGTGGCTTCGCCCTTGCTGCATGCTCGATGTCCATGCCGAGCATGGATCTTTTCAAGTCTACCCCGCCCACGGAAGTCCTGCGGGTCGAATCCGAGCCACCGGGGGCCGATGCCCGGAGCTCGCAAGGCCAAAGCTGCCGCACACCATGCGAGCTGACCGTCCAGGCCGGAAGCGAGATGAGCGTGTCGTTCTCGCTCAACGGATACCAGCCCCAGACCGTCCAGGTGCGACCGGAAGTGGCTCCTACGAGCTATAGCGACACCGGCACCGGCGGCAGGCTGCAGCCGAACCCGGTCTATGCGGAGCTTCAGCCGGTCAGGCCGCCGGCGAAGAAGAAGCCCGCGGCCCGCAAGCAGAGCGTCCAAAAGACGGCCCCGACCACCGCCGCGACCAGCGCGCCGCCACCGAGCTCCGGCGGCCTCCAGAGCAGCTATCCCTGGCCCGATCCGCAGCGCTAGTGCCGCCGATTTGAAGTTCCCACACCATCTGCAGCAAGCTCGGTTAGGAACTTCAAATCGAAAAGCGGCACTAGAACTATAGAGTTGCTAGTGCCCCTTTGTTTCCGAAGTTCGTGTCAGAGGTTGCCGCGACGTATCACGAACTTCGGAAACGGGGCACTAGCCGCTTTACGGTCTGGCGGTTATCCGGCACACTTCCCAACTAACTTGAACAAGCCGGGTTTGGCCGGGCCGGAGCCACATGACCGATGTTGCCCATATGCCTGAATTGGTGCCCGAATTGGCGCCGGAATTGAGCCGGCCCGCGCACCGGGTGCGTCCGCTGGTCGACCCCTTCCAGCGTGCCATCACCTATTTGCGGGTGTCGGTGACGGACCGCTGCGATTTTCGCTGCGTCTACTGCATGTCCGAGCACATGAGCTTCCTGCCGAAGGCCGACCTGCTGACGCTCGAAGAGCTTGACCGCCTGTGCAGCGCCTTCATCGCCAAAGGCGTGCGCAAGCTGCGCCTGACCGGCGGCGAGCCGCTGGTGCGGCGCGGGATCATGACCCTGTTCGGCTCGCTCGCGCGCCACCTCGACAGCGGCGCCCTCGACGAGCTCACGCTCACCACCAACGGCTCGCAGCTTCCGAAATATGCGGCCGAGCTCGCGGCGCATGGCGTCAAGCGCATCAACGTCTCGCTCGACACGCTTGATCCGGACAAGTTCCGGGCGATCACCCGCTGGGGCGAGCTCGACAAAGTCATCGCCGGCATCGACGCCGCCCAGGCGGCTGGCATGCGGGTCAAGATCAACGCGGTCGCGCTCAAAGGCGTGAACGAGGACGAGTTCCCTGAGCTGGTGCGCTGGGCGCACGGGCGCGACATGGACCTCACCATCATCGAGGTGATGCCGCTCGGCGACGTCGGCGAAGGCCGGCTCGACCAGTATCTCCCGCTCTCGATGGTGCGGGCGCGGCTGGCCGAACAGTTCACGTTGCACGAGATCGACTACCACACCGGCGGCCCGGCGCGTTTCGTCAAGGTCGCCGAGACCGGCGGCCGGCTCGGTTTCATCACCCCGCTGACGCATAACTTTTGCGAGTCGTGCAATCGCGTGCGCCTCACCTGCACCGGTACGCTTTATATGTGCCTCGGCCAGGAGGACGCCGCCGACCTGCGCACGCCGCTACGCGCCTCCGAAGGCAACGACCAGCTTGACGCCGCGATCGAAGCGGCGATCTCACGCAAGCCGAAAGGCCACGATTTCATCATCGACCGCCGGCACCAGCGCCCAGCTCTTGCGCGCCACATGAGCGTGACCGGCGGCTGAGCAGCCGATTTCACGACTGATCCACCGGTGCCAAGCCCGGCGCGCGAAGCGCCGCGCCCTTCACAACCGCATAGATCGAGGGGATCACGATCAGCGTCAGCAGAGTCGACGACACCATGCCGCCGATCATCGGCACGGCGATGCGCTGCATCACCTCGGCGCCGGTGCCGTGGCTCCACATGATGGGCAGGAGCCCCGCCATGATCGCAGCAACCGTCATCATCTTCGGGCGCACGCGCTCGACGGCCCCGGCCATGACAGCGGCGTAGAGATCGTCCCGGGTGAACGGCAGCCCTTCCCGTTCCCGCCGCCCACGCAGCTCCGAATAGGCATGATCGAGATAGATCAGCATCACCACGCCGGTCTCGGCGGCGACGCCGGCGAGCGCGATGAAGCCGACCGCCACCGCGACCGACAGGTTGAAGCCGAGCCACCACATCAGCCACAGCCCGCCGACCAGCGCGAACGGCACCGAGAGCATCACGATCAACGTCTCGCTGACGCGACGGAAGTTGAGGTAGAGCAGCAGGAAGATGATCAGCACCGTCACCGGGACCACGACCTGCAGGCGCGCCTTGGCGCGCTCCATGTATTCGAACTGGCCGCTCCAGGTGGCATAATAGCCGGGCGGGAACTTGATCTCGTTTGCCACCGCCCGTTGGGCGTCGGCGACATAGCCGCCGACGTCGCGGTCGCGGAAGTCAACGAAGATGTAGATCGCGAGCTGGGCGTTCTCGGTACGGATGCTGGCCGGGCCCTGCGCCAGGCTCACCTTGGCGACCTGGCCAAGCGGAACGGCACCGCCGTCGGCCAACGGGATTAGCACCTCGCTCGCGATCGCCTGGAGATCGCTGCGGTAATCGCGTGGATAGCGAATGCTCACCGTGTAGCGCTCGCGGCCTTCCACCGTCGTGGTCACCGGCTCGGCGCCGAGCGCCATGGCGATGAGATTCTGCACGTCGTCGACGGTGAGGCCGTAGCGCGCGAGCTGGGCGCGATCGGCATCGACGTTGAGATAGTAGCCGCCAAGCGCACGCTCGGCATAGGCGCTGGTGGTGCCCGGCACGGTGCGGACGACCGCCTCGATCTGGCGGGCGAGCTTGTCCATCTCGGCGAGGTCGGTGCCGAGGACTTTGATGCCGACCGGCGTGCGAATGCCGGTCGAGAGCATGTCGATGCGCGCCTTGATCGGCATCGTCCAGGCGTTCGACACGCCGGGAAATTGCAGCGCCTTGTCCATCTCCGCAGTGAGCTTGTCGACCGTCATGCCGGGCCGCCACTCGCTCTCCGGCTTGAGCGTGATGATGGTCTCGAACATTTCGGTCGGCGCGGGGTCGGTGGCGGTCGAGGCGCGTCCGGCCTTGCCCCAGACCGTCGCCACTTCGGGGAACGACTTGATGATCTTGTCCTGCGTCTGCAGCAGCTCGGCCGCCTTGGTCACCGAGAGGCCCGGCAGCGTGGTGGGCATGTAGAACAGCGTGCCCTCGTTGAGGGTCGGCATGAACTCGGTCCCGAGCCGCATCGCCGGCCAGATGCTCACCGCCAGGACGGCCAGCGCGACCAGGATCGTCGTCGCCTTGAACCGCAGCGCCAGCCGGATCACCGGCCGATAGATCCAGATCAGGAACCGGTTCACCGGGTTGCGGTGCTCCGGCATGATGCGGCCGCGCACGAACAGGATCATGAGCGCAGGAACGAGCGTGACCGACAGCAGCGCCGCCGCCGCCATCGCGAAGGTCTTGGTATAGGCGAGCGGCTTGAACAGCCGCCCTTCCTGCGCTTCCAGCGTAAAGATCGGCAGGAACGACACGGTGATGACCAGGAGGCTGAAGAACAGCGCCGGCCCGACCTCGCTCGCGGCCTCGACGAGGATTTGCATTCTCGGCTGATCGGGCGGCGCCCGCTCGAGGTGCTTGTGGGCGTTCTCGATCATCACGATCGCGGCGTCGACCATGGCGCCGATCGCGATCGCGATGCCGCCGAGACTCATGATGTTCGAGCTCAGTCCCAGCAGGCTCATGCAGAGATAGGCGATCAGCACGCCAATCGGCAGCGTGATAATGGCGACCAAGGCGCTGCGGACGTGCAGCAGGAAGACGACGCAGACGAGCGCGACGATCAGGCTCTCTTCGATGAGGGTGCGTTTGAGCGTATCGATCGCACGATAGATCAGATCGGAGCGGTCATAGACCGGCTCGATGGTCACGCCTTGCGGAAGGCCTGGCGCGAGCTCGGCAAGGCGCGCCTTGACGTTGCCGATCACCGAAAGCGCATTCTCGCCAAAACGCTGAAGCGCAATGCCGGTCACGACCTCGCCTTCGCCGTTCAGCTCGGCGATGCCGCGCCGCTCGTCGGGCGCCAGCTCGACCCGGGCGACATCCTTGATGAGCACCGGCACACCGCGCTCGCTCTTGACCACGATCTGCTCGATGTCGGAAAGGCTCTTGATGTAGCCGCGCCCGCGCACGGCGAACTCGGTCTCTGCCAGCTCGACGGTGCGCCCGCCCACGTCGATATTGCTCGCGCGCAGCGCCTCGCGCACCTTCATGGGCGAGATGCCGAGCGCCTGCAGCCGGCGCGGATCGATCACGACGCTGTATTGCTTGACGAAGCCGCCGACGCTCGCGACCTCGGCGACGCCTTCGGCCTTGGCGATGCCGTAGCGAACGTACCAGTCCTGGATGGTGCGCAACTCGGCGAGGCTCTGCTGCGCGCCGCGCACAACATATTGATAGACCCACCCGACCCCGGTGGCGTCGGGTCCGAGGCTCGGCGTCACGCCGGGCGGCAGCCGCCGCGCCGCCGAGCTGAGGAATTCGAGCACGCGCGAGCGCGCCCAATAGAGGTCCGTGCCGTCCTCGAAGATCACGTAAACGAACGACACGCCGAAGAACGAGAACCCGCGCACGACGCGGGATTTCGGGACGCTCAGCATCGAGGTGGTGAGCGGATAGGTGACCTGATCCTCGACCACCTGCGGGGCCTGTCCAGGGTATTCCGTGTAGACGATCACCTGGACGTCGGAGAGGTCCGGTATAGCGTCGAGCGGCACCCGTGAGACGGCATAGATCCCCGCCAACGTGACGAACACGCTCGCGATCCCGACCAGAAAAACGTTGCGCGCCGACCAGCGGATGAGGGCCGCGATCATTTCGGCGCCTCCGGCTGGGTGAAAGCCTGAAGCGCAGCCTTGAGATTGCTTTCGGCATCGATCAGAAACGTTGCCGAAGTTACGACCGTCTCGCCACTGCTCACGCCATCCAGGACCTCGATGTGGCCGTCGCCGCGGCGGCCGAGCTTCACCGGCCGCGGCTCGAAGCGGCCTTCGCCCTTGGCGATGAGCACAACCTGGCGGGTCCCGCTGTCGATGACGGCGCTCGCCGGCACCGCGACGACCGGCACCTCCCCGGCGCTGGCGTGAAACACCACGTCCGCGTACATGTCGATCTTGAGCCGGCCATCGGGATTCGGCACCTCGATGCGGACCCGAGCGGTGCGCGTCTCGGCCCGCAGCTCTGGATAGATGAAGGTCACCTCGCCTTCGAACGTCGCCATCGGATAGGCGCGAAAAGTCGAGGATGCCCGGGTGCCGAGCTTGATATGCGGCAGGTCGGCCTCGGCGACATCGGCAATGACCCAGAGCTGCGAATGGTCGGCGATGCGGAACAGCTCGCTGCCGGCTTGCACGCGCTGGCCGTTGATCACCTGCTTGTCGATCACGTCGCCGGTTGCGGGCGACGGCCAGTCAATGGTGCGCGGGTTGGTCTTGGTCTCCTGCACTTCCCGGATGCGGCTTTCGGGCACGCCGAGGTTGCGCAAGCGCTGCATCGCTCCATTGATCGCGCGTTCCGGGTTCGATCCGGTCACGCCACGCGGGCCGGCGCCCAGCGCCACCAGCAGGTCGATCTGCGCCTGCACGATATCGGAGCTGTAGACGCGAAACAGCGGCTCGCCCGCCCGCACCCGCTGGCCAGTCCGGTTGACGAACAGCTCTTCGATGTAGCCGTCCGAGCGCATGGTGACGGCGGTCAGCCGGGCGTCGTCATGCTTCACTGTACCGACCGCGCGCACCGGCCGCACGATCACGCGCCGCTCGACCGTTTCGGTGCGAACGCCGCTGCGCTGGACCTTCTCGACGCTCACCTTGACGGTCTTGCCGTCGTCCGGCTCCTCACCCTCATAGACCGGGATGTAATCCATCCCCATCGAGTCCTTCTTCGGGGCCGGCGTGGTGTCGGGTAGGCCCATTGGATTGCGGTAGTAGAGGACCTTGCGCGGGGCGCCGCGCGGCGGCGGCTTCTCCAGTTCGCCGCCAGGGCCAAAGGTGGGCTCCTCGTCTTCATAGACCGGAACATAGTCACGGCCGCGCGCGTCCCGTTTCGGCTCGGCCGACCAATACGGCGCGCCGCTCGGATCGCGGTAGTAGAGGATCTTGCGGTCGGCCGCCACCGTCGCGCCTTGCGGTGCGACGGCAACGGCGGGCACGGATGCGTGCGGCCGGGCAAACCAATACCCTGCCGCAGCGCCTGCGATCACGCTCCCGAACAGGACGATCGCGCCGACAATGCGGTTCATGACCGCTACCGGACCGCTCGGAAGATGACCTTGCCGACCACCAACTGCGGCTCGCCCTGCACGCGCGCGGCGAGGCTGAGCAGCCAGCGGCCGGCCATCGAGATCTCGGTCTTGAACGCGTAGACGCCGGGCTCGTCGCTCGGCACCGGGGTGAGCGGCGGCGCCATGGTCGCCATGCCGTCTGGCGCCATGTCGATGCGCGTGGTGACGATGACGGCGTCGGTGACCGGCTTCCCGGTCGCCTTGTGCGTGAGGCGCACGGCCACGATGGCGTCGTCGCTTCGCTTGACCTCGACCTGCACCGGCTCGAACACATAGTCGTCGGGCGCCGCGACGGCGGTCGCGGTCACGCCCAGAACGGCCGCGATAGCAGCGGCGCGCATAAACTTCGGAATCATCTTGAACCTCCTGCTTGCTGTCGATTGACGCGCCCAATCGGGCGCACGTACGCCAATCACTGCGGGAATCACGACGGGCTGACGGCCCGCACTGCGCGCTTCAGCAGACAGTCAGCCGCGAGGAGGCCGGAAGGGCGGACCGACCGCGCGCGCAGGCAAGGCGGCACTTGCCGGCAGGGGCACGGAAGCCGCCGCGCTTGCGGGCAACACCAGCTGCCAATAGGACGCGGCCGTAAAACTGAAACACACACACGCCGTCATGAACGCGCAGTGCTTCGCGCCCTGGTCGCAAGGATCGGCTTCGTCCGGACAGCAATCATGCATCGGCTCGGCAACGGCTAGACCGGGCGGGCCGGCGTCTGGCGGCATGGACGCAGCCCCCCTTGCAGCCGGCAGCAGCGCTACCGCCAAGGCGATCAGGACAGAAACCATCGTCCGTTTGCGAGCCATAGGATTCTTTATCACAATATCTTGCACGATCTCGGAGATCTTGAGAATTATCAATAAGGCATTTGGACGACATCGCCGCCCTCCAATGGCGATGGGTCATGATCGTTCATAATACGAGAATACGAGACTGGTGCCGCCACGATGGACCGACACGCCGGCTCGCGCTCGCCGCGCAGCCGCCGCGGTGGTCGAGGCACCTGTTCCGGCCATGGCGCTCAGGTCTTCGTGCGGTTGCGGATCAGATAGTCGTCGTAGCTGTACTCGGCGACCCGCCACCACAGATAGGCGTCATTGCGGAAGGCCAGCAGCTGCTCCCATACTTTCTTGAAGTCGGGATTGCGAGCCGACACCTCGGCATAGACCTCGAGCGCAGCCTTCAGCGAGGCGTCCATCACCGACACCGGAAACTGCCGGAATTGCACCACACCTTCCGCCAGCATCTTCTTGAGCGCGGCCGGATTGCCGGCATCGTATTTCGCCGTCATCCACTCGTTCGCCATTGACGAGGCCGTGCGCACGATCGCGCGATAGGCGGGGCTGAGCGCATTCCATTTCTCGAGGTTGACGAAGTTGTGGAGCATGGCGCCGCCTTCCCACCAGCCTGGATAGTAATAGAAGGGCGCAATCTTCTGGAAACCAAGCCGGGCGTCGTCGTAGGGGCCAACCCATTCCGCCGCATCGATCGTGCCGCGCTCGAGCGCGGTGTAGATTTCGCCACCGGGAATCTGCTGCGGCACCACGCCGACCTTGGCGATCACGGTGCCGGCGAACCCGCCGATCCGCATCTTGAGACCGCGAAGGTCGGCCACATCCTTGATCTCCTTGCGGAACCAGCCGCCCATCTGGGCGCCGGTGTTGCCGGCCGGAAATCCGATGAAGTTGAACTTCTTGTAGAAGTCGTTCATTAGCTCCATGCCGCCGCCGTGATACATCCAGGCGTTCTGCATGCGGGTGTTGAGACCGAACGGGACCGCGGTGGCAAACGAGAAGGTCGGATCCTTGCCGAAATAGTAGTAGGACGCGGTGTGGCACATCTCGACCGTGCCGTTCTGCACCGCGTCGGCGGCCGCTAAGCCAGGAACGATCTCGCCAGCGGCGAAGACCTGGATCTGGAACTTGTTGTCGGTCATCTCGGCCACGGCTTTGCTGAAGATCTCGGCGGCGCCATAGATGGTGTCGAGCGACTTGGGGAAGCTTGACGTCAGGCGCCAGCGCAGCTCGGGCGCGGACTGCGCGATGGCAGGCTTGGCAACCGCGGTGGCGGCAGCGGCGATCCCTGCCGCCTGCAGGAAATGACGACGCTTCATGGTGGCTCCTCCGAGGACTTAGGGGCGCTCTGATCGACCGGCCCGATGGACATACAATGCAGATTGCCAAGGCAAATCCAAGACGGCGCTCATGCCACCATCAGCGGGGCGGTCCGGTCACCGGCAGCTTGGCGCGGAAGCGCGCGCCGCCGCCCGGGCGATCCTCCACCGCGATCGTTCCGCCGAGGCTATCAACCAGATGCCGGGCGATGGCGAGCCCGAGGCCAGCGCCGCCGCGGTCGCGGTTGCGCGACGCTTCAAGGCGCAGGAACGGCTCGAAGATCCGCTCGCGTTCGGATTGCGGCACGCCCGGACCGCGATCATCGACCAGCATGATGGCTTCGGTCCCAACTTGCGACAGCGAGACAGCCGCTTCGCCTCCGTATTTCACGGCGTTGTCCATGAGGTTGCCGACGATCCGTGCGACCGCAGCCGGCTCGCCCCAGACATGGACCGGTGTCGATGGCAAGTCGCTCTTGACGTTGTGACCGGCCGCGATGCGTTCCGCACACTCGTGCCGGATGACCTTCACGAGATCGACGCGCTCGCTTCGGCCGCCGGTAAACGACGTGCGGGCGAACGTGAGCGCATCGTCGAGCAGCCCGTTCATCTCTTCGACATCACGCGTTGCCCGCTCTCTCATATCGGCGTCCGGCATCATTTCGACCCGCAATCGCAGACGCGTCAGGTAGGTGCGCAGGTCGTGTGAAATCGCCGCCAGCATGAAGGTGCGGTTGCGCACCAGCTCGGCAATGCGCGACTGCATGCGATTGAAAGCACCGATCAGGGCACGGACCTCGCGCGCGCCACCCACCGGAACCGGCGCGGGCTCGATCGCCTCCGCGAAGCGGTCGACCGAGCGGGCAAGCCGCGCCAGCGGGATGGTCTCGCGCACGATCGCATAGAGCGCGAGCGCGGCCACCAGGAAACCGATGATTCCGGCCCAGAAGCCGGGCGGCAGACCCAGCACGCGCACGGTCAGATCGTCGACCGTCTCCGCCACAATGAACTCGCCGCCGGAAAGCGGAACCACCAGGCGCACCGGACGCTGGCTGAACGTCTCCAAGCCGGGCCGGCGTTTGTTCTCGCCGCTGCGGGCTGCGCCGATGTAATAGGCGCGCACCGCGCGGCCGTCGCCGATGTAACGCCCGATCGCAGTCTCGAGCCATTCGACCCGCTCGACCGGATCGGCGACCGGCGGCGCTGTGCGCGCAATGGCGACGCGCAATCCCGGGCCGTTGGCCACCCGCAACGCCAGCGAGCGGTTGCCCGCGCGCTCGAGAAGCTCGACCAGGGCCGCGATCTGATCGGGCAGCGGCAGCCGGAAACCCTGCTCGGTCGCCCGGCCGCGCTGCACATAATAGGCGGCAGCCGCGATCATCTGGATCGCAACGAGCGCGGCGATCACGATCAACGTCACCCGCCAAACCAGTCCGAGCCGCCTCATGATCAGGCGTCCTTGACGTCGCCGGCGAACAGATAGCCGCCGTTGCGCACGGTCGTGACCAGCGCCGGCCCCGACGGATCGGCGGTTTCAAGCTTCTTGCGCAAGCGGCTGACGGTTACGTCGATGGTGCGGTCGAATGGCTCGGCGCTGCGTCCGCGCGTCCAGTCCAGCAATTGGTCACGCGTGAGCACGCGGCGCGGCCGCTCGACAAAGCAGGCGAGGAGGTCGAACTCGGCGGAGGTCAAGGGCACGCTGGTTCCATCGGCTCGCTCGACGCTGCGCGCAGCAAGATCGATGATGAAGCCCGCGAAGCAACGCCGCCGCCGCTCGCCGGCTTGCATGGCGGACGCCTCGGAGCGCCGCAGAATCGCGCGGATGCGCGCCAACAGCTCGCGCGGATTGAACGGCTTGCCAAGATAGTCATCGGCGCCGAGCTCGAGCCCGACGATGCGGTCGATGTCATCGTTCTTGGCGGTGAGCATCAGGATCGGCGTCGTGCCGCGCACGCGCAGGCGCCGGCAGATCGACAGCCCGTCCTCGCCCGGAAGCATCAGGTCAAGAACGACAAGGTCCGGCGTCATGCGGGCGAGCGCGCGATCGGCGGCAGCGCCGTCCTCGGCCACCTCGACGGAAAAACCCTCCCGCTTGAGGAAATCGGCGAGCAGACCGCGAATGTCACGGTCGTCCTCGACGACCAGGATGGCCTTGCCGTTCATGCCGGTAATCCTAGACGCCGCGGCGGAACTGGCAACGTCCAACCGCCTCCCCGTTACAAATCGTTACAAATCGGGCCCTTTCTGAGAAACGCCGGCAACGTTAACGGGTCAGGCTCCGTTGCGTGGATGGCCTGCACATTTGGAGACGGACAATGAACATCTCTTTCACAAGCGCCGCGCTCGCCGGACTGCTGCTCGCCGCAACGGCGGCAGACGCGTCGGCGTGGACGCGCTACGGCACGGTCAATACCGCGCGCGGCACCTACACGGTCAACGGCTCCGGCGGCTGTGCCGGCGGCGTCTGCAGCTTCAACCGCACGGTGCGCGGGCCATACGGCGGCACGGTGACGCGCTCCGGCACCATCGTGCAGACCGGTCCCGGCCAGTACAGCTACCAGGGCCGCGTCACCGGCCCCTATGGCGGGACGATCACGCGCTCCGGCACCGTCGTGGTCGCGCCGCCCTACTGAGCGAGCAAGCAAGCGAACGCCGAGCCGGCCACTACCCATCCCCCCACGGCCGGCTCGGCCTTCCCTGCCATCCCGGAGTCTCGCCATGACGGCCATCGCTGCCAACGCTCGCGCACTGAACCTTATCCTGCTGCTGACCTTCGGCCTGATGCTGATCGAGTGGCTCTATGTGCGGCTTGCCTTGCATGACGCGGAGAGCCACGACCTCAAGGAAACCACGACCTCGATCGTGACCGCGCTCGGCAACCAGCTGATACGGCCGGCGGCGTCGTTTATGGTCGCGCTCCCGCTCTATGCCGCCTACCAGTATCGCGCCTTCGAGATTCCGACGACCAGCATCGTCGCGCTCGTTGTCCTGTTCGTGTTGGTCGACTTCACCGACTACTGGTTCCACCGCGCCGCCCATCGGGTCCGCTTCATGTGGGCGTCCCACGCCGTGCATCATTCCACCACCAGGTTCAACCTGACCGCGGCGGTGCGCTTGCCGTGGACCGGACCGCTGTCGGGCGCGGTGTTCTTTTTCGTGCCGTTGACGCTGATCGGCTTCCATCCACTCGCCGTGATGGCGATGGTCCTCCTCAACCTGCTCTATCAGTTCTTCCTGCATACCGAGCACGCGCCGCGCCTCGGCCCGCTGGAATGGCTGCTCAACACGCCGGCGCACCACCGCGTGCATCACGCCTCGAATGAGAGCTGCCTCGACAAGAATTTCGCCGGCGTCTTCATCATCTGGGATCGGCTGTTCGGCACCTTCGCGCAAGCCCCAAAGGATGAGAAGCTGCGCTTCGGACTGGTGAGCCCGCTGCCCTCGCAGAACCCGCTGACCGTGAACTTTCATGAATGGCGCAAGCTCATTCGCGACACCTGGCGGGCGCGCGGACTGAAGGCGCGGCTGCGGGTTCTCGTCGGCGCGCCGTGATAGGTGGCTAAGGTCGGAGGCTAAAATTCCCGGTTCATCCGCTTGGAGAACGACGGTATCATTCAAACATGCCACAGACCCGTGTCGTCATCGATCTCGACGAAGAGCTCGCCGCCGGCCTGGAAGCCGCCGCGAAGCGATCCAAGACCTCCATTGAGGGATTCGCCGCCAAGGCAGTGGCACGCGCTGTCGTCGACGTCGAGGTTTGGGCCGAGGAGGAAGCCGCGTACGCCGACTATGAACGCACCGGAGAAGCGATTCCCATTGCGGCAGTCGAGCAGTGGGTCAGAAGCTGGGGTACGGACAACGAGCTGCCGCCGCCCCTGCATTGTAAAGTTGCCTAGTCTGGTTCTGCTGCCCACGGCCGCCGCGACGCGTGCCGAATGTGAAAGATCTCCACGGTATCTCCTTCGACAATGCTATAGAACACCTTGTATCGATAGCGTCGCACGATCCTGACGCGCACTCGAGGATCATCCGTTCGCACGGAGGATTCTGGATATTCCGAGATGAACTGCACGCCCGCATAGATCGCCCGCAACACGTTGCTGGCGCCGCCGGGACTTCGCTTCTCAAGATACTGATAAATCCGCTCGATGTCGCCACGCGCACGCGGCGTGTATCGAACTCTCATAGGACGCCGTATTTCTTCCAGACCGCATCCATTTCATCATCCGGCACAAATTCGCCACGCCGCGCTTGATCCAATCCCTCCTGCACCGCAGCCCGCTCGTCATCACTCATGACATAGACCCCCGAGCGTCGCGCCTCGATCTCACGCGCGAACTCGACCAGTTCCTCCTGATCCTGCTCGGGCCAGGAGCGCACACTTTCCAGCACAGCGTTGATTTGTTCCTTCGTCATGCTGAGAACATATCATGAATCCGGAACACGGAGCAAGAAACACACGGGTGTCGGTGAAGGAATTCTGCTCAGCCCTCGATCACGATCTTCGGCGCCGCGCGCGCCGCGCTCTTGATCTGATCGCGCACGCGCGCCGCAATCTCGCAATAGGCCTTGGCGTGCGGACCGTCCGGCTCGGTCGCCACCACCGGCAGGCCGGCATCCGACTTCTCGCGGATAGTCATGTGCAGCGGCACCTCGCCCAGGAAGGGCACGCCGAGCCGCTCGGCTTCGCGGCGGGCGCCGCCATGGCCAAAGATGTCGGATCGTGTGCCGCATTGCGGGCACTGGAAGTAGCTCATGTTCTCGACAATGCCGAGCACCGGCACGCTGACGCGGCGGAACATGGCGATGCCGCGGCGGGCATCGATCAGCGCCAGATCCTGCGGGGTCGACACGATCACCGCGCCCTTGAGCGGGACCTGCTGCGCCATCGTGAGCTGGGCGTCGCCGGTGCCGGGCGGCATGTCGACCACCATGACGTCGAGCGTCCCCCATTCGACCTCGCGCAGCATCTGGGTGAGCGCCGAGATCACCATCGGGCCGCGCCAGATCATCGGCGTCTCCTCATCGATCAGGAACCCGATCGACATGACGGTGAGGCCATAGCGCGAGATCGGCTTGAGGCGCGTACCGCCGAGCGTCTGCGGCCGCTCCTTGATGGCGAGGAGTTTCGGCAGCGACGGCCCGTAGATGTCGGCATCGAGGATGCCGACCTTGAGACCGAGCGTGGCGAGCCCGAGCGCCAGGTTGACCGCGGTCGTCGACTTGCCGACGCCGCCCTTGCCGGACGCGACCGCGATGATCGACTCGACACCGGGCACGCCGATCGGGGTCTCCCCGCGCGGTGCCGCGCGCGGCGCGCCCGCTCCGCCGCCGGCGGGCGATGGACGTGCCGCCGCCCCGCCGCCTTTGCGCTCGGCGGTCAGCGCCACCAGCGCCGACTTGACGCCCGGCATCGCCCGGACCACCTCCTCGGCGCGCTTGCGCACCGGCTCCCAGGCCTTCACCTCTGCGGCATCGACCGTGATCGAGAAGAACACCTTGCCGTCGGTGGCAAGCACATCCGACAACGCCGCGCTCCGGTGGAGCGGCGTCCCGTCCGGGCACGCGACCCTCGCGAGGCTTGCAAGCACGTCGTCCTTGGTGACTGCCATCGATCGAAAACTCCAGCGACCTAACTTTTCGCCACCATACGGCGCACTGTTGGCCGGTCAACCGAGCGCGACGGGTTGACGCCGCTGCGGCGCCGTCGCAATCAAACCTGTTATATGGGCATTCATATATGGGCACTCGGCGCGGTCGCGGACAGTGCTTTCAAGGAGGCGATGATGGCAAAGGTTGCGTTTCTTGGTCTCGGCGTCATGGGCTATCCCATGGCGGGGCACCTCAAGACCAAAAGCGGCCACGAGGTCACGGTCTACAATCGGACCCCCGCCAAGGCCGAGAAATGGGTCGCCCAACATGGCGGGAGGAGCGCGCCGACCCCCAAGGCCGCGGCCGAAGGCCAGGACCTCGTCATGTGCTGCGTGGGCAACGACAACGATCTGCGCGAGGTCGCGATGGGAGCCAACGGCGCGTTCGCCGGCATGGCGAAGGGGGCGGTATTCGTCGACCACACCACCGCCTCGGCCGAGATCGCGCGCGAGCTCAATGCCGAGGCCAAGTCGCGCGGCTTCGGCTTCGTCGATGCGCCGGTCTCCGGCGGCCAGGCCGGCGCCGAGAACGGCGTGCTCACGGTGATGTGCGGCGGCGAAGCGGGCCCCTACGGCCGCGCCGAGCCGGTGATCGCAGCCTATGCACGCATGTGCAAGCTCCTGGGCGGCCCGGGCGCGGGCCAGCTCACCAAGATGGTCAACCAGATCTGCATCGCGGGCCTGGTGCAGGGCCTCGCCGAGGGCATTCACTTTGCGAAGAAAGCAGGCCTCGACGTCGAGGCCGTGATCACCACCATCTCCAAGGGCGCGGCGCAGTCCTGGCAGATGGAGAACCGCTACAAGACCATGAACGACGGCAAGTTCGACTTCGGCTTTGCGGTCGACTGGATGCGCAAGGACATGGCGATCTGCCTCGGCGAGGCGCGCAAGAACGGCGCCAATCTGCCGGTCACCGCGCTGGTCGATCAGTTCTATTCGGAGGTGCAGAAGATGGGCGGCCGGCGCTGGGACACGTCGAGCCTGATCGCCCGGCTGGAGCGGTGAGCACCGCCCTCGGCAGCGAGTGCAGCCCTGTCGAGCGTGCGAGCCTCGGTGGCGCTATGGTGGAGGGGCACGCTGGCCCGCAAGAGGCAAGCGCGCCCCATTTCGCTCAGCGGTCGACCTGGAAGGAATAGCTGCCGTCCGCGCGGTGGTTATCGACCGACAAGACCCGCCATTTGACACTGTATGTGCCCGCCTTCAGTGGTGCCTCCAGCGGCACGACGAGTTGCATCTGATCCTTCGGGTCTGTCGCAAGTTTTCCGGTCGCGATCTTCGTTCCGGCCTGATCTTTCAACTCCACGCTCGAGAACCTCAGGATCACCCTGTCGCTGAAGCTCAGCCTGATCTCTGTCGGGGCGTCAGCGGCAGTACCATCAGCCGCAGGATTTGCTGCCTTGAGCGTGGTGTGGGCATTGACCGATGTCGCCATCGTGCATGCCGCAAGCAGCGCGAGCACGGCTAACGCGGTTCTGTTCAACATGGCTCCATCTCCCTTTTCGGGCTGAGGAACTGCAGTGCCCCCCACTCACCGCTGGCAACGCGGTTACCAGGACCGCCAGTAACGGCGCCAGGTGTAGTGGTCGTGGCGCGTGCCGGGATGATCGCTGTGGAAATCGCGGTGCAGGCGCCGCAACCCGCGATGATAGGCGCGGTGCTCCGCTCTGCTGTCGAATCCCTCCTCGTGAGCGCGTTGGTGTTCCCCGACGACAGCACCGTGGAAACGTCTGTGTTGCCGGTGATCGCGAGCATGCTGGTTGTAGTAGTAGTTGGGGTAATTGGAGTAGTTGGAGTAGTTGGAGTAGTTGGAGTCGTGGGCGAACGCGGGCGCGGCAGGTGCCGCAATGGCCAACATCGCCGTCGCAACGAGAGCCTTGCCGATGGTCATGGTAACCTCTCCTCTGGCAGCCCCGCGAAGGGATGTCCGGGGCCGATTTCTTGCTTCGCGAGTTTTACTGCTGCGATGTTGAACGCCCCTGGAATGCGTCATTCGGGAGCCGTTCATGCTGCTGGCTAGCGCGCTGAAGATGCCGCTATTTCTTTCTCGACTTTGGTCGCGGTCGAGGCTTGCGACACAATGACACGGCGCTAGCGTTCCAGGATGTCAGCTTTCATGGTGAGTTTCGGAGAGTTGACCGGGCACACACCCGAAGACCCCCAAGGCCCCACAAGACCCCCAAGGCCCCACAAGACCCCCAAGGCCCCACAAGACGCAAAGGAGACAAGCGTCGCCACGAACAACGCCTGCTCGACGTTGTTGAAGCGCAACTGGTTATAGAAATGCAATTGTGCGGATCGCGATGACCGCGGCGTCTGCGGGGGGTGCGGACGATCCGCACGCCCCGCCTGCCCGACTCTTGGCCGACTGACGTCTACAGCGCCGGGACCGGGCCCCGCTTGATCAGCTCGATGCGGGTGCCCCACGCATCGGTGATGTAAGTGAGTGCGTTGCCGCTGGGGCTCTCTCGGTAAGGCTCATCGAGCATGATGCCCTCGCCTTCGATCTTGGCAATGAAGGCCTTCAGGTCCTTCACATCAAAGCCGATGTGATCGAGCACGCGGCCGAGTGTCCGCGCCTGCGGCGTGTCGGCCTTGGCAAAACGGATCTGCGCGCCCGGAACGTCGACCACCGGGGCATTGTTGCGGGTGCCGGCCTTGCCGCCGAACGTCTTCGCATACCAGGCCTGGGCCTTGGGGATCTCGCCTTCCTGCAGGAACAGATGCACGTGCTCGTGCCGGATCGGCATCGACTGTGTCTTGTCTTCCAGGATCTCCATGCGCAGGCCATCCGGCGTCTCGACATAGGCCTGGTCCAGCCGGTTGTTGCCGCCCGGCAGGACGGCGATGCCGGCGGCCTTCCACTTGGCCACGTGCTCCTGGACGTTGTTGACGATGAAGCCGACATGATTGACCACCGAGCCCTGCGAGCCGCCGGTGCCCGGTCCGGTCCCCAGGTTCAAGTGGACGAAGACGCCGGGGAACATGACGTACTCGTTGGCGCCGATCTTGAACCACTTGCCGCCCATGCCGACGAAGATCTTCTTGTTGGCCTCCACGTCATTCGACGCCAAGTGCCAATGCCCCATGGTCACGCCGACCTCGTTGAACGGGAATGGCTGCGCGACCGCGCTCGTCGCGGCGAGCGTCGACGCCAGCCCTAGACCGGCGATCAAAGCTCCAGCGTTCAAAGCTTTCATGAATGCCTCCCTGTTGAGCCGGCATTCTGATGGCCGGCGACGGCGGGAACGCTATCACCTTGGCGGAAGGGGCGCTATCGGCGTGAGGCCACGCCGCTCGCTGGCGCGCGGGCCCGTCGGGTAGCGACGGCGTCAGCGCGACCAAGTAAGTTGCTTCGTCTCAGTAATCGGATGGCTTGACGAATACCGTCTGCCGACGGTTGCCGCGGTGCGTCACGTGACGTTGAAAACCAGGGACGACGATGCGGCCGGTACACGCCGTCACGACATGGCGAAGTAGTCTGGGACTGCGTGCAATATGTCAGGTGTCAACGACTCCTTATGTTTATATTGTGATATTTATATTGTGCGACGCTATGCGCTGGATGACCAAGCTCGGACTTCCATCAACGCCTTTGATCTTGCTTTTCGCGACGGCTTTTTATCCGGTCAACGTTGGCCCGCTGTTCGGATTCGTCTTTGCAGCCGTCCGCCGTTTTGCCGGACATGTTGCCCGGGTTGTAATGGAACTTTCCAGGCTCCTTTTCGCCCGGCTGCTTCTGGTTAGGGTTCTTGTTGTTCGGCATGAAATGCTCCTTTGACTGTGCACGACAACGGCGTCGGACGAAGTAAGTTCCTTCGTGCTCACAGGTCACACAGCGCCACGATCTGGCGCGCGCGAGCCAGTGCGAAGGCCGCCGCACGTAATTTCGCTTTCAGTAACGCTTTTGTGACTTCACATATGGTGACAATTTGGCTAAGCGTGATCCATCCCGATCCGTGTTTAGAGGGGCGCATTCATGAGGCGTCTTGAAGGCGGGGAGCGGGAGGGCACCTGCGGGGAGGGAAAGACGCAACCCGACCCACGGGCGACGCTCGGAACAAACCTCCCAGGGACACATAGCTCCTGGCCGATCCGACCGTTGACGAGGCGTAAGCCGAAGATTTGTCTGTTTGAATTTCACCGCACGCCACAGGGCTGTTTGACAATCGAATAGGCGCGGAGCGTGATGCTCAAGCGCGTTCGGACCCACATTCTCCGTTCGCCCCCGCGCATGCGCGGGGACGAACGGAGATTTCTCAAGAATGCCAGCTGGACAGGAGCGCCCAGCATATTTTGACAAAACGAGCCCAGCAGGTGAAATGCTCGCGATTGCAACGCTCACCCCCGGCCCGCCCGCATGAAAATCGACGTCCATTCCCACCAGATCGAAAAGTTCTTCCACGAGACGCTCGCTTCGCTGCCGGGCGTCAGCATCAAGGTCAACCCGGACCGGTTCAGCTATCTGGTCAAGGACGGCAAGACCTGGCTGCCGTTCCGCCCGGAGATGTTCGACCCCGACCACCTGATCCGCGAGATGGACAGGAAGGGCATCGACATCTCGATCCTCTCCATGAACACGCCGAGCGTCTACATCTTCGAGGGCGAGACGCGCGTGACGCTGGCCCGCCGCCTCAACGACTCGCTGGTCGCGCGGGCAGAGCGCAATCCCGACCGCGTGCTCGGCTTCGGCACGCTGCCGCTGCCCGACGTCGAGGCCTCGCTCAAGGAGCTCGATCGCATCGCCAATGCGCCCGGCATCGTCGGCATCGGGGTCGGCTCGAACTTCAATGGCGTCGCGCTCGACGACCGCCGGCTCGAGCCCATCTGGGCGCGCATCGCGGCGTTGGGGCTCCCGGTCTCCGAGCATCCGATGCTGCCGACTTTCGCCGACCACCTGCCGGGTTACGCGCTGCCGATCAGGGTGGGTTTCCCATTCGACACCACCTTGTGCGTGACCCGCATGATCTATGGCGGCGTGTTCGAGCGCCACCCGGACCTGATATTCATCGTCGCGCACACCGGCTCGGCCTTCCTCGGCCTGCTTGAGCGGCTCGATCACGGCTTCCAGCTGTTCCATGAATGCCGCGAGCACATCACGCAGCCGCCCAGCGTATTCGCGCGCAAGAATCTCTATTACGACACCTGCGCGTTCTCAAAGCGGTTCATCGAGATGGCGGTTGGCGAGATCGGCGAGGATCGCTTCCTGTTCGGCACCGATTATCCGTTCATCATCTCGGACCCGTCCTATATCGACGCGCTCGATCTCTCGCGCGCGCAGAAGCAGAAGATTCTCGGCGGCAACGCGGCGCGGCTGTTCGCGCAGCGCCTAAAACTGCCGCAAGCCACGGCCGAAGGCACAGGATAAAGGAGCAAGCCCCATGGTCGTCAAAGTCTGCGATTGCTTTCCCGAGCTGAAACAAACGACGCAGGCGCGCGAGGCCCGCTATCGCGCGCATCCGGAGCGGCCGGCACCCGAAGGGCCAAAGAGCTTCGTCGAGGTCAAGGTCACCTCGATCGGCCAGCTCAACGAGCTGGTCGAATGCAAGAAGAGCGGCCACAAGTTCATCATCAGCGAGCCGGTGCATGTGGGCGGCCAGAACGTGGCGCCGACTCCGCTCGAGTTCATGCTGGCGGGCGCGGTCGGCTGCTATGCCGCCGTGTTCGCCTTCTATGCCGCCAAGATGGGCGTCGCCTACGACAGCTTCGAGGCGGTCGCGCGTACCGACTTCGACGTGCGCGGCCACATGATCGAGGGCGCGCCCTCCTCCGCGTTCCAGAAGGTCACGATCGCGATGCGGATCGTCAGCGACGCGCCGCAGGCGATGCTTGAGGAGGTCGAGCGGCTCGCGACCGCGGGCTGCCCCGGCCTCAATACGCTGCGCGATCCGGTGCCGGTCGAGACCGAGCTTCAAGTCATCCGCGCGCGCGAGGCGGCGGCGTGACGCGCACGCCCGACAAGTGTTATCGCATCGGCCGCTCGGCGACCGGGCTCGGCCTGTTCGCGACCATGCCGATCCTGCGCGGCGCGTTCATCGTCGAATATTCCGGCCCGCGCATTCGAACCCGCGAAGCGCACGCGCGCGAGAAGACGGCGGGCGCCCGCTACATGTTCGAGATCAACAGCCGCTGGACCGTCGACGGCTCGGCGCGCAGCAACATCGGCCGCTATGCCAACCACTCCTGCCGGCCCAACGCCGAGAGCGCGCTCAAGCAGGGCAAGGTGATCCTGCGCGCCATCAAGGCGATCGATCCGGGCGAGGAGATCACCTACGACTATGGCGAGGAATATTTCGAGCTTTTCATCAAGCCCAAGGGCTGCCGCTGCGCACAATGCGCGCCAGAAAAACGCTCGGACGAGAGCCCGCGACGCGGGACAAAAAGTGCCAAGGTTACCGCTCGTCCCGCTCGATCCCCTGCACCTGGTCGTCGTAGCCGTGCCGGTGGGAGTAATACATCAGCGCCATCAAGCCGAAGCCGACGACGAGCGAAAGGCCGCCACCGCCGAAGATCGCGATCCAGCCCCAGAACGGAATCTCGACATTCACCATCTCCCACTGCTCGTAGGCAATCCAGAGCACGAACGCGAGCAAAGCCAGGAGAGTTCCGATCGCGAGCGCCCGTGCCATGTCGACCCGTCTGGTTGCGCCGCCGCGCCGGCGGCGATCCTGCGGATCATATGGGGAGGCGACGGCTTTCGCCAAACAGCGGCGGCCTAGTGCCCCGTTTCCGAAGTTCGTGGTACGTCGCAGCAACCTCTGACACGAACTTCGGAAACAAAGGGGCACTAGCCTCTCTATGATTCGAGTGCCGCTTTTCGATTTGAAGTTCCTGACAGAGTTTGCTGCAGGTGGTGCAGGAACTTCAAATCGGCGGCACTGGAGTTGAGTGCCCTTGAGCGCGCCGATATGGTGGCCAGAGCTCAAGCAGAGTAGCCACAAGGGAGATCAGACCGACGATGACGCAGACATCCGAAACCACGCTCCGGGCGCAGATCACCGAGTGCACGCGCATGATGGTCATGGCCGAGCTGCTCGACTACAGCGGCCACGTCAGCGCGCGCATTCCGGGCACCGACCGGTTCCTGATCCCGCCGCGCGATGCCAGCCGCGCCGGCCTGACGCCCGACGAGATCCTGGTGGTCGACCTCAACGGCAAGGTGCTGGAAGGCAAGGGCCCGGCCCCGACCGAGACCGCGATCCATTCCGGCGTCTACCGCAACCGCCCCGACGTGCTCGCGGTCGGCCACGGCCATCCGCCGATGTCGACGCTGTTCACCATGGTCGACCGCCCGATGGTGGCGATCCGCAACTACGGCTTCCGCTTCATCGGCATCCCGGTCCATCCCGACCCGACCCATATCCGCACCGCGGCCCAGGGCGACGCGGTCGCCAAGACGCTCGGCCAGTGCAGCTGCTGCCTGCTGCGCGGCCACGGCAGCGTCGTCACCGCCAACAGCATTCCGGAAGTGTTCCTGGACAGCCTCGAAATGGAGGAGAACGCGCGCAGCACCGTGCACGCCTCCACCCTCGGCAAGCTGTTGCCGATCACGCCGGACGAGGTGGAGCTGCTCAAGGTGAGCTTCGCGCGCAATACCTATCGCATCGCCAAGACCTGGGAGCACTATCAGGAGAAGGCGAGACTGGTCGGCATGCTGTGAAACACGAAGGACGAAAACATCATGAATGACCGCCGCCTCACTCGCCGGCGCCTGATCACCGGCGCGGCCGCGCTCGCGCTGCCGGATCTGGTGCGCCCGGCCGCGGCCGAGACCGTCGACGTCGCGGCGGCCAAGCGCGAAGGCAAGGTCACGCTCTATACCTCGGCGCCGATCGCGGCGGTCCAGAAGGTCGCCAACGCCTTCCAGCAGAAATACGGCATCACGGTCGAGCTGTTCCGCTCGGGCGGCACGCAGGTGCTACGGCGCTTCATGATGGAGCAGCAGGCCGGCCACGCCGGCGCCGACGTGCTGGTGTCGTCGGATCCCGCCGCTGTCATCGACCTCGCGTCGAAAGGCCTGTTCGTGCCGTTCAAGCCCGACGGCTTCGACCAGGTGCCGGCCGGGCTCAACGATCCGGAGGGGCGCTATGTCGCGCAGCGCGTGAGCGTGATCTCGATCTACGGGCGCAGCGACCTCGTTCCGTTGAGCGACATGCCGAAGAGCTGGGACGACCTCCTGAGCCCGCGCTTCAAGGGCAAGCTCGTGATCACCAACCCGTCGTTCACCTCACTGCAGCTCGGCGTGGTGGCGATGATGGCGAAGCTGCGCGGCTGGGATTACTTCGAGCGGCTCAACCGCAACGACGTGGTGGTGGTGCAAGGCAACGAGCAGGCGCTCAATCTTGTGAAGACCGGCGAGCGGCCGATCGCGGCCGGCGCCGACAGCCAATACGCCAACGAGGCGCGCATGGCCGGGCACCGGATCGCCAACATGTTCCCGAGCGACGGCACCTTCGCGATCCCAGCCACCACCTCGGTCGTGAAAGGCTCGAAGAGCCCCAACGCCGCCAGGCTGCTGGCCGAATACACGCTCAGCCTCGAGGCGCAGAAGCTCTGGCCGCAGAATGGCATCTATGCCGCGCGTCTCGACGTCGAGCCGCCCGCCGGCAGTCCCAAGATCGGCGACATCAAAGTGATCGCGATGGATCATGCCTATGTCACGAGCGTGAGCGCGCAGGTGAAGCGACGCTTCAGCGAGATCTTCTCGATTTGAGCGCGCGCGGCCGTTCCGCATCACAAGCGACCTGTGCCGAATTTGGCAGCGAAGGACGCACTCTCCACGTCATGGCCGGGCTTGTCCCGGCCATCCACGTCTTTGTTGGAAGAAAGCAAGGCGTGGATGCCCGGCACAAGGCCGGGCATGACGAATCAAACAACGAGCGATTGGCATTATCGCGGCGGCGCCTCGATCGGGCTGCAGTTGGTGCGGCGCTGCGCGATGCAGTCGTCGGCATTGCGGGCGTCGATCATGGCTTTGACGAGCCAGACACCGATCCCGACGATGATCACGAAGAACGCGAGCAGCACCAGGTTCGCGCGCCGGCGCTCATCATCGTTTTCGTGCTCTGGGTCGCTCTCGTGTTCCGGCTCGCTCATTGATCGACGTCTCAATGCGTCGTCGCGCGGCCCATCGTTTCCTTGACCTGCGCGACCAGCTGCTTGAGCGTGAACGGCTTCGGCAGGAAATCGTATTTCTCGGGGTCGGGAAGGCTCTTCTGGAAGGCGTCTTCCGCGTAGCCGGACACAAAGATGATCTTGAGGTCGGGATGGCGCTTGCGCAGCTCCTTGAACATCGTCGGGCCGTCCATTTCCGGCATCATCACGTCGGATACGACGAGATCGATGCCGCCGCCGCGGCGCTCCAGCACGTCGATCGCCTCGACGCCGTTGCCGGCTTCGATGACGGTGTAGCCGCGCGAGGACAGGCCGCGCGCGTTGAGCGCGCGTAGCCCTTCCTCGTCCTCGACCAGGAGGATGGTGCCGTGGCCGGTGAGATCGGTGGTGGCGCGCTTGGCTTCCTCGGCCGCCGGCGTCGAACCCGCCAACCTGGGCGCCAGGGCTTCGGCCGGCTGCGCAGCGTCCTCGGCGGACGGCACGTAGCGCGGGATGAAGATGCGGAACGTCGTGCCCTTGTCGAGCGCGGAATCGACGTAGATGAAGCCGCCGGTCTGCTTGATGAAGCCGTAGACCGTGGCAAGTCCCAGTCCGGTGCCCTTGCCGATGTCCTTGGTGGTGTAGAAGGGGTCGAAGATCTTGTCGATGACGTCGGGCGCGATGCCGGTGCCGGTGTCGGTCACCTCGAGCTGCACGTATTCGCCCACCGGCATGCCCTTGCGCTGCAGGCGAGCACTTTCGTCGGCACCGACATTGCCGGTCCGGATCGTGAGCTTCCCGCCCTTGGGCATCGCGTCGCGGGCGTTGACCGCAAGGTTGATGATCGCCTGCTCGAACTGCCCGACGTCGGCCCTGATCTGCCACAGGTCGCGCACGAGCGGAATGTCGAGCGTCACCTTCTCGCCGATCAGGCGGCGCAGCAGCATCCCCAGGTCCGGCAGCGTCTCGCTCAGCTCGACCACCTGCGGACGCAATGTCTGCTTGCGCGAGAAGGCGAGCAGTTGCCGAACGAGGCTCGCGGCCCGGTTGGCGTTCTGCTTGATCTGCATGATGTCCTGGAACGACGGATCGGTCGGCCGATGCGCGTTCAGGAGGAAGTCGGTCGCCATCATGATGGCGCCCAGGAGGTTGTTGAAATCGTGCGCGACATTGCCGGCGAGCCGGCCGATGGTCTCCATCTTCTGCTGCTGCACGACCTGGTTTTCGAGCGCGCGCTTCTCGGTGGTGTCGAGCGCATAGACGATGGCCGCCTCCTGGTCGCGCTCCTCCTCCTCGACCGCGGTCACATAGAAGCAGACCGAGCGATCGCCGGCACCGTCGAGCGCGGCATCGACCGGGGCGATCTCGCCCTGCCCGGCGGCAGCCTTGCGGATCGCCGCCTCGAGCGTCGCCCGCTCACGCTCGGCGACGACCGAGAGGATCGATCGATTGTCGGCGCCCTCGCCCTTGAGCACGGGATGGAACAGGCGCGCGAACAGGGCGTTGGAGCGCGCGATCTTGCCCTGCTTGTCGACGGTTGCGATCGCCATCGGCGTATTGTGGAAGAAGCGCACGAAGCGGACCTCGGCGGCGCGCAGCGGATCGGCGCCGCCATCGCCGGCGCGATTGAGGACCAGCGTGCGCGAGGGACCGGCCGCGCCGTCGGGGCCGAAAACAACCTTGTGGAAAAGTCGGACCGGGACCGTCCGACCGCTGCGGGTCTTGAGGTCGATGTCGAGAATCTCGGTCTTCACGTCGCCCGGGGCGCCGGTGAGCGTGGTGAGGAGCGCCGTGCCATCGCCCGCCACGATGTCCCCGAGCCGCAGGCCGCCGGAGCCGACCTGCGCCAGATCGTGGTCAAGCCATTCCGCCAGCGTGGCATTGAGGTAGGACAGATTGCCATCGGCATCGACCGAGAAGAACCCGGCCGGCGCATGGTCGAGGTAGTCGATGGCGTGCTGCAGCTCCTGAAAGACGTTTTCCTGCCGCTCGAGCTCGCGCGTCACGTCGGACAGCGACCAGACCGTCATCGGCGCCTGCTGCTTGCCGTCCTGCAACGGCCGCACCCGCATGCGCAGCCAGCGTCCGGGCTCGCCCTTATGGCTGCCGACCCGGACCTCTTCCTGCAGCCGCCGGCCCTCGCGGGCGGCCCGCAGCAGGCGGTAGACGGCCTCCGAAACGCCGGGATCGCTGATGAAAACCCGCTCCACCGGCCGGACTTCCCCGGCGGCCGTCGCACCGATCAGGTCCAGATAGGCCGCGTTGGCATAGATCACGCGGCCGGCCTGGTCGGTGACCAGCAACGCCTCCTGCGCGCCATCGACCACCGCCTTGATCACCGGGTTCGCCACGTCCTTGCCGCCCATGCGCAGGATGCCGGCGGCGAGCGCGAACAGCAGGAACAGGCCCACCATCGCCAAAAGCGCCAGGAAGGCCAGAACATAGGGCTCGGCGTTGCTGCGGCCGATCAGCATCAGGCCTGCCGTGGCGCCGACCAGCACGGTCGCGATCGCGAGCACAAGGCTGACGCTACCGCCGTGCTGACCTGCACCCGTGCGGTCAAGCGCCGCGCGAACGATATCCCCGGTCACATCCTGCTGCGCCATGATCGGCTTGCAACCCGATTTGTCCCGATTCTCAGTGCCCCGGACGATTCTCAGTGCCCCAGACGCTGAATCGACGCAAGGGGTTCGCGCAAAGCGAGTCTTGCCGCCGGTTCGCGGAAAACAAGTCTGTTGCGCATCGGCTCGCGCCGGGACCGAATCACGCTTTGCCGCCCGCAACGGCGCGATTGAGCCTCATTACGTAGCCAATCACTTCCGCAACGGCCTGGTAATGCTCGGACGGGATCTCCTGGTCGATCTCTACGGTTGCATGAAGGGCGCGGGCGAGCGGCGGGTTTTCCACAATCGGGATGCTGTGATCGCCGGCCACCTCACGGATCTTGCGGGCGATGGCATCGACACCCTTGGCCACACAGATCGGGGCATTCATGCCGCGCTCGTATTTGAGCGCGACCGCGAAGTGGGTCGGGTTGGTGATGACCACGGACGCCTCGGGGACTGCCGCCATCATGCGCTTGCGCGAGCGCGCCTGGCGGATCTGCCGAATCTTGGCTTTGATCTCGGGGTTGCCGTCGGTCTGCTTGAACTCCTCCTTGAGCTCGCGCACCGACATCTTCTGGCGTTCGAACCATTGCCGGTACTGGAAAAAGTAATCGGCCGCCGCAATGATGGCGAGCACCGCCACCACGGCGCCGATCATCTGCAGGCCCAGCGACTGCGTGATCGACAGCATGGCGATGGGATCGATGCGCACGAGAGCGTCGAGCCGGAACCGCTCGGGCCACAACAGAGCCGTCATGATGGTTCCGATCAGCGCGAGCTTGACTAGGCCCTTCACGAAATTCGCCAGCGCCTGCTTGGAGAACATCCGCCCAAAGCCGGCCATCGGCGAGATCTTGGAAAATTTCGGCGTCAGCGCCTCGGTCGACCACACCAGGCGATGCTGAACCATGTTGCCGACGACCGCCGCGAGCACCAGCAACAAGAGCGGAATCGCCACCGCGGCGACCACCTCAAGGCTGAGCTTCTCGACCACGCCGACGAAACCGCGGCCATCGACGCGGATCGTCCCCGAATGCGCGATCAGGCCGCGGAGCGTGGTCGCGATGCCGTTGGCCATCGAGCCCGAGAACGCCATCAGCAAGAGCGCGCCGCCGGCGATCACGAACCAGGTGTTGACCTCCTGGCTCTTGACGACGTCGCCGCGCTCGAGCGCCTCGTCGAGCCGTTTCTGTGTTGGGTCTTCGGATCGTTCGGTATCTTCCTGGCCTTCTGCCATGTGACCTCACGAGTATGGCGCGAGCTCGCGCAGGGTGCCCTCGACCGCGCCGAGGAAGACTCCCATCATGGCACCGACCACGAGGAGCAGAATGAGGAAGCCGATGATGATCGAGGCCGGCAGACCGATGAAGAACACCTGCATCTGCGGCATCAGGCGTGCGAGCACGCCCAGGCCGAGGTTGAACAGGAGGCCGAACACGATGAACGGCGCCGAGAGCTGGACACCGATCTTGAACGCGGTCCCGACGGTGGCGGTGATGTGCGCCGCAACGTCACCCAGAAGCGGAATCTCCCCCGGCCGGAACAGCGCATAGCTGTCGTTGAGCGCCGCAATCACCAGGTGATGGAGGTCGGCGGCGAACACCAGCGTGAGGCCGAGCATGCTCAGGAAGTTCGCCACGATCACGCTCTGCTGGCCTTGCGTGGGATCGATCGCGGTGACGAAGCCGAGCCCGAGTTGCTGGGCGATGACGGAGCCTGCGACCTGCAAAGCCGAGATCAGCAAGCGAACAGTGAAGCCGAGCAGTGCGCCGACGAACATCTCCTGCGCCAGCATGCCGAGGACCGGCCCGAAGGTGCGCAGGTCGATCTGAAAGGCATCCCGATGCAACGGCAACAGCACGGCCGCGAGCACCAGCGCCACGCTCAGTCGCACACGCGACGGCACGCTCATCTCGCCCAGCCCGGGCAGCAGCATCACCATGATGCCGATGCGCGCGAACACCAGCATGAAGGTGGCGGCCAGCGCGGGCAGGAACGAGATGTCGATGCGCATGGGGTCCGAGCTCACCCCGCCGCGATGCGCGCCGCAACCCTGATCATGTGGCCTTGCAGATGATCCGCCATGAATGGCAGCGCCACCAGCATGGCAACGAAGATCGCCAGAATCTTGGGCACGAAGGCGAGCGTCATTTCCTGGATCTGGGTCAGGGCCTGGAACAGCGAGATGATGACGCCGACGATCAACCCGATCAGCAGCAGCGGGCTTGAGACCAGCACCAGCGTGAGGATGGCATCGCGCGCCACGTCGAGCACTTCCGCTCCGGTCATGGCGCCAGCCTCCATGTCGTCCCCGTGTGCGATCGAGAGCTTGCGGATATCTCCAATTTCGCAAGCCCTGAGTTGCGAAGGCGTGCGCCACACGGTTCCCTCCCCCCTTGCGGGGGAGGGACAGGGAGGGGGGTGACGACAGGACGCCGCGCAGGAAACTGTTTGCTTGCACAAGCCTGGCCATCGAGAGTGTACGACGCCAAATCGACCGCAACTGCAGAGCGTGTTGTGCACCCCCCTCCCTGTCCCTCCCCCGCAAGGGGGGAGGGAACGCTGTGGCACCGTTTTTCACATCTGCCACGCCGCATTCGCGTAACCCGTCCGAAGATTGGCACACGCCATTGCGCGAGCTCAACGCGAGGAGCGAAATGGTCAGTCGCATGCCACGTCATATCGCGTTCACCCGTCATCAGATCGGCATCCGCATGATTTCCTCGTAGGCCTGGATCATGCGGTCGCG
>DAIUEP010000003.1:7843-9054 GCA_036845065.1 Xanthobacteraceae bacterium | reverse complement strand
GTCATCAGATCGGCATCCGCATGATTTCCTCGTAGGCCTGGATCATGCGGTCGCGCACCGAGACGAGCGCCTCGACCGCCACCTCGGTCTCCGACACCGCCGTGACCACATCGACGATGTTGGCTTTGCCCGCCACCATCGCCTTTTGCTGGGCATCTGAGGCCTTGCCGGCCTCGAGCACGGTGCCGAGCGCATCCTTGAGAAGATTGCCGAAGCTCGGCCCCTGGGCTTCGCCCACGGCCTTGCCGAATCCGGACGACGGATCGGCGATGCGCGCGAGACTGGCATAGGCGTTGGCGGCAGCGGACGGCGATGTCATGAGCGCTCTCCAGTTCAGGCTTTCAGGATGTCGAGCGTGCGTTGGATCATGCGGCGGGTGACGCCGATGACGTTGACGTTGGCCTCATACGAGCGCTGCGCTTCGCGCATGTCGGTCATTTCGACCAGCGCATTGACGTTGGGGTATTTCACGTTGCCGCTGGCATCGGCGGCGGGATGGCCCGGCTCGTATTTCACGCGGAACTGGGAGGAATCGGTTTTGATCTTGCCGAGCGAGACCACCCGCGCATCGAGCGCGCGGTCGAAGGCCGTGCGGAATGTCGGAATGCGGCGCCGAAACGGATCGGCATCGGGCCGCGGCGCGGTCGAATCGGCGTTCGCGATGTTCTCGGAGAGAATCCGCATGCGCCCGGCCTGCGCGCGCAGGCCGGAGGCCGCGATCGAGATCGATTTCAGGAAGTCCATCGTCCTTCACCTTTCCTCGATGCTCGCTCAGCGCTTTCCGAGCGCGCTCTTGATCAGCGTGAGACCGCGCGTGTAGAGCGCGGTTGCTGCCTGGTAGTCCATGGCGTTGGATGCCACCTTGAGCATCTCATCCTCGAGTCCGACCGCGTTGCCGGACGGCCGCGATTCGAAATCGAACTTGCGGTCGGGGCGGAACCGCGACGATCCGCCGCCGGGTGAATCTCCGACATGACCGGGATTCGTGCGCGCGAGCGCCAACGAACCGAGCGGCGCCCTGGTCTGGTCGAAATTCAGTGGGACGAGATCACGTGGCGCAAACTTTGGAGTGTCGGCATTGGCAACGTTCTCCGCCAAAAGGCGCTGGCGTTCCTGGTGCCAGTGCATCTTGGTGCGCAGCATCGAGAAGATCGGCATATCGGAGATCGGCATCGTGGCTCTCTCGGGTTCCCGGTCGAACTCGGCTAGTG
>DAIUEP010000003.1:0-7743 GCA_036845065.1 Xanthobacteraceae bacterium | reverse complement strand
ATATCGGAGATCGGCATCGTGGCTCTCTCGGGTTCCCGGTCGAACTCGGCTAGTGCCGCCGATTTGAAGTTCCTACAGCACTTGCGGCAAACTCGATTAGGAACTTCAAATCGAAAAGCGGCACTAGAAACATGAACTTGCTAGTGCCCCTTTGCTTCCGAAGTTCGTGTCAGAGGTGCTGTGACGTATGACGAACTTCGGAAGCGGGGCACCAGCCGACATCGGCGACACGCAACCGAACTGGTGGGCAGACTTTGCCGACCCTATGGTTAATGACTGGTTAAGCTGCGGATTTGGTGCAATTCTCGCGTAATCTACCATTTACCAAGCAAGTGGCGTTGCCATATGAAAAGCGGTAACATGGGAAGGCCATTATTTTAATATTTTGTTAGGATTTCTGGCGGCAAATATTGCCGCTGGCGTTAACTAATCCGGCGATTCCCTTTCGGGAACAGCCGGTTCGACACGCCCAGCCCCCCTCGGGCTGAGGGAGGAGCAATGTTGGATTTCTTGTTCGGCGAAGGGCAATATGGCCTCCGTTTCCTGTTCGCCTTCATCGTGGTGCTGGGCTTGATCGGATTAACCGCATGGCTGGTGCGGCGCTTCGGCGCCACTCACTTGGGCGCCGTGACAGCGCGCGGGCGCCAGCCGCGGCTTGCCATTATTGACGCGGCCGCCATCGACGGTCGCCGCAGGCTGGTCCTGATCCGTCGCGACAACGTCGAGCATCTGCTGATGATCGGCGGGCCGACCGACGTGGTGATCGAGCCGAATATCGTGCGCGCTGCGGGCGCGCGCGACGCCGCCCCGGGCCGCCAGCCGGCCGCCGCCGATACGTTGCCGCGCTCGGCTCCGCTCGCCGAAGCCGGCACCTGGCCGTTGCAGCCCGAGCCGGCACCCGCCCCACAAGCCGCATCCCGTCGTGTCTCGCTGCCGCCGCAACCGATCGAGGAGCCGCAGGTGTCGTGGCCAGCAGACCCCGAGCCTCAGCAGGCGCCCCGGCAATCGCGTCCCCTCGATCCGCTGGCGGGCCTCGCCGCGGAACTCTCGCGCAATCCCCCCGAGCCGGCCCCTGCCACAGCGCCGCTGCCGCGCGTTGTCCGTCCGCGCGAAGTTGCGCGCGAGCCCGCCCGCGAACCACCGCGGGAGATTCCCCGCGAGGTTCCCCGCGAAGTCGTACGAGAGGTCGTGCGCGAGCCCGCACGCGAACCGACCCGAGAGGTCGCGCGCGAGCCAGTCAGAGATCTGGTGCGCGAGCCGGCGCGCGAGCTCGTGCGCGAGCGCGCGCAACAGCAGCCGGCCGCCGAAGCGCCGTTCGCCTCGTCCGCCGATCAGAATCTGGCCGAGATGGCTCAACGACTCGAGGCGGCGTTGCGCCGGCCTGGCGCCAAGGCCGAAGCCCGCGCGGAACCTCGCCCGGAGCCCAGGCCGCGGCCCCTGCCGGAGCCAACACCGATAGCGGAGCCCGCCCCCGCCGAACCCACGCACAGCGAAGCGCGCCGCGAAGCCAAGCCGGCGCCGCAGCGGTCCCCCTATGACAGTCTCGAACAGGAGATGGCGAGCTTGTTAGGCCGCCCGAACAGCAAAGCTTGAGATCATCGGCGATCGGCCGCTGCGTCCGTCTAGCGACGGGAGCGGCCGCAGTAGCGACGATCCTGGGGGCGCTGCCAGCGGCAGCGCAGGACATCAGCATCAATCTTGGCCAGGGCGGAGGCGGCGGGCTCACCGAGCGCGTCGTCCAGCTGATCGCGTTCGTCACGGTGCTGTCGCTGGCGCCCTCGATCCTGGTGATGATGACCTCATTCACCCGCATCGTGGTCGTGCTCTCGCTCCTGCGCACCGCGCTCGGCACTGCGACCGCGCCGCCCAATGCGGTGCTCGTCGCGCTCGCGCTGTTCCTCACCGCCTTCGTGATGGGACCGGCGCTGCAGACCGCCTATGACACGGGCGTCAAGCCGCTCGTCAACAATGAGATCAGCGTCGAGGAGGCGTTCAACCGCTCGTCGATCCCGCTCAAGGCATTCATGCAGAAGAACGTGCGCGAGAAGGATCTGGCGCTATTCTCCGACCTCTCGCGCGAGCCGAGACCGGACAGCCCGGAACAGATGTCGCTGCGCGTTCTGGTGCCCGCATTCATGATCTCAGAGCTCAAGCGCGCGTTCGAGATCGGGTTCCTGCTGTTTCTGCCGTTCCTGATCATCGACCTCGTGGTCGCCTCGGTGCTGATGTCGATGGGCATGATGATGCTGCCGCCGGTCGTGGTGTCGCTGCCGTTCAAGCTCATCTTTTTTGTGCTGGTGGACGGCTGGAGCCTGGTCGCCGGCAGCCTGGTCCAGAGCTACGGAACCTAGCCGGGGAACGATCGCGCCCTTCAATCCTGAGCGTTGCGCGTCGGAAACCCGCCGCGCACCCCTTCCACAGCGACCCGACCGCGCGCTAGCCTCAGCCTGCCGGCAAAACGCAAGGGTATGAAAAACGGCCTGCGCACAACTGACCTTGGGAGGGCATCATGGATCGACGTGATTTCTTGCGCGCATCATCGGCAGCGGTGCTCGGCTTCGGGCTACCGGCCGAGGCCTTTGCGCAAACCGCACCGCGTACCGATGCCCAGTGGGATGCCGGCAGCCTGCGTCACCTGTTGCCGCAGGTGAGCGACAGCCAAATCCTCATCAAGGCGTCGTTCAACGCCCCTTTGCTCGATGCACCGACGCTACGTGTCGGCGATCTCAACGTGCGCGGGCGCATGAGCGATACCCGCGGCGAGCATTGGCACTTCCATGCCGGCGGGCTGCAGCCGGGACGGCGATATGCGCTGTCGCTCGTCGCAGGCAGCGGGCGCGCACTCGCGGCACCCTGGGAGCTCTCGACATTCCCCGGCCCGGACGAGCGCCCGCAGCAATTCCGCGTGCTGTTCTTCTCCTGCGCCGGCGGCCATGAGGCGCTGCCGGCCGGCCCCAACAAGTTCCTGCCGACGGTGGTGCGCAATCGCCTGTTGCGGCGCGCGCTGAGCTTTGCGCCGCTGGCCGCGGTCGCCAACGGCGATCACGTCTATTGGGACCTGCTGTCGCCGTTGACCTCTGGGCGCTATGGCGCGTCGGCAGATGCCCAGGCGATCGCCGGCAAGTTCGACCGCGCGGGCATCGTGCTGGGCGGCGACAACGAGACCGTGCTCAAGCGCGCCGCGGGTCCGCAGATCGCGCCGGTCTACGGCACCGACTTCCGCTCGACGCCGACATTCTTCATTCAGGACGATCACGACTATTTCGACAACGATGAAGCCACCGACGACATCGTCACGTTTCCGCCCACGCATTTCATGCTGCAACTCGCCCGCGCCACACAGCTGATGTATTACCCCGAGTTCCTGCCCGATGCGGCGCGGCCGCGCGGGCTGGCCTGGTCGTCGGCGGCCGATCGCGTCGAAGGCCTGTCGGAAACCTTCGGGACCATTCGCTACGGCCGCCTCGCCGAGGTTCTGCTCTACGACATCCGCCGCACCGCTACCCTGGCGGGACCGAGCGCGGTCTATATCGACGTCGAGGCCGAGAAATGGCTGAAGGCCCGCATGGCGGCGACCGACGTTGCCCATGTGGTGCACGCGCCCTCCAATCCGCCCGGATGGAGCGCGGGCAAGTGGGGTGAGTGGTATCCGGACATCCTCGGGCCGGACAAGAAGCTCACCACCAAGATTCCGAAGCCTTACTGGCAGCCCGGATGGCTCAAGCAGCACGACCGGCTGATGACCGCCATGTCGGAGATGAAAGGCCGCGTGCCGCTAGTGATCAGTGGCGACATGCACGCGATCGCGCTCGGCAAGATGCTGCGCAGCGGCAGCCTCGATTTCGCGCGCAACCCGATCAATGTCGCGCTGTCGGGAACGATCGGAACGACGCCGATCGGCTGGCCATCGGTCGGCATCCGCGGCACGCCCGCAACGCCGTCGGCGGTGCTCGATCTCGATGAGCAGATCAAGCCGATCGAGCAGCATGGCTTTACGCTCGTGGATTTCACCCCCGACAAGATGGTGTTGCGGGTGTTCAAATGGGACCGGAATACGCAGCCGGTCGACGCCATCGATACCCTGCAGCCGTTCCACACCGCCGAGCTGGCGCGGCCGACATGAACGGGTTGTTTGGACAATGACCTGCAGGCTCGCCGCTTACCTGGTCGCGGCCGTGCTCATCGCGAGCGCGGCTCCCGCGGCCGCCCAGACGTCCAGGCCCTGGCTCGTCCCCGACCTGGTGGCGGCTGCAAAGTCGGAAGGCAGCACGCTCACCATCTACGCATCGATGAACGAGGAAGAGGCGCTGCCGTACTGGGCGATCTTCGAGCAAGCGACCGGAATCAAAGTCAATTTCGTGCGCATGTCGGATTCCAACATCCGGGCGCGGATCGCGATCGAGCATCGCGCCGGACAGCGCAGCTGGGACCTGGTCGCCACCACGCCCGTCTACCGGCTCGGCAATGACATCCTGGCGCCGTTCGATCCGCCGCAGGCCAAGGATCTGATCCCGCAGGCGCGCGATCCCAACCGCCGCTGGTATGGCTACTCCGGCAACTACAACGCGCCCGCCTACAACACCGCCAAGGTGAAGCCGGAGGAGCTGCCGAAGACCTACGACGAGTTCGTCGATCGCAAGCCCTGGGCCGGCAAGATCGCGATCGATGCCACCGACACAGAATGGCTCGCCGGCCTGTTCGCGCACTATGGCGAGGAGCGCGCCAGCAGGCTCGTGCGCGACATCGTGGCGGCGCTCAAGCCGGTGGTGATCGACGGCCATCTCAATCTCGCGCGCCAGGTGGGGGCCGGCGAATACTGGGTGGCGCTCAACAACTACGTGCCGCTGACCGTCAACCTCAAGCTTGCCGGTGTCCCGACCGATTTCTGGGCGCTCGATCCGGTCGCGCTCGCCTTCGGCTCGATCGGCATCTATGCCCAGGCCCCGCATCCCAAGACCGCGCTGCTCGCAGCCAATTACATGCTCAGTCACGAAGGCCAGACGTTCCTGACCCGCAAAGGCCGGCTGCCGTCGCGCCCGGACGTTGTCACCAATCCGCCGGGCGTGATGGACGTGCTCGGCCAGAAGAAAATCATCCACACCATCACATCCGCCACCGAGCAGCGCAGGATGCAGCAGACATTCAATGAGATATTCCGGCCGCGGTGAGCGGCACGGGAGGAGAACGCATGACGAATTCGATCGGGCGCGTGATCCTTATCATCGCGGGGGGCATCGCGGTGCTGTGCGCCGGTGGAACCGCGCAGGCGCAAGACAAGGATCAAGGGAAATATTTCGACCTGACGTCGACGACCTTCAAGGACGGCCAGATGATGCCAAGGAAGGTCGCCAACAGCCGCGCCAATGATCCGCAAAACGCCAATTGCATCGGCGAGAACGTGTCTCCGCAGCTATCGTGGGTGAACCCGCCGGCCGGCACCAAGAGCTACGCTTTTCTCATGATTGATCCGGAAGGCCGCGGCGGCGGCGGTGTCGTTCATTGGGTTGCCTACGGCATCCCGGCGAGCGTGACCGGCTTTGCGGAGGGCGAGGTCAGCAAGGCCTCGCCGAACTATGTCGGCGGCAAAAGCCGGCAGGGCGTCGGCCACTATTCCGGCCCCTGCACGCCGCCCAACTCCAAGCCTCGCCACTATACGTTCGTGCTGATCGCGACCGACCTTGAGCCGAATGCACTGCCGCCTGGCCTGACCAAGGAGGAGCTCACGGCCAGGATCGTGCCGGCCGGACCGGTCCGCCATGACAAGGGCGCGGCGGGACTTGTGGGCCTGTTCGCTCACCCCGGGAATTGAGGCATCCTCGCCCGCAATCATCTGGAGGATAACAATGCCCGACTGCCGTTTGCTCGGTGCCTTTGCGCTGGCGGCAGCGCTTGTCATGAGTGCCCACGCCCGCGCGCACGACGAGCGGAAGTATCCCGAGCTCGGTGGACAGTGGGTCCGCGCGCACCAGCGCTCGCAGTGGGACCCGAGCAAGCCGCGCGGCCTTGGGCAGCAGGCCCCGCTGACGGCCGAGTATCACGCGATTTTCGAAGCCAATCTGGCGGCGTTGCGCACCACCACGGTCGACCCGCAGCTGCGCTGCCTGCCGGCGGGCACGCCGCGGATGATGATTGCCTATGAGCCTTTGGAGCTCATTCTCACCAGCGACATCGTCTACATCCGCACCGACCATTTGAGCGAGACGCGCCGCATCTACACCGACGGGCGCGACTGGCCCGCCAAGGTCACGCCGTCGATCTGGGGCTATTCCATCGGCCGATGGATCGACCAGGATGGCGATGGTCGAAACGACATGCTGGAGGTCGAGACCCGCCACTTCAAGGGACCGCGCTATCTCGACGCCGATGGCCTGCCGCTACACCGGAACAACCAAACGATCGTCAAGGAGCGCATCTTCCTGGACCGGGCCAAGCCGGACCTCCTGCATGCCGAGATCACGACCATCGACGATGCCTTTACGCGCCCCTGGACGGTGATGCGCGACTACAATCGCGAACGCCATCCGGTCTGGCCCGAATATCTCTGTGCCGAATCGAACAATCACGTCATCATTGGCAAGGAACGCTACTTTCGCAGCGCCGACGGGCACCTGATGCCGCTGCGCAAGGACCAGCCGCCGCCGGATCTGCGGAATTTCCAGCAGCCGGGGAAGTGACGAGCGCCATGGTCAGGCCGCGTCCGCCGCGATCAACACATTCGCAGCGTGCGCGCCAAAGCGCAGAATGCGTCCTAATTTCGCCAAGCCCTTGCGTGACAAAGTCCTAGCGTGACAAATACTTGGCGCGACAAATACCTGGCGCGACAAAATCGCAGTCGTCCTCCATCGGAGGGATAGTCCCATGTCGCTTAGTCCCCTATCGCTTAGTCCCCTATCGCTTAGTCCCATGTCGCTTAGTCCCCTATCGCAGTGTTGCCGTGCGATGCTCGGCCCTGGCGCGCTGATCATCGGCCTCGTGACTACAGCGATTACCGATCGCGCTTCGGCCCAATACTATTGCGACGAGCGCTTCCAAGACTGTCGGGGCTATCGTCAACCGCCGCCGCCCCCGTTGCCGTTTCCCTTCCGGCTGTTTCAACCGCGGGAGATGGAGCCCGCCCCGCGACCATTGCCGGCACGGCCGGAGGCCGCCGAACCGCCCCTCGACCCGCGTCTCGCGCGCCAATATGCCGCGCTCTACGCGCCGGTCGGCGGCGAGCCCTTCCCGGTTCCGGCCGTGCGCTTGGCCGACATTGATCCAGTGTATCTACGCAAGGCGGTCTATTTCCCGACCGGCGAAGCGCCCGGCACGATCGTCATCGATGCGCAAAACCGGCTCCTGTATTTCGTAGAGGGCGGTGGGCGAGCCATCCGCTATGGCGTCGGCGTGGGGCGTCAGGGCTTCGGCTGGTCCGGCGTAGCGACGATCAAGAATAAGCAGGAATGGCCGGACTGGTACCCGCCGAAGGAGATGATTGCCCGCCAGGCCGACCTTCGGCGGCAACTCAGCGAGCTGCAAAGCGGCCTTGGGATGCCGGGCGGCCCGCGCAATCCGCTCGGCGCCCGCGCCATGTATCTCTGGCAGGGCAACAAGGACACGCTCTACCGCATTCACGGCACGTTCGAGCCGTGGACCATCGGTCAGAACGTCTCTTCCGGCTGCATCCGCATGATCAATCAGGATGTGATCGACCTGTACGAGCGCGCACCGCTCGGCGCCAAGGTCGTGGTGCTGCCGGCGCGGTCG
>DAIUEP010000002.1:8565-67210 GCA_036845065.1 Xanthobacteraceae bacterium | reverse complement strand
GTCGAACGGCGTTGTCGAATAGCCGGTCGCCGCCACGATATCGAGGGTCGAAAACACAAAGGCGGCCACCTTGTCGCCCTGGTAGACCGCGATCGCGCCCGGGGTGCCCTCCTCCGGACCGAGCCGCTCCGCGCCGCCGGGAAAGACCACCGCCATCACCTCGGGCGTGAGCCGCTCGCGCAGCTTGCCCTTTTCGGCAATGGCAGGCGAAGCGGCCACGAGCGCCGAGACCGCGATCATGACGGCGATGCAGATGCGAGCCAGCAATTCAATGTGCATGGACGGCGTATCGACGCGGCGCTCAGCAAGACGATTGCGCATTCGCATTCATGCCCAAGGTTGCCATGCCCAAGGTTGCCATGCCCAAGGTTGCCGGTCAGGTCGTGCCATCATGCCTGCACCAATGGATGCCTGCACCAATGCATGCCTTCACATATGGCGTATGGCTTGGCGCATGGCTCCGACCCATCCATGGCGATCGCCGCCACATGAATGCCAGCCAGGATCGTCAGCTCGGGCAGCCGTCGGCGGAGAACGGCGGTCGGTGAAACGGCGACGTCTCATGGCCAAGCTGGCGAACGATCTGACGGACGATGAGATCGTTGCTCTGGCCAGCGGCCTTGGTGACGCAAACCTTTCCGATCGTCCCCACGGGAATATTGTCGAACGGCCCAAGGTTGCCCAGGATCACGCTGTCGCCGCCCGGCTTCTCGATCGGGAGATCGGCCCACGCACATTCGCCAGCGCCTGGATTTTCCTTAGTGGCTGCCGCTTTCGCCCACTTGAAGGGCGTCTTGATGACCTTCCCGCCCTCTGTCCTGAACGTGCTCAGCGGGCCGCGACAGTAGAGCGCGAGGGACGGCTCCTGGGCTGAAGGTTGCTGGGCCGGGGCCTGCGCGCTTGTGAACCAGACAGGAGCGAAGCCCAGCACCGACGCTCCCGCAATTGCGAACCACCTCACCTTCATCATGACGCAACACTCCCTGTGACCTCTCAGTTTGTAGATTCCATCCGTGCTCGGTCGACCGTATTCTGGCGGCGGTCGTGCCCGTGCCGGCTCGCTTGGGATCGGTCAAGGCGACAGCGCCGCAACCTCTCCCACTAACGTAGTTGCGCGGACCTCATCGTCCTTCAAGGACGCCGGGGCCCGCGCGGAACGTCAAAGCTGGCGAGCACCGTGGCGGTGCTCGTCAGAAGCTATTCCTGAGTGGCTTCCCGCCCAAGCTCCAGATCCCCGGTGCGCTGGAGGACGACCACGACGCCGGACTTGTCGAGCGGCGTGGCACCCAGCTTGAGCAGAAGCTCGGCCACGTCACGCCGGTATCGGCGCGGGATCTGCAGGCGGCGGGCCCCGATATCCTGCACCAGCACGGCGAGCGCGATGCTCAGGGGCGTCTGCCCGAAAGCGTCCATGTCGTTGACGTTGGCGCCCTTGCTGACCAGGAATTGAATGACGTCAGTCAAGCCCTGGTAGGACGCCGCATGCAGCGCGGTCCAGCCGTACTGTCCGACGGCATGGATGTCGACTCCCCGCTCCACGAGCAGCTTGGCGGTGTCGATCGCCATAGCGCGCTCCTCGGGCGATCTTGCCCGCTGGATGTCCGTGCCGCCACCGGCCGCCATGATCAGCGGGGTCATGCCCTGCTCGGTGGTGATGCGCGGATCCGCGCCGGCGTCCAGCAACACCTTGACCGCCTCGGTGTTGTTCACTTCCGCCGCCAGCAACAGCGCGGTGGCGCCGTCCAGCGACACCTCGTTGGTGGTGATTGCCTTCGGCTGCTTGAGACGGAAGTTCGGGTTGGCACCGTGCGCAAGCAGCGATTTGGTGATCGCGACGATCTTGTCTTTTGAGGCCAGGTCGATTCCGTAGTGCGAATCCCGCACGACGAGAAGCAAGGCGTTGTAACCTCGCCAATCGGTCGCGTTGGGATCGGCGCCATTGTCGAGCAGCAGATCGACCGCCTTCACATGGCCCATGGCGCTGGCGATGATCAAAGGCGTCGGCGCCCCGGCCTGGGCGTCATTCGGCTTCGCGCCGGCGCGCAGCAGAATGCGGATGCTGTCCACGTCACCTTGCTGGGCGGCGAACATCAGCGGCGTGAACCCGCTCTTCGACCCGGCGTGGACGTCGGCGCCGCCCCGCAGCAACTCCTCCGCCGTCGCGGCATGACGCTGCGACAGCGCCCACATCAAGGCGTTCTGGCCGCCGTTCTTTTCCGCCGCGTTCGGATTGGCCTTGGCCGCCAGCAGCGCACGCACGATGTCGACGCTGCCGCGGCGAGCCGCCTGCATGAGCGGCGTTTCGCCCGACAGCAGCCCGGCATTGGCATCGGCCCCGGCCGCCAGCAGCTTCTCCGTCATCGGCAGCTCCGCGTTCGCGGCAGCCGCATACAGCGCCGTTGCGCCAAATTCATTGGCGCCCTTGGCGTCTGCGCCGGCGCGCAAGAGCAGATCGGCCATCTCCTGGTCGTTGCGGGAGGCCGCCCAGACCAGCGCCGCCGTGCCCTCCGGCCCGGCGATGACCTTCTGCGGGATGCCGTTCAACAACGAACGCACAGCCGCGCGGTCGCCCGCTTTTGCGGCCGTCACCAGCGGCACGTTGCTCACATCGGCGGCAACCGCGGCACCCGCAAAGATCGTCGAGGCCAGCAGTCCCGCCAGTATCATCGCGCACTTCTTCATCGGCGTTCTCCCACTTGGACCGTTTGATTGCGTTGATCTGACTGCATATTGATTCGCGTATTGTTTTGTTTGATTCGCGTATTGTTGATTTGCGTATTGATCGTTTCGACCGTCGACCTGATAACGGCCGACCTGACCGCCGCGCTAACCCGCGCGCAGATCTTGATGTTTCCAGACGTTTCCCGGCGTTCGAGGGCCATGCCCGCCTCCGCGGGCCATTCAGATATCGATCGTTCAGAGAACGGATCGCTCAGAGACAGGTCGCTCGGGCGCCACGCGCAAGCGACCTGAGGCCGAAGGTCCCCGCCGTGCGGGGACCTTCTTGTCGTTTGGCGTTACGCGCTCGGCAGATCGAGCCGCTTCGTGCTGTCGCCCAGGCTCTCCACGCCCTGGACATTGGCCTTGTCCAGCATGGTGAGCAGCAGATTGGTCAGCGGCGTGCGCTTCGGATAGCGCACATGCTGGCCGCCCTTGATCCCGCCAACACCGCCGCCTACCAGCAGCAGCGGCAGATCGGTGTAGAGGTGCAGGTTGGCGTCGCTCAGGGCAGCACCGTAGAGGATCAACGAGTGATCGAGCAGCGAGCCATCGCCATCGGACGTGGAGCGCAGCTTGTCGAGATAGTAAGACAGCATCTTGGTATGGAACGTGTTGATCTTGACGGTCTTCTCGATCTTCTCGGGATCGCCCTGGTGATGCGTGCAGGGGTGATGGGCATCGCCAAATCCAACCTCCGGATAGGCGCGGCCGCTCATCTCGTGGCCGATCATGAACGTGATGACTCGCGTCATGTCGGTCTGCCAGGCGAGCACCATGAGATCGGTCATCAGCTTGAAGTATTCCGAGAACACTTCCGGCGCGCCGGCGGGACCTTCGATCTGCGGTACCTGGCGGTCGCCCTGCTTCTCCGCCAGCTGCATGCGGCGCTCGACATCGCGAACCGCCTCAAGATACTGATCGATCTTGCCGCGGTCGGCTCCGCCAAGCTTGCCACGCAGACGCCTGACGTCCGTCAGGATGGCATCGAGAATGCTGCGATCCTCCTGCCGGAGCGCCATGCGCACCTCCGGACTGGTCGTGCCAGCGTCGCCGAAGAGACGCTCGAAGACCGCGCGTGGGCGGTTCTCCATCGGCAGCGGCGACGTCTCGTTGCGCCACGAGATCGTATTATAATAAGCGCAGCCATAAGCGGACTCGCAGGCGCCCACGACTTCCGGCGACTCAAGCCCGATCTCAAGCGAGGCCAGCTGAGTGTACTTGCCGAATTCCCGCGCCGCGATCTGGTCGACCGAGATGCCGGCCCGGAGGTCGGCGCCGGAGGTCATCTTCGCGTGCGTTCCGGTGAGCCAAGCGGTGCAAGCGCGCGGATGATCGCCGCCCACCTCGAAATTGAGGCCCGCGGCTTGTTGGGAATCGAGCCCCGACATCAGCACCATCCGGTCGCGGAAGCTCTCGAGCGGCTCGAGAATTCGAGTCATCTCAAGCGGCCCCTCGGCCTTGGGCGCCCACTCGTTCTTGAGGTTCATGATCCCATTCGGGACCTGGATGAACCCGAGCCGGATCGGCCGCTTCGTTTCAGCCGCAAGGGCCGGAGTCATGGCGTCCAGCACGGGCAGGGCCAGCGCCGCACCCGCCCCGCGCAGGAAGGCCCGGCGGGGGATGTATTTCCTAGTGATTACCATCGCTTACCCTCCTCATTTGGAACGGTGCGCTATTGATGATGCCGAGAATGATGGATGACCACCGGTGGTTTTCCGATGCAGCGTCACGCAGGATCGTGCGAAGAACAGGGCGGTCATACTCTTCCACACCACGGCCCAGCGCGTAGGTCAGCAGCTGCTCGGTGAACGTTTCCACGAACATGTCCTGTTTGCTCACCAGGACATCACGCAATCCCGCCGGTCCCTCGAACTTGGTGCCGTCGGGCAGCACTCCGGAGGCATCAATCGCCCCCCCGGTTCCAATCGAGTCGCGCCATTGGCCGAGACCGTCGAAGTTCTCCAGCGCAAAGCCGAGCGGGTCCATCAGCCGGTGGCAGGCGGCGCAGGTCGGATTCGACCTGTGCAGCTCCATGCGCTCCCGCATGGTCAGATTCTTCGTGGTCGCATCGTCCTTCAGCGATGGCACGTTCGGCGGCGGCGGCGGCGGCGGCGTGCCCAGGATCTGCAACAGCACCCACTTGCCGCGGATTGTCGGCGCCGTCCGGTTGGGATACGACGTCACCGTCAAGATGCTCGCCTGCCCCAACAGGCCGTGCCGCCGCGGGTCGGTCAGCGCAACTCGGCGGAACTCGTTGCCGTAGATGCCCTTGATCCCGTAGTGCTCGGCCAAGCGCTGATTGAGGAAGGTGTAGTCTGTCTTCAGGAGATCGGCGACGCTGCGATCTTCGCGCAACGTGCTCTCGACGACGAGCTCCGTTTCCTTCGCGAGCGCCTGACGCAGGTTCTCGTCGAAATTCGGAAACGACCCCGAGTCCGGCAATATCCTTTCGATATTGCGCAAGTACAGATACTGGCCGATGAAGTTCTTCACCAGCTCGCTTGAGCGCGAGTCGGCCAACATGCGCTTGACTTGGCCCGCCAGCACGGACTTGTCCCTAAGCCGCCCACTCTCCGCCACCGAGAGCAGCTCGTCATCAGGGATGCTGCTCCACAGGAAGAACGAGAGACGAGAGGCGAGCTCGAGGTCGTTGATCCGGTTGACGCTCCCGGGAGCCGCTCCCGGCGGATCGTACTCCGCCCGGAAGATGAAATCGGGCGACACCAGGATCTTCTGCAGCGCCAATCGCACGCCTGATTCGAAGCCGCCGCTTTGGGCGCCTTGCCCATAGAGCGACAGCAGTTGCGACGTGTCGTCCTCGGTCACCGGCCGCCGATAGGCGCGGTGCGCGAGGTTGGTCAGGACTTTCTGCGCACAAGCCTGCTCATCGGCCCGCGCGGCCGGACGGCAGATGAAAATCTTCTCTCGGCTGGCTGTTGTACCCGGCCCCTGCACCTTGTACGGGCCCGCAATCGTGATCGTACCCACGCCTTCGAAGTAAGTTCTCACCTGGTCTTCGCGGACTCGATCAATAATGCCTTCCGTGATCACGGTGTCTTTCAGGAAGGTCGCGGCCAGCTCGTGCGTCCCGGCCTTCACCGGCAGGCGGACCTTTAAATGCGCGTCAGGAGCGGTGCCGCCGCCAAGCCTGGCATTCCGATTGGCCGCGATGGTGAACAGGGACAGCCTTTGATCATCAAGCCGCAGATCGAGCTTGCGCTCCCTGTTCATGCCCAGGATGTCTTCGTTCCTGCCCCGCTGCAGAGCCACCGAAATCTCATATTCCCCGTCCACCGGGAAACGATGGCGAATGGCGGTGCCGCCGCGCGAGCCAACCGGCGTTGTTTCGCTCATCCGATCGAGCTGCTTGAGCCCGTGCGGAACGGTGTAGGTCTGGTAGGACACGGGCATCGTGGTGTCGCCCACCGCCGCCCGGCTGACCTTGCTTGCCGTCGCCAGATAGCGTTCCAGCAGGAACGGCGAGACCGACAGCACGTCACCGATATTGTCGAAGCCGTAGCCGATGTCGTCGGCCGGCAAGAGGTCGGCAACGTCGATCTCCAGCGCCAGCAAATCGCGAATGGCGTTACCATACTCCGTGCGATTGAGCCGATGCAGCGTGGTGCGGCCGGGATTGGGCTTGACCACCGCCAAGCGATCGCGCCCGCTCTCGACGTACTTGACGAGCGACTCGAGAGTCGCATCGTCAGGCCGCGGCATGCCGGCTGGCGGCATCTGTCGAGCGCGCAGCTTGCGGATCAGCTTTTCCCAGATCTCGCCGTTCGCCTCCAGATTGGCGAAGTCCAGCGGTTCCAGGTTCAGTCCTGCAAATGGCGTCGGACCGCTATGGCAGCCGACGCAGTAGAGCTGCAAGGTCGTGTGATAGTCGTTTGCAGCAGATGAGGTGGAGTTTTGAGCTTGAAGTGCTGCCGCCGGCAGCAGCGCTGCCACCGCAAGCGCGATGCCAATAGACGCCAGTGTTCGCGTTTGAATCATTCGTCGCCTCCCGCACGCGAAAGAATTTTCTAGTCGCTTGACAAAGAGTCGTATGACGAAGTGTCGCACCGTACGCCGACACATATTCCTTTGCAACTTAAGATCGCGCGTCTTTAAGAAAATATGAAGTTATAACGCGCGATTACCGGCCATCAAAAATCACATTCGCGCAGCGCAGTACGGCTGTCTCTCTCTCTCGTGACTCTCCCGTTGTGTTGCAGCGCACTCCAGTCTCGTATTCCCAACGCCGCAACAGAAACAAATCGTTCGTGCGTCACTCTTTGTCTGACTCTTGTGGAATGCTGCGCGGCTCTACGTCGACATCGCGTCACTCGCTTACCCTATGCATCACTCCGCCATGACGTGCGGCCTGGCGTGCAATGGCGCCGCAGCAGATCTGCAAGAGCGATGCCTGTTGCCGTGATCGCACGACCGCGGCGTCTCTTGTTGTCCACATGCAAGGCCGACAGGCGCTTGCACGATCGCCTTCTTCCGAGGTGAGCCTGGTCTTTGACCGTGCATGAATGCGCACGATGGGGCGCGTCGCTTAATCGAACGCGCTCGACTTTGCTTGCGATGACAAAGAGATAGTTCGCGACGACAGGCCGAAACGCTATCGGCTACGGGCGGTATTCTGATCGTGCGCGGCTGCGTCAGAACACCGTGAAACCTCTCTTCTCAAAGAACGGCTCCGCCTTCGGCGAGAGCAAATACTGCAGATATACCGGCGCCACGATGTTGGTGGAGCCGGCCAGGATCGCCATCGGATAGACGATCGGCGGATGGCTCGATTCGGGAAAAGCGCCAATAACCTTGACGTTTTTATCGGCGGCGGCGTCGGTCTGATAAACGATGCCGAGCGGGGCTTCGCCACGCGAGACCAAGAGCAGCGTCGCGCGCACGTCTTGCGCCGGCGCAATCTTGCCGGCGACCGAGGCCCACACGCCAAGCTTCTCGAGCGCGGCCTTGCCATACTTGCCGGCCGGAACGGCGGCCGGGTCGGCGATTGCCAGCCGGCCGTTGCCGAGGGCCTGCGCGAGCGGGAAGTTTGGCCCGATGGTCAGCGCCACCTTGCTGTCGGCGGCCGCGATCAGGACCAGCTTGTTGCCGAGAAACTTCGCGCGCGTGTCCGGCTTGATCAGCTTGCGCTCGGCCACATAGTCCATCCAGTCGAGGTCGGCCGAGATGAAGACATCGGCCGGCGCTCCGTTCTCGATCTGCTTGGCCAGCGCCGAGCTCGCTCCATAGGACACCACGACCCCACTGCCGTTCTCGAACAGGAAGAGACTATTGGCCTCGTCGAGCGCGTTCTTGAGGCTCGCGGCGCCGAATACCAGAACGTCGCGGAACTGGGCCTGCGCCTGCACACCGGACACCGCGAGCAGGACCACCACCGCCGTTGCTTGCAGGGTCGGGCGCCAGATGCCCGCCGCGACGCTCGCGCCGAAAGCCGGACGCTTCAGCGTCCTGGATGGATCGCGATCGAGGCCTCTTGCCAATGTCGACATCGGAATGCTCCACGCTCCCAGCGAAAACTCAGTCTCAAATAATGACGCGGTCGATCCCATAAGACCACCGGCATTTTCGGAATTGCCCGTCCGGTGCCGCAGCCCATCACTTGTCCGCGCCGGTTGGCGTCATTCAGGGCGGCACGGGACGTGGCGCGCGACCTTGTCGGCACGTTAATGTACGCTCTCAATAGGCACTGGCAGCGGCAGGAGAGGCAGCAATCATGATAAGTGCGGCAGCCGAATTGGCACCGATGATCACCGCAATGATAGCGCTTCTGGCGGCGATCATTGCGGGGATCTCCATTCTCAACCAGCGCAGCATCGCGCGCAGGCGCGCCGCCATCGACTTCTTTCTGAAGACCCAGATGGATGCGACCGGGATCGAGCTCTACAGCGACTTCCGGCGCATCGCGCCCGGCATTGCGGCCGTGGCCTCGATGGAGAGCTTCGTCGCCACGGAGGAGCATGCCAGGGTGCGCGCGTTCCTGAACGTGTGCGAGCTGATCTCGGTCGGGATCAACGAGCGCGTGTTCAGCGAGCGGGTGTCCTACGCCTACTGGGGCGACGTACTGCCCTGGAGCTATCAGATGGCCGAGCCCCTGATCCAATATGTCCGCCAGCGGCCGGGCGAAGGCACCCCGGCCACCTATCGTGACCTGGAACGGGTCGCAAAGGAATGGGCGGAGCGCAACGCGCGACGGCGGCAGCGTTAGCACCCACACGCCGAACGCCCATGTGCTAACCTCGCCCCGATCGTGCCACAGCAAGGCCCGATCGAGGGAGGATCCAATGGAACGATTCATCGCCGATCTCGTCAAACAATTCGAAGGCGGCGCCATCGACCGCCGCGAGTTCTGCCAGACCGTCGCGCTCGCCGCCGCCGTCTACGCCGCGGGCGACGCCGCCCAAGCCCAGCCGGGCACCGGCTTCAAGGTCCTCGGCATCAATCATCTGTCCTATTCGTGCCCGGACTACACCAAGGCGCGCGACTTCTACACCTCGGTGTTCGGGCTCGAGAGCGCGCCCGGCAAGGACACCGGCAAGCGGGCCAACCTGATGTTCGGGCCCGCGCCCGGCAAGGGCGGCTCCTTCATTGTCGTCCGCAACGCCACGCCGAGCGATCGGCCGGCGGCGCGCGCCGTGATCGATCACATCTGCTTCACGCTCTCCAACTGGAACGAAGCGAGCGTGCGCGGCGCCATGAAGGCGAAGGGCCAGGAGATTTCGGGCGGCCGCGACGGCAGCCTGCACGTCCTCGACCCGTTCAACTACGACGTCCAGTTCGCCAACATCGTCGAAGAAGACGCATTCCGGCGCGGACAGTAAGGGAGGCCATCATGGAAGGGTTCGTCGCTCACAAGCTCAACGAGTTCGAAACCGGCAAGATCAGCCGCAGGCGGCTGATCGAGGCGCTGACGTTTGCCGCCACCTCGGCCTATGCGGCCGGCGGCGCGGCCGCGCAGGCCGACACGCCGCTCAAGGCGCAGCTCATCAACCACGTCTCCTACACCTGCCCGAACTTCAAGGAGGCCGCCGACTGGTACTCGAAAGTGTTCAACCTCGAGCAGATCGGCCCGACCGCCCGCGACGTCGCGCTGCCGTTCGGCAAGAAGGGCGAGCAGCCCTACGGCGTCACTGCCAAGGACGTGCCGCTCAGCCACCTGATCATCCGCACGCCCAATCCGAACGCGCCGCCGCCCCGCGGCGGCGACCGGCCGCGGCCGACGCCGCAGGCGGTGATCGATCACATCGGCTACACGGTCGCCGACTTCAACCGCGACCGCGCCAAGGCGGCGCTCACCGCCATGGGCGTCAAGAACGTGCGCGAAGCCGGCCGCCACAGCCTGCACATGGACGATCCCTTCGGCTACGACGTGCAGGTCAGCGGGCTCGAGGCGAACGCGCTGTCGGACGGGTGAACGATCGGCGGCGGACCGTGTGGCGGCAGTGCCGCCACACCCGCTCACACCGGGCGATGCCGCAACGTCGCTCGACGGCCCACGGGCATTCCGCGGTCCCTGCCCGGTGGACCTCCCACAGAGCGCTTCGCTCAGTGGGCGTGCGGCTGCATTCGCGGCTCGCTCACAATATCCTCTCGAATCGAGCCGGCAGAATGGCTGTATAGCTGCCAGTCCCCGAGGCTTGAGGCCCCATGGAGAGCATCGACCTCACTTTTTCCGCTGCGGATCTCGCCGACCTGGCGCTCCAGCGAACGGGCGCGCTGATCGCATTGGGCGGAGGAAATGCGCTGGTCGACTGGTTCGCAAATGGGAATAAGAGCGCGCTCATGGCGTTTCTGTCACGTGCCGCCGTCAGCGAGGCGTTCATTGGGGCCGTCATCGATGAAGTCGAGCGCGACGTGGCCTTGCTTGCCCAACACGTTGATCTCTCTGCAATCGATTCGCTCACGAGCATCGGGCCCGGGCTTTGCATTTTCGAGCTGCTGCTCTATCGCCGGCAGCGCTGCCGGCTCTACCTCATCGACATCGAACGATCCGATGAGCATCAGCACGGCTATAACCCCAAAGGATCAGGCTACTCCAACAACACCACCGCACGGGCGTTCCTCGAGCGAAACGGCCTTGCCAAACGCGACATCAGCTTCTGCAACCCGCGGCTTGAGCCGCTCAATCATGAGCCCGTCGACGTCATCCTCTCGAACATTTCGATGGGCTTCCACTATCCGGTCTCCGAATATGTCCCCTATATTGAACGAGCCCTGCCGGTGAACGGATTGCTGATCTTCGACAAGCGCAAAAGTGTCCCGGATCCCGGGTGGGATGCGCTGAAGCGGAAGTTCAAGACCCGCGCCATCCTTGATTCCGAAAAACATCAAAAATTGCTTTGCGAGCGCATTCGTTGACCATTGAGCAGGAAGGGCGGGCAATGCTGCGAGTGGCGTTTCTTCACGTCGGGCAGGACACAACGCTACCGAAAATCCTGGTCCGTTCGATTCGCGACCAGAATCCCGAGGCGCGCATCATACAATGCACCGATCGTGGGAGCCCGGACGTTGCCGGCGTCGATGACGTCGTCCGGATCGATGGTGACACCAGCCGTCTCATGACGTTCCGGCTGCGTTGCTTTGCCGGGCTCTCCTTCAATGAGCCGACGCTCTTTCTCGACACCGACATGGTTTGCGCCGATCACATCGATGCCGCCAGCGCGCTGAGCGACCATGACGTCGCCGTCTGCGTGCGGGAATACAACAAGGACATGCTGCTGGACCCTGCCGCCATGGATCTCGACCTGCGTGAATATGCGGGCCGCACACTGGATGAGGTCTATCCGTATCTGGCTTGCGCGGTCATCGCCCGGAATGCCGAGTTCTGGTCTGCTTGCCTCGACAACCTCAATGGCCTGCCGGCCAAATTCCATCGGTGGTTCGGTGATCAGGAGGCGATGCGCAACGTCATCGCGGCCGGCGGCCGCTCGGTCGGCCGGCTCAGGGAATCGCTTTACGCCTGCCTGCCCGACATGATCCACGATCCCGCGCATCGGCCCAAGCTCTTTCATTTCAAGGGCCCGATGCGCAAGCAGTGGATGATCGACGGCGCCCGTGAGGCCGGATGGCTCGGCACCACACCCGCCTCTCATTAGGGAAAGGGCGAAAGGGGCTAGGTCGCGCTCCAATTCCAGCGGCCCTGCGAAGCTTTCCTTGCGCGGCATGACAAGATGCCACTTTGCAACGGCGCCCCTGGGGTCTAGATTTGCCGCATCAGCGAGGATTGGCCATTGCGGCCGAATGAGACCCCTTTAAGGCCAATCAAGGCGTAACTTCAAGAACCGACGAGGAACCCATGTCAGCGACGCAAGTGAAGGCAACCGTCAAGATCGCGCCCAACAACCCGGTTTTCGACCTGCCCGTGATCGTGGGCATCGAGGAAGGCCTGTTCGCCAAGGCCGGGCTCGACGTGAGTTTCTCGGCCACCTATGCGGACCGCGAGCGGGACGACGCGCAGACCGCCTTCATGGCGCGCCTCAAGGAGAGCCAGTTCGATTGCGGCAAGGCCGACAGCTACAACGTCTGCGAGTGGGCGAGCATCGACCGGCTCGAGCGCGGCAAGCGCGGCGGCAACATCGCGGCGCTGCGGGCGGCGGTGGCCGCGCAGGCGATCCTCACCTACGACGACAAGCTGCAGGTGCCGCGCGACATGGCGGACGTGCCCGTGATGGTGCAGGAGCTCACCGGCTCGCACTACACCGTGATCCAAATGCTCGAAAGCGCGGTCGGCATCGACCACGTCAAGATCGAGAACGGCGGCTTGCCGCAGGCGCGTTATGCGGCGCTCAAGAGCGGCAGCGCGCGGGCGATCGCGGTGATGGAGCCGTTCATCAGCCTCGGCCTCAAGGAAGGCGCCCACATCATCGCAGCCTCGTTCTATCGCGGCGGCGAGGTCATCGCGCCGGATCTGACGGCGGAGCAGCGCAAGGCCTACTACGACGCCGAGAACGAGGCGGTCGATATGATCAACGCCGACTTCTACAAGTACGCCCACCACGTCACCGCGCACGCCAAGGGCGCCCTCAAGCCGAACGAGCTGCTGCGCGCATTCGTGCACTACAAGCATGTCGACTATTACGACGTGACGACGTTCAGCCGCGCCTATGACTGGATGAAGGCGCGCGGCATGAGCGAAGGCCAGAGCCAGCACGCCGCGCTCGTCGTCGGCTGACCACGACAACGGACCAGGCGCCGGGCTCTTCCCAGGGCCCGGCGTTTTTTCTTACCTGAGCGGCCGCAGCAGAACCGGCCGCTCGATATTGAGGGCGGACATGGACGCAGTCACCGACGACAAGAAGACAACACCGCCCGCCCTCGAGCGCTCCTATCCCGACCTGCACGATCACATCCGCACGCTCGACAAAGCCGGGCTCCTGATCAGGGTCGACCGGGAGATCAACAAAGACACCGAGATGCACCCCCTGGTGCGCTGGCAGTTCCGCGGCGGCATCGCGGAGAAGGACCGCAAGGCGTTCCTGTTCACCAACGTGGTCGACAGCAAGGGCCGCAAGTACGACATCCCGGTCCTGGTCGGCGGGCTGGCGTCCAACCGCGAGATCTATCGTATCGGGCTCGGCTGCGCGTTCGAGGAGATGGACGAGCGCTGGATACGTGCGATCCAACATCCGATCCCGCCGCGCATCGTCGAGGACGCGCCCTGCCACGAGATCGTCATCGAAGGCGCGGCGCTCGATCAGCCCGGCAACGGGCTTGACGGCATTCCGCTGCCGATCTCGACGCCCGGCTGGGACGTCGCCCCCTACGCGACGCTCTCGCAATACATCACCAAGGACCCGGACACCGGCGTCCAGAACATGGGCAACTACCGGGGCCACGTGAAGGCGCCCCGCCGGCTCGGCATGAACCCCTCGCTCGAGCTGCGGCCCGGCATCTACAACCACTGGGAAAAGCTGCGCTCACGCGGCTTCAAGAAGCTGCCGACCGCGGTCGTGCTGGGCGCCCCGCCCTGCGTCACCTTCGCGTCGGTGCAGAAGATTCCGGAGCGGCTCGACGAGCTGCACGTTGCAGGCGCGCTGGTCGGCGCCCCGCTCAACGTGGTGAAGGCCAAGACCGTCGACCTCTTGGTGCCGGCGGAGGCCGAGATCGTCATCGAGGGCTTCATCGACACCGAATACCTCGAGCCCGAGGCCCCGTTCGGGGAGTCGCACGGCCACGTCAACCTGCAGGAATTCAACGCCTACATGGACGTGACCTGCATCACGCGCCGGCGCGACGCAGTGCTGACGTCGATCATCTCGCAGGTGACGCCAAGCGAATCGAGCCTGATCAAGCGCGTCGGCATGGAGCCTCTGTTCCTTAACTTCCTGCAGAACACGCTCGGCATCAAAGGCGTCAAGCGGGTGTCGATGCACGAGCCGTTGACCAATATGCGCAAGGTGCTGCTCCTGGTCCTGGAACGCGACATGCCGGCGACGGAGGTCTGGCGCGCGCTTTATGGCGCCGCCATCCTGCATCGCGCGGCCGGCAAATACGTGATCGCGGTCAACGACGACATCGATCCGGAGAATGCCGATGCGATCCTGTGGGCGATGTCCTATCGCGCCAATCCGAGCCTCGACTTCCACATCCTGCCGCATCGCGACCAGGGCCATGGGCCCCGCAGCAAGCGCAACGGCGGACAGGATGCATCGGTGCTGATCGACGCCACCTTGAAGGAAAACTTCCCCCCGATCTCGCTGCCCAAGCGCGAGTTCATGGAGCGCGCCAAGGTAATCTGGGAGGAGCTCGGGCTGCCCAAGCTCAAGCCGGAATCGCCCTGGTTCGGCTACTCGCTCGGCGAATGGTCGGAGGAGATGGAGCAGGCGGCCGAGCGCGCGACCCGCGGCGATTACTTCGAGACCGGCATGCGGCTCGCCCAGCGCCGGCGCAAGGACGTGCCTATGAACACCGAAGTGCGCAACGTGGACGAATAGACGTCAGAGGCACATCCGCCAGAGCGCGACTGATCCCGACGCGCGTCGGCGCCACCGGCCTGTCTGGGCCGGCGGCGCCAAGTCGGAAACGCTGTCGCTCCATCAGTCTCAGTCACATACTCGCGGTTCATTCCCGCGACGCCAGGCTCGCGCGCACGAGCTCACCAGTTGCGGCGTTGAAGAGCGCCCGCACGGCGCCGCCGCTGTTGCGGTCGACAATGGTGGTCCGGAAGCAACCGTCGTCGCTCTTGAGGCGGCGAACGTCATAGCCGAGCTTGTCGATCCGCGCTTTCATGTCGTCAGCCGCGATCGCTTTCGTCTCGCGGCTCTGCCGGCAAGCGCGCTCCGCATTGGCGGCAGCGGCCGAGACGATCGTGGCACCGAGAGTGGCGAGGGTGGCGAGAATAACGAACTTGCGCATGTTGGTTCTCCCATCTTTGGGAACGGCTCGTGCCGTCCTGAGGGATGTGTAGCAAGCTGCCCGCTTCAGGCGCCTGACAGGGCTTGTCAGCCAATTGTCAGCTTGCGCGGTCAGGCCGCTTCGAGGTTTGCCGAGCGAGAGACGGCCGGCGACAGCGTTACACGCAGACCGCCGAGCCGCGCCGACGACGCCAGATCGAGCCGCCAGCCATAGGCGTCAAGCACATCCTGCGCGATGGCGAGCCCCAGCCCCGCGCCCTCGTCCCGTTCGTCAAGACGGACACCGCGCTCGACCACCCGCGATCGCGCAGCCGGCGCAATCCCCCGCCCATCGTCCTCGATCGTGACCGTGCGACCGGCAGGCCCAGCGCTCGCCGCGATGCAGACGCGCGATTTCGCGTGGCGCGCTGCATTTTCAAGAAGGTTTCCGAGCACTTCTGCAAGGTCGGCCCGATCGAACGGCATGACGAGATCGTCGGCAATGTGCGGCTCAAACACGACGCGAGCGCCGGATGGCGTCCGCGCCAGCGTTGCGATGAGCGAATGGACAAGCGGCGCCAGCGCCGTCGACAGGCCCGCGCGCTGCCGCACCGCGCCGCGCGCACGCGCGCGCGCCAGCTCCCGGTCGACATGGCGGCTCATGGCCTCGCCCAGGCTTTCGATGTCGCGGGCGATCGCCCCCTCGCCCTGCTCCTTGAGACGACGAACGTCAGCCGCGAGCGCCGCCAAAGGCGTCTTGAGGCCGTGCGCAAGATCCGCCGCCCGGCTGCGCGAGCGCTCGATCTCACGCTCCTGCTCATCGAGCAGAGCGTTGATCTCCTCGACCAGCGGCTGGACTTCCGCCGGAGCCGCCGCAGGCAGCTGACGGCTGCGGCTTGCCCTGATGTCGATGACAGCGCGCCGCAGCGCATCAAGCGGTCGCAGCCCGAGAGCGACCTGAACCGCGGTGGCAATCGCCAGCACCAGGCCCAGGAGGACAAGTGCAATGATCAAGTCACGCGCGAAGGCAGCCGTCGCCGCCGACACGCGGGCAAGATCGGCCGCCACTGCGACCCGCACCGGCACGCGCTGATCGCCAACGGTGAGGCCGACGCTTCGCTCCGCAACCAGCACACCCGCGTTCGCCGGCCCGACCATCTGATGCAGATGAACGTCACCCGGCGAAAGGGCATCGAGCGGCAGCGCCAGCGTCGTATCCCACAGCGACCGCGAGCGCAGCAGCTGGCCGCGGTCATCGGCGATCTGCCAGTAGAGCCCGGAGAGCGGCTCGGCAAAGCGGGGGTCTGAGGGGGTGCGCAGCAGCACAAGCTCGCCGTTGGCGTTGACTTCGATGGCCGAGAGCAACTGGTTGAGATGGACGGTGAGATCGTCGGCCACCGTGCGCGCGACATGACGCTCGAACAGAACGATCAGCCCGCCGCCCGCGATGGTGAGCGCGACCAGGAGCGCCAAGACCCCGCCCGCAATCAGCCGCAGCCGCAGCGAGGTCCGTCTCATCCCGCCGGCTCCGGTATGAGATAGCCGAAACCTCGTCGAGTCTCGATCAGGTCGGGGCCGACCTTCTTGCGAACCCGACCGACCAGAACCTCCAATGCGTTCGAGTCATGATCCTCGCCATGACCGTAGACATTCTCGTCTAGCTCCTGCTGCGATACGACCCGGCCGCGATGCAGCAACAGATAGGCGATGACGCGATATTCGAGTGGCGACAGCGTAATCGGCGTGCCCCGGACGCTGACCTTCATCTGTCGCTCGTCAAGGGTGATGCCGCCCGTGGTGACCACCGAGGTCGCATGGCCGGCCGATCGGCGGACAATCGCGCGCAGGCGGGACAAGAGCTCCTCCATGTGGAAGGGCTTCGGCAGGTAGTCGTCGGCACCCGCATCGATGCCATCGACGCGCTCCGCCCAGCTTCCGCGCGCGGTCAGGATCAGGACCGGCATCCGCCGCCCGTTGGCGCGCCATCGCTTCAACACCGACAGCCCGTCCATCTTGGGCAGACCAAGATCGAGAATGACCGCGCCATAGTCCTCGGTGTCGCCGCGGAACCAGGCCTCCTCGCCATCGCGCACGATCTCCACCACATAGCCATTGGCCTCGAGCACGCGCTCGATATCCCGTGCAATCCTGGGATCGTCCTCGACCAGCAGCAGCCGCATTATTTCTCCTTGATCCGCTCGATGCGCGCCGTGCGAGCATCGACGTAAACGTCAAACAAGCGTCCCGAACGATCGGCAACCCTGAGCTCATAGAGCCAGTGGCCGTTCTTGTGCTCGACCTCGACGCCCACCACCTCGCCCGGCAACTGGCCGCGCACCGCCGCCAGGATGTCGGCCAGGGGGCGGATTTCTCCGCGCTCCACCGCCTGCCGGACCGCATCATGATCGCGATGGTCCCGCGCGCCGGCCGGCACAGCGGTCATCCCGACGCCGACCATGGTGAGGGCTGCCATCAAGAAGCCGGGCATGCGGCGCGCGCTCGTTCGTCGTGTGACCATGGCCAAAAATGGCGCAAACGACCTGACATTTTCCTGACATGGATCAACAGCGGCCGGTCAGCCGGTTTCGGGCAGTCTCCGCTCACCGCTCGCCGCATCCCGCGACGGGCGAACCAACCGGAGACCCTCCATGCGCAAGATCACCGTTTTCACCGTTGCCGCCGCTCTCGCCGCCATCGGCATCGCCAGCCTGGCCGAGGCGGGAAGCCTGGGACGTCCCTGCACGGCAGCACCTCAGAGCGAATGGCTGCCGATGGCAGCGCTGCAGAGCAAGGTCGAGGCGCTCGGCTACAAGGTGCAGAAGGCCAAGCTGAGCAAGGGCTGCGGCGAGCTCTACACCATCGACAAGAGCGGCAATCGCGTCGAGCTGTTCGTCGACCCCACCAACGGCGCGATCGTCGGTCAGCTGTAGCGACCCCAACCATGAGCATCGTGACAAACACGATCGAAGCCGGCGGCGCAACGCCGCCGGCAACGGTCAAGGTCTGGGACCTGTTCGTGCGCGTGTTCCACTGGTCGCTGGTTTTCCTTTTCGTCCTCGCGTATGCGACCGGTGACGAGCTCGAGAAGGTGCACATCGCGGCGGGCTACGCCATCGGCATCCTTCTGGCGCTGCGGATCGTCTGGGGCTTCGTTGGTCCCACCCATGCGCGGTTCACCGACTTTATCCGATCACCGCGCGAGGTGCTGTCCTACATGCGCGATGTCGCTCTGTTCAGGGCCCCGCGCTACCTCGGTCATAACCCGGCTGGGGGCGCCATGATCGTCGCCCTCGTCACGACCCTGATCGCAACGTGTGTCACCGGCTACATGATGACCACCGACGCCTATTGGGGAGCCAAATGGGTGGAAGAGGTCCACGAGCTGCTCGCCAACGCGACCGTCGGCCTGGTCGTCCTGCATGTCCTCGGCGTAGTCGTCACCAGCTTTGCGCACCACGAAAACCTGGTGAAGGCGATGATAACCGGACGAAAGCGGCGGGCATAGCGCTTCTCGCCAGCCGCCTCGGCCGCTGACGCACACGGGATGTGGCGGCCGAGGCAATGCTATCTCCGGTCCGCGACCGCGACCGGCAGGCGCAAGACCTCCGGCTCCAGCCGTCCCACTGCGGCGGCCAGCGCATAGGACGTCACCACGCGATCGCGCTGGGTCGCGGTCAGCGTCACCTGCGCGTTGACCAGCTCCTGCTGGGCGTTGAGCACGTCGAGCGTCGTGCGCTGGCCGGCGCGCGCCTCCTGCAGCACGCCGTTGAGCGCGTCGCGCGCCGCCTTCACCTGCGCCTGCGCGGCCTCGATCTGCCCTTTCGTCGCTGTCACCTGCCCCCATGCCTCCACCACGCCCGCGCGGACCTGATCGCGGACGCGGTCGAGGTCGAACCGTTTCTGGCCAAGCGCCTCCTTGGACTCGCGGATCGAGGCATATTCGGCGCCGCCCTGATAGATCGGCACTGACAACGTGACGAAGGCCCCCGCCGCGAACTGCCGCTCGAGTTGCGCCGTCGACCCAAAGGACTGCTGGGCGCCGACATCGAGCTTGGCCGTCGGATACAGCGCGCCCTCAGAGATCTTGACCTGCAAAGCCGCGACATCGATGCCGAGCTGCGCGGCCATGATTGATGGGTTGACCTTCAGCGCGGCGGCCACCGCCTCGTTCAGGTTCGGTGGCGACATGGAGTCCACGGTCGTCGGCGGCGCCAAGACCTCGGTCTGCTCCTCGCCGATCACCCGCCGATAGGCCGCCCGTGAGGCGTTGAGCGCAGAATCGGCAGCAAGCCGCTGCCAGCGCGCGCCCGCCAGACGCGATTCCGTCTGCGACACGTCGGTGGTCGTCACCTCCCGGACCATCAGCCGCTGACGCGTGTGACGCAGCTGCTCCTCCAGCATATCGACATTGTGCCGCTGCAGTTGTGATACTGCGCTGTCGCGCAGCACGTTCATATACGCGGTCGTCGCGTCGACCAGAACCTGCTGCGTCATCACCCGCAGGACCTCGCGCGCCGCCGCAACATTGCCCTCGGCCGCCTCGACCTGATTGGGCGTCCGAAAGCCGTCGAAGAGAGGCTGCGATGCCGTCACCCCGACGCTGCCACCATGGAGCCGGTCGCGCTTGCGCGGGTCGACGTTGCGGAACTTGCTGTCGGTGTATTGCGGCCCTCCGCTCGCGGTTGCGCTGATCTTCGGCTGGTAGCCCGACAACGCAATGTTGACCTGCTCGCCGGTCTGGCGCACGAAGGCGCGCTGTGCATTCAATTGCGGATTGTTCTGAAAGGCCTTCGCGAGGACACCGGGGAGTGTCTCCGCGGTAGCGCCGGTGCCGCCGATCGTCAACGCCATCATCGCAAGCGCAATGACGTTCGGCACGAAATCCGTGCAGCCCAAATCCCTGTAACCCGGCATCCTCAATGACTCCCCTACCCGTCCAGAAACGACCGGCGCGCCCGACCACGATCCGAACTCGTAAACATTTCGGATCGCGATCAGGCTTTCTGTTGAGCATGATCGAGACCATGCCTCCGCGAACCTTGCGCGCTTCCTCAACGCTCCCTGAAAGCTCGAGACACCTGGTCGGACAGCGGCCGCAACAGGTAATTGAGCGGCGACCGCGATCCGATCTCGATGAAAGCGTCGGCTTGCATGCCGGCGGTAACGCTGACCGCACCCAGCCGCGCCATCTCCGCCTTCGGGATGTTGACCCAGACCGTGTAGGTCGGCGTCGTGGCGGAAGCCTCCTTCGAGACATCGGCCGCTACGCGCACAAGGGTGCCATTGAGCTCAGGCGTATTCCTCTGGTTGGACGAGCGCACGCGCACCACCACGTTCTGGCCGGGCTGCAGCTGATCGCGATCCTGCGGCGCCACCTTCGCCTCCAGGATCAATTCCTCGTTGGTGGGAACGATGAGCATGGCGGGCTCTGCCGGGGTAATGACCCCGCCGACGGTGTGCACGGCAAGCTGGTGCACGGTGCCGGCGCTTGGGGCTCGCAGCTCAACCCGCTTGAGCTGGTCCTCGGCGGTGACGCGCCGCTCCGATAGCTCGGCGAACCTGCCATCGACCTCGCGCAGCTCTTTCTGGATCGAGGCGAACAGATCCTCTCCGGTCTGAACGATCTGCAGCTCGATTTCGGCGATCTTTCCCTCGGTCTGCGCGATCGAGGCGATAAGCTGCCCGTTCTGCCCGTTCAGACTGACGGCTTGGCGTTCGAGCCCATTGAGCCGCATGATCGGGGTCAGCTGTTTCGCGAACAGCTCGCGCACCCCTTTGAGCTCCTCGGCAATGATCTGGCTCTCGCGCGCGTTGGCGTCGAGCTGCGAGCGCAGTCCGCTGATCTCGTTCTGCAGCTGAGCCACCCGCTTCGCGAGCTGTGCGCGCTGGCTTTCGCGCGACATCCGGCGGGCCTGAAACATCTTCTGCTCGGCCGCGACGATGCGGGCGATCTCGGGATCGGAGAGTTGCCCAGCCAGCTCGGGCGGCAGGCTGATCGCGTCCAGCTCGTCCCGCTCGGCTTCGAGCCGCGCCTTGCGGCTGGCCAGCTCCTGAAGCTGCCGCACGAGCACCTGGAGATTGGCACGCGTGACCGTCTCATCGAGCCTGATCAACAGGTCGCCCTGCGCGACCTGATCGCCCTCGCGCACCAGCAGCTGGCCGACGATGCCTCCGGTCGGGTGCTGAACCTTCTTGACGCTGCCGTCGACGACGAATTGTCCGGGAGCGATCACCGCGCTCGACATCGTCGTCGCGATTGCCCAGAAGCCGAGCGCGCCGCCGAAGACCGCAATGAACGCCAAGCCGCGTCGCCACAGCTTGTGCAAGGCAACGTCGTGGTCGGTCTCCGACGCGGGCGATGCGGCAAACGTGTCCGCGACATTGCGAATCACGATTGACGGAAGCCTGCTCGCGGCGCCGGCGACGGTTTTCGCGGCGGCGACGATATCCGACTGGACCGCCGTCCGGCCGCTCCTGCGCGTCGCGCTGAGCTGGCCTGCATTGCCGGCCTCGCGCAAATTGAGCTCTCGATGGGCGTTGATCATCGGCGCGCGGGAACGGCGATCCACATCGCCTGCCAGGTTCCGTGGACGCAGATCGTGATCGCGCTGCGATCCCTCGGGGCGCGGCCGACGCGGTCGATCGCCATCGGGATCAATCACCGCAGCCGATGGTTCCGGCAGCGGCAGACCGTGCAGGAGCGCCTCTCGCTCTCGATAGGCGAGGAGCAAGTGATCCTTGAAGGTGCGTCTGCCCGCCTCTTCCGGCGGCGACGTCCGATGCTCTTCTGCCAGCGCGCGATTGACCATACCGTCCCCTACGCCGTTTGAACGGCCGCTTGCGCACCGGGGGCCGACTGGCGCTGGCCCGACTGCGTCATTCGCTTGATCACTTCGTCCCGCGGCCCGAACGCCTGCAGCCTCCCTTCGATCATGACGGCCACCCGGTCGACACCTTCGAGCGCCGTCGGGCGGTGCGTGACCACGATGATGATGCCGCCACGGCTGCGCACGCCCCGCATCGCCTGAACGAGCGCCTCTTCGCCCTCGGAGTCGAGATTCGAATTGGGCTCGTCCAGCACGGTCACGAAGGGACTGCCGTAAAGCGCGCGCGCCAGCGCGATCCGCTGCCGCTGGCCGGCCGACAAGGCGGAGCCGTCGTCGCCGATGCGGGTCTCGTACCCTTCCGGCAAGCGCAGGATCATTTCGTGGGCGCCCGCGTCGCGGGCCGCCCGAACGATGTCGCGGGCGTCGGCATCGGCATCAAACCGCGCGATGTTCGCCGCGATCGTTCCATCAAACAGCTCGATGTTCTGCGGCAGGTAGCCGATATGGCGGCCGAGCCGCTCGCTGTCCCAGTGATCGATCGGCGCGCCATCGAAGCACACTCGCCCCCTGGCTGCCGGCCAGACTCCGATCAGGGCACGCGCCAACGTGGACTTGCCGGAGGCGCTCGGCCCGATGATGGCGAGCCCTTGTCCGGCCTCGAGCGCGAAGGAGACGCCACGCACAATGGGCTTGGTCTGCCCGGGAGCAACGACGTAGATGTCCTCAACCGAAAGCTTCGCCTCCGGGTCCGGCAACGCGAGCCGGCCTTCCGGCGGCTTTGTCTCCGAGATCAGCTTTCGCAGCCGGGCAAAGCCCTGACGAGATGCGACGAAGCCGCGCCAGTTGGCGACCGCGACCTCGATCGGCGCGAGCGCGCGGGCGCTGAGGATCGATGCCGCAAGCATGGCGCCCGACGAGACCTCGCCAATGATCGCGAGGTAAGCGCCAAGGCCGAGCACGGCCGACTGCAGGACGGCACGAAATATCCTTGCCATCGAGCCGATGCCGCTGGCCACATCGCTCGCCTCGAGGTGATGGGCCGCATAGCGCGCATTGGCTGCAACAAAAGACGCCGCGAACACCCGCGTCATGCCCATGGCCTTCAGCACCTCGGCGTTGCGGAAGCTCGCGTCCGCGATCGCGTGCCGCGCGGCGGAGCTGATCGTGGCCGACATCGTGGGGCTGCGCGTGCGAATGTCCGTCATCATAGAGAGAGTGACGATGACCAGTCCGCCGACGACGATCAGCCAGCCGAACATCGGATGCATGAAAAATGCGACAAGGAAGAACAGTGGCATGAACGGCATGTCGAAGAACGCCGTCGGCCCGGAACCCGACAGGAATTTCTGAACCTGATCGAGATCGCGAATGGCCTGCGTGGTCACGGCCGGCCGCACGCCGTTGAGCGACAGCGACGTCACAACGCCATAGACACGGCCCATCAGCGATTCGCTGAACTTGGCGCCGACGCGCGCCAGCATTCGACCGCGCAGCGCATCGAGCAGGCCTTGCAGCAGGTAGGCCGCCAGCGCGATCAGCGACAGGAAGACAAGAGTGGAGATGCTGCGGCTCGACAGGATCCGATCCGATATCTGCAACATATAGAGTGAGCCCGTCAGACTCAGCACATTCACGCACGCAGAGAAGATCGCAATCCCGATGAACGCTGGACGACAGCGCCTCAAAGCGGCAACGACCTCGTCCGCCGGTGCCATGTTAGCGTTGGGAGATCGCGCCAGCATCGTCAGCGCGCCGCCGCGTCGATCGTGCCATCGGTCGAGCACATGGCTGCCGCAATCGCATCAATCGCCACGCGGCGATTGGGCACCCGACCGGTCCATCCGCGCCGCGCGGTAGGAAAGTGAGGAAGAGAGACTACCGACATGCCGCCCCATCACTGCAATTGAAACTCAAACACTGTTGGGAATGCAGATTACAGAACTGTTAGCCGACTCTGCGGAGATGCGAAGGCAGTACAAAGGCAAAGTGCGCTTTGATCACTCAGCACACGCTGCGTGCTCTATCGCAGCGTCGAACTTACTCTTTGTTGCCGCGGCCTCAAAAGGGCCTCTGCATGGCAGAACGTTTGCCGTCAGTTGGTCCCGCTATCGGCTCGTTCAAATGTTTGTTGGCGAACGCAAGTCGGAAGTTACGCCTCGCGCCGTCCTGCAGCACCAGTCGCAACAGCGACGATGGTGTTTGGTTGCGTTCTCGAGGCACATCCAACCGAAGGAGTTGAAGCGATGCCACGCTTGAGTTGGGGATGGCTGTCAAACAACAGTCGCTTTGAAGATTTCCTCGCGAGCATGACCGGCGGCAGCGCCGGGCATGATCACATGAACGGAACAACCGGCAACAACGTCCTTTTCGCTGGCGCGAACGACGACTCCGTCGCCGGAATGGCGGGCAATGACACGCTCAGTGGCGGCTCCGGCAACGACAAAGTCTGGGGCGGCTCCGGCAACGACACCCTCAGCGGCGGAACCGGCGCTGATCTTCTTGTCGGCGGATTCGGCGCCGACCGGATGGAGGGCGGCAACGGTAATGATGTCTTGCTCAGCCGCTCCGATGCGGGCGAGATGGTGGCCGCGCAGGATGGAAAAACGCAGATCTTTGCGGGCGAGACCGCCGCATTCACGGCCACCAACGATACGCTCGTGGGCGGTCGCGGCGCCGACACCTTCCGCTTCGAGGGGCTCCTCAACGCCCCCGATGAGATCATCGCCAAGCACGTCGACGCGGACGGTAACGTCGACTGGGCCGGAGTAACTGGTGAGAACGGCAATGTTCACGATCACTGGATCGATGGCTTCGGCAACGACACGATCCGCGACTTCAATCGTGCGCAAGGCGACAAGATCGAGATCGCGGCGCACACGGCGGAGGTCAAATCGATCGAACACCGTGACGTCAACGGCGATGGCAGGCTCGACAGCGTGATCACGGTCATCAGCCAGCAGGGCGCGGCCGGCGCGCACGACGAGGACCAGCTCGGCACGATCACGGTCTATGGCGACCTCGTCAAGGCGAGCGACATCACGACCGACGCGGGCGTGACCTACGGAGCCTACGAGAACGTCAACGAGATGGCCGCGGGCGTGCACTACGAGCTCGAGGACGACGGAATATTGCCGGGCGGAGCCAGCGACGGCGGCCATCACAACGCGTGAGCGCCACACGTCCACGCTGTAAGGCTTGCAACGCAAGAAGGGCGGGGAGAAATCCCCGCCTTTCTTCTGGCCCGAGCCTCCGCAACCGCCGAGGCGTCGCGGGCGCCGTGCGTCAAATCATGCGGGCAGGAGACCGCTGACCCGTTGGCCGGGGCCGCCGCGTCTCGGAACCAAGGTCGCGCTGCGTGGAAGCCGCTGGAGGCGACGCAGGCCCCGCCTCGCCCTTGAGCCAGCTGACGGCGCGCGTGAACAGACCGTCCTGACTTTCCTCCGTATTTGAAACAAATGGATCGGCGTACCAGAGGGCACCGCTCGCCTGGGCCACCTCCTTGACGGCCTCGACCAGATTCGGCGCGCCGGCGGCATAGACGATGTCATAGGGATAGAGAGCCGGCAGGTGGTCGATAGGTGTTCCTGATCGAATTGCGGGGGTCGCCGCCTGCGGGATATCGGTCACCGGGATGATCGTGGCGTTCGGACAGTCGGCCAGACGCCAGAGCGCAGGGATCATGTAAAGCGACTCGATCGAACGAGCGCCAACCACCAGCACGAGCTCGCGGCGTGAATTTTCGCGCATGGCGGCATCGGCGATCGACCAGATCGGCGCAAAGCCCGTGCCACCCGCGACCAGCACCAGACGGTCGGTCAGCGCCGCTCTGAGATAGGCCGAACCGAATGGCCCCGTCAGCTTCACCCGATGCCCCGTCTTGATGGCGTCACCAAGCGCCGACGACACATGCCCGCCCGGGATGCGCCGCACATGCAAATGCACGGATCGCCCGTCGCCGAAGCGGTCCAGCGGAACGGTCGGGCTGTAGCAGCGGGTGGAAAAGCCGCGGAACTGCACCTGAAGATACTGGCCCGGCAGGTACTCGACGGATTGTCGCGGCTCGATACAGACCTCTACGACGTCGGGCGCAACCAGGTTCAGCTTGGTCACGCGACCTGCGACGGTGGTGATGTCCGGCACATCCTCGACCTCGACCGCAACATCGGACACGATCCGGCATTGGCAGGCCTTGGCTTCGGACTCGCCGGCACTGCCGAAGAGCTCGCCGGCGACAACGCGCACGCGGCACGTTCCGCAATAGCCGGAGCGACAATCATGCGGAATGTGAATCCCATTCATCAGGGCGGCGTCGAGAAGCAGGTCGCCGCGGCGGGCCAGAAACTCCTCGCCATTGACCGCAACACGATGCGTCTTGCCCATCTCATTCCACCTCGAGCCATATCGGCCGAATATGCCGCGTGTGACGGATCTGGGAACGATCGAACGCCGCGACGCGCATCGCCACTCCGTTCGCGATCGGGGAATCATACCGGCTTCCGGTATCAAGGCGGCGCGCGATTTCCAGCGCCCACCGGCCGGCCGCCCAGCGTGCCGCGCCGCGGATGTCGGCCCGGTCGCCGCTGTACTGGCCGGTGATGAGAACACCAGGAATGAGGGCATTGAGCGGAAACTGCGCGTCAGCCTCCGGCGAATAAGGGACCGACTCGGCCTCGGTCATCCACCAGCGCGCGCCTTCGCTTTCCCCGACGCTCGGATTGAGATCGACGCGCCCCATGGCCGACCAAGTCGCCTGCCAATTCTTCGGCAGTCGCTTCGGCTGCACCGGGCGCTGATAGCCTCCGGGGCCGCGCTGCTCGAAATTATCCGCATAGTTCGCCGTCCCGGGGTCGGCGGCGTAGCCGCCTTTGTAGGGACTTTGTCCGGCGATCTCGTCCTTGGTCGGCTGGGCCGGCGGCCCGAAATAGCCATCATCGACGAAGCCCAGCAGTCCCCCGCGGGTCGCCTTCCATTGCCACACGTCGACGAAACCGCCGTTCATTGTGTAGTGCAGCCCCCGCCCGGAGAGTGTGGCGGGCTTGCCATCAACCGGCGCGCGACCGGCGTGAAACGTTCGATCTCCGGCCAGCAGCGGAGCATTCTTGGCGAGCAGAACCGAGAATTTGTCTTCGTGATAGTGGTGCTCGTCCCCGCTGTCGTAGTTGCCTTGCAGGACATGCCAGCCATCTGCTCGCTTGATGAGCGGGAGGTGCTTGAGCGAGCGCGTTGGGTCATTCCAAACGAAGGAGAAATAGGCGATCTCGCCATCATGCACCGCCCGAATCTCGATCTCGGACGCGCCCGTGCCGTCGAAATTCGCACCCTGGTTGGTGAGCACCACCACGGGGCGCGCCGTTCTCCAGACCGGATCGGAAAGGTCACCATCGAGCACCGGCGCCTCGGATGCGGCAATCTTGCGAATGCGCAGCCCGTCCCGCATCGCTGTCTGATCGACGAACGTCGCAGCCGACATGGCGATGAGTCCAACGACCATGGCTGCAGCGAACGGGTGGGACTGAAGCGTGACGTCGCGCTGCCGCGTGCGCCTTTGTTCATGTCGCGACTCGTCGTGCGCTTCGTCTCGCGGATCACGGCGGACCCGCTCCGGTCCCGGGCTCGCTGCAATGCGCGGCGGCTGCTCCGGAGCGACCAGCAGGTCGAACGGGTCGAATGGCGCCGCCACCGGCGGAAGCCGGCTCGGCCGAAAGATCCGGGCGATCTGACCGAGCCCGCCGATTGCCCAGTGTGTCGCCACGTGCCCGAACGACACCGCGATCAGCAGCCACGTACCGAACCGGTGCAACTCGACGGCCATGCCGCCATATCCGAGATAGATCAGATAACCGGTCACCAGCTGTTCCAGCAGCGACAGGAGGATGACCCAGGTGAGGATTGTGTTGATTGCGACCCAACGCGCCTGGCCGCCGCGAAAGATTCCCATCAGGCGCACCCGGTCAGGTCGGATGCGCCGCATCAGTCCGGCGCGACGGACGTAAACCGCATATGCAAACCCCAAGCCGAACAGCGCGACCGCGACCGGGACATGGGCCGTCCACACCATGGAATATGGCAAGACGCTGTCGAGCGCATAGATCCACCCGAAGTCGAACGGCGACACCGTCGCAATCCGCAAGCCGGTCACCACGCAGGTGACGAACAGAGCGACCAGCGTCCAATGCAGGACGACGGTACCAAAATCGGTTTTTGGAGACGCACGACGTCCCATCTCGCCCTTCGTGATTAGCGCGGTCGCTCGGCAGAACAGCAATGGTGAAATGCTGGCGGAGAGCCCTGCAATCGTCTTACGAGCAGGCTTTCAACTCACACGCCTCGGCGGGCCGTCCGCAGCACAGGGAGACGAGCGAGCAGCCAAGGCTCGCGGAGCCTCGTCCAGAAAAACACACCGACCTACAACGGATCGATGAGCTACAACGTATCGAGTTATCGAAAGCATGCGCCGACACCCCTCAAGCAGCAAACCGCAACGGCCCAGCTCCCACATTGCACGTGCCGCACGATCAGACGGATGCGGCTCCGGCAATTCCTCCGTTCCCCAACGGAAAGAATGCAGCGCTATCGTTCGCTGCAAGTGTCGGGGTTAACGATTGATTGTGGCCATTTCCGGATGTTGATGCGGTGCACACTGCACAAATGGAAAAATCCGGCAGCAAAACAATGAGACTCACGCAAGCGCCGCAATGACTCGCATGCACCTCACCTGACATTCATCGGCGCATGCGTCGCTGATGATGGTGCTATCGGAAGCGGAACGGTATCAATTGGATCGCGCCGATCGTCGGTCCCGGATCTGACAGCGTAGCTGCGAACTCAAACGGGGTCGCATCCATGACTCCTTGGTGCGCGACACTTGTGACTCCTTGGTGCGCGACACTTGTCGGTTCCAGATCCAGGAACCCGCGCAGACGAGAGATGTCATTCGCCGCAGCCAGATACCCGCTCAGACGAGCGCCCAAAGCCGCCGACCCACATCGCAGCTCTCGCTCTGGCGGCTCGCAGAGAAGGCTGCATTGTCTGCTCGCATTATTTGTCGGCCTCCGGCGCGGCCCGAAGCCCCAACGTCTGGCCGTTTGCGAACAGGAGAGTCGCAGCAATCAACGTCATCATGCGGATGATCTTTTCGTGCATCATCCGCCCCAGTCGCGCCTTCTCGGGCACCCGACGGGTCACTGGCCCTGCCCGAGCGAGTATCCGGGCTCGCCGTCGAACGTACAGAGGTGTTCGGTCTTGATGAAATCGATACCCGCCCGAGCGAGCCGCTTCTGGAGGTCGGCAATCATCACGGAGTGTAACGTCTGACCGGGCTTGGCCATGTAGCGGCATCGCCAGTGATCGGTCAGCAGCGTCTCATCCATCCCGCGAGGCCAGACCTTCACGCCCCGGTTCGTGATCATGATCAGATCGAACGCGGATCCTTCCGCACGCCGCATCAAGCGGGCGAGCCGCTCCGGCTCGGCTTCGACCTGATGCACAAACACGTCAACGCCGACGAGCACCTTCTGCGCAGGGCCGGCAGACTGCGACAGCGTCGGTGTGACCGCCACCGACGTGCCGCCACCGTAGCGCACCGGTTCGAGATGCACGGGATATTGATCGAGTCGATCGATGACGGCGTCCCTGAAGGCTGCGGTCCCGACCTCTTGTCGCGATATCCCCTCTGCAAAGATATCGAAGGTGTGAATCCCATCCTCGATCGTCTTGAGCCAAGCATTATGGATGCGCTCGGCCGCCTTGGGCTGGCCGATATGGACGAGCATCATCACGCCCGCAAGGAGCAGCCCGGATGGATTCGCCAGATCCTTTCCTGCCAGAGACTGCGCGGAACCGTGTATGGCCTCGAACATCGCGCAGCGCGCGCCGATATTGGCGGAGGGGGCAAGGCCGATCGAGCCGGCGATCTCAGCGGCGACGTCGGACAAGATATCGCCGTAGAGATTGGGCATGACGATGACGTCGAACCGGCGCGGCTCGTCCGCCAGCTGCGCAGCCCCGGCGTCAACAATCCAGTGTTGCCGCTCGATCTGCGGATACTGGACGCCGACCTCGTCGAACACCTTGTGAAACAGGCCGTCGGTCAGCTTCATGATGTTGTCTTTGGTGAAGCATGCGACTTTGCGTCGACCGTGTGCGCTCGCATACTCAAAGGCATAGCGGACAATGCGTTCGCAGCCCGGACGCGACACAAGCTTCAGGCACTGATAGACCTCGTCGGTCTGCCGATGCTCGATTCCGGCGTACAGGTCCTCTTCATTCTCGCGGATGATGACCACGTCCATGCCGGGATGCTTGGTCGCCACGAACGGGTGATAGGCAACGCAAGGCCGCACATTGGCGAACAGGCCGAGCGACTTTCGGATCGTCACATTGAGCGACTTGAAGCCCCCGCCCTGCGGAGTCGTGACGGGCGCCTTGTAAAGGACTTTGGTCCGCCGCAACGTATCCCAGGCCGCCGGACCGATGCCGGAGCTGTGACCCATCCGGTAGACCCGCTCGCCCATGTCGATCGGTTCGATGGCGATGTCGGCGCCAGCCGCAAGCAGGATACGCAAACTCGCATCCATGATTTCCGGCCCGATGCCGTCGCCGTATGCGACCGCCACCGGAGTAGCCAATGGGCTCGCAGTTGTCGGTGTACCGAGAAGTGAATCAAGCAGTCGAGGATCGACTGATGCAGGATGCGGGTGCAGGTCGCTCGGCTGAATGCGCAAGTTCATGGCGGTTCTCCTGTGAATCAGTTGACCGTCGTTATGACGTCGCGGCATCCATTGTTGAAACGAGTTCTTCCGCTGCCGCTCATTGGGAACACTCATGCCGGCTGGCTGCGCGCGCCCCATTGCGGATATCAATGCCCGTCATTTCGGGAGCAGCGGCCGTCGTGAACTGCCATGAGCGCCCCCATATCGGTGCCAGCCACGCATCATGCGTGCCTTCAAGGAAGGAGATGACAATGCTCGACGTGAATCGATTGCTGACCCAGGTGATGAGCGCCGGTCTGCCCGGCCCGGATCGCGGCGACGAGAGTCGCAATCGCCCACCGCAGGCTCAGTCCTCCGCATCTGCCACGCCTGTGGCGGGCAGCCACACGCCCTGGGTTTCGAGCTCGGTGCAACCCGCGAGCACCAACTTCGGAAACGTGGGCGCACTTGGAGCGAGCGCGCTTGCGGGCGGATTTGCCGGCCTCCTGCTGAGCTCCAAGCGCATGCGCGACATGGCGGGAACTGCCGCGCAGATCGGCGCCGTCGCGGCAATTGGTGGCTTGGCTTACAAGGCCTATCAGAACTATCGACAGGGCCAGCCGGTCGTGCCGCAGAGCATCAACGACCTGTTTTCCGATACGCGATGGCTGCGGAAGGACAGCGATCAACGCGATCTGTCCGCATGGATTCCCCCGCAGGGGCGCACCGAGGACGTAAGCAAGTTGCTCCTGCAGACCATGGTGGCCGCCGCGACCGCCGACGGCCATCTCGACGACGTTGAGCATGCTCATATCCGGCGGCAGCTTGCCACCAGCGCTCTCAGCGAGGAGGAGCAGCGGTTCCTCAGCTGGACCATCAAGCATCCGGCCACCATTGCGGAACTGGCTGGCGCCGCCACCACCCCGGAGCTGAAGGCGGAAGTCTACGCCGCTGCCCGGCTCGCGATCGAGCCGGACTCGCCGACCGAACGCGACTGGCTCGAGCGGTTGGCGGCAGCGCTGAAGCTGGAGCCGCGCCTCAAGGCTCACTTGGATGCCTTGGGCGCCACGCGCCACGCACAAGCCGCCTGAGCCTGCGTTTGCGCCGCTCCGGCATCTGGCCGGAGCGGCTTCCGGGACAGTTAACAAGCCCCTCGCGCTGCCGGGCGCCCGTCACCAGCCAATCCGTCAATGCAGCACATTGGACAATTCAATTGGCGTCCCATGATGAGCAGCCTTATCGAATAGAGGCTGGCTTCCATTGATCGAGCAATCAACCGACGAACTAGCAGAGAGGCCTCCATGGCTCACCATCGGCGCTTCAGCGGTCACGCCATCGACTTGGGACGGTGGGGTGACCGTAGGTCGTACGGACAGTCGCCCAACAAGGCTGCCCCGTCGCAGCACGCGGCCATGCAGCTGCTCATCATCGCCACGGCAATCCTGGTGATCCCGGCCGCCTGGCTGCTTTCGAGTCATCTCATCCTGCCGGCAACGAGCTTTGCGGCGCTGGCCATGGCGGGCATGTCAGCGCTGGTCGCGTGGCACTGGAGAGTTGCCAAAGATATCGGCAGCTTGAACCTGTGGGACGCCGCCGGGGTCTTTGCGCTCATTGGCTTCGGCGCCTGCATGCTCAGCGAGCCGCTCGCGGTCATGCAGCTCTTCGAAGCCGGCGATCCGCGGCCGAACGGGGCTCTACGATAGTTGCATCGCTCGCCGCTCGTGGGACGCGGCGCTGAGCTCATACGCGAGACTGGACCACCGCGCGAACCATACCGCGCGAACCATGATGTGAATGGCGATGTTTGACTTTTTGACTGTGGACGCGCTCTCCGCCTTGATGCAGGTCATCATCATCGACCTCGTGCTCGCGGGCGACAATGCCATCGTGATCGGGCTTGCAGCCGCTGGACTTCCAGCCGAGCAGCGAGCCAAGGCAATCGTGGTTGGCATCGCCGCCGCGACCGTCATGCGGATCGCGTTTGCCGGGATGACGACCCAACTTCTGGCCGTGTTCGGGCTCCTGCTTGCGGGCGGGCTCCTGCTGCTCTGGGTCTGCTGGAAGATGTGGCGCGAATTGCAGGTGCACGCCGCGCATGACGAATTTGACGCCGTCAACGTCACGGTCAATCCCGACGGAACCCTGGTCGCACAGGCGCGGCAGAAAACCTTCATGCAGGCGGCCGGACAGATCATCATCGCTGATGTATCGATGTCGCTCGACAACGTGCTGGCAGTGGCCGGCGCGGCCCGCGAGCATCCCTGGGTTCTCATCTTCGGCCTCGTTCTCTCGATCGCGTTGATGGGCGCGGCAGCCGGATTGATCGCGCAAGTGCTGCAGAAACACCGCTGGATCGCCTATGTCGGGCTCGCGATCGTCCTCTATGTCGCGCTCGACATGATCTATCGCGGCGGCCTCGAAGTATGGCCGGTCGCCAAAGCCCTGGCTGGCGCCTTATGATGAAGGCCGATGGAGGACGTACGCGGCTGTTCGTGAGTGACCCCGGCTAGCGACACGCGCTGGACGCGCCGGACGCGGCTTGGATCGAACCGTGCTCCGGAGTACACTGATGGGTGCGGGCCAACGCGCGACAGCGGCCGCATCACGACAGCCGACAGCAACTGGCATGCCCCTCCCACCCTTCGACTTCGACCTGCTCCGCACATTCGTTGCGGTGGTGGATAATGGTGGCTTCACCCGGGCGGGTGAGCGGATCGGACGCACGCAGTCAACGGTCAGCCTGCAGATCAAGAAGCTCGAGGGTGGCCTTGGCCGCCGTGTGTTCGAACGAGACGGCCGTGAGCTGCAGCTGACCGCGGACGGAGAGATCCTGCTTGTCTATGCGCGTCAGCTCCTGCGCATCGCGGACGAGGCGCGCTCCCGCATCCTCGAGCCGGACGTCGAGGGCACCGTGCGTGTCGGAACGCCGGAGGACTTTGCCACCGTCTATCTTCCCGACGTGTTGGCCCGGTTCGCGCGCGCGCATCCGCGCGTCGCGCTCGAGGTCAACTGCAATTTCAGCTTTCATCTGCTCGAGGGCTTCGCCAAAGGCGAGTACGACCTCGTGCTGGTGAAACGCGAGCCGCAAGGACCAGCCGGGGGCGTTCCGGTGTGGCGCGATGTGCTGGTCTGGGTGGGCGGACCGAGGCTGGTGCTCAACCCGGATGAGCTCATCCCGCTCGTGCTGGCGCCGGCGCCCGACGTCTATCGCAAGCGGGCCCTGGCCGGTCTGCAGGCTGCCGGGCGGCAATGGCGGGTCGTCTACACCAGCCCCAGCAGCGAGGGCCTGCAAGCCGCCGTGCGCGCCGGCTTAGGCGTAACGGTGATGTCGAAGGAGATGTTGCCGGACGGCCTGAAGCTGCTCGCCGCCGAGCACGGCCTGCCGGCAATGCCCGATACTGAAATTGCATTATATCGTGCCCCCGGCGCGCTCTCGCGAGCGGCCGAGCTTCTGGCGCAGCACATCACGCACTCGCTTGAGATCGTGGCCGGGCGAGGCCATGCGTCGCCACCGACCGCGCTGGAGGATTCGTGAGGCTGCTACTTGCGCGCGGTCAGACTGATCACCGCCGACATGCCGCCGTGCGAAGTGCCTTCGTGCAGCTCGCGCTCCTCTTCGACAATCGTCAAGTCGCGGAACCCACGGAAGGCCTCTTCCAGCATGGCACGGGTATAGAGATTGTCGATCTCCTTCGGCCCACCGGTCCCGTATTGCAGTTGCTTGGGCGTATATCCTTGGATGATCAAGAGCCCGCCGGGCTTGAGCGCCTTCCGCATGCCGGCCCATTTCATGGCCCGCTCGGCCGGGGAGCTAAACTGCGTGAAAATCTCGACCACGACGTCGAACGCCGCCTCCGGGTATTCGAAGGTATGCACATCGGCTTGCAGGAAGCTGACCGTAACCCCGCGCTCCTTCGCCAAGGCCTGCGCCTTGCGTTGAGCGGAGGGCGAGAAGTCGATCGACACCACTTCGAGACCCTGCTCGGCCAGCCAGACACCATTGCGCCCCTCGCCATCCGCCACCGCAAGCGCCCTGCCGGAACGGGGTAGTAGCGGCTTGCAGGAGGCGAGGAAGTAGTTCGGCTCCTTGCCGAAGACATAATCCGGAACGCCAAACCGCCCTTCCCAACGCTGATACTCGCTCGAGCCTTGTTCCACGATGCTCCCTTTCGATCCTGTCCAATTGAGCTTGCGAGCCGGTCACGTCCAAGACTCTGCCCCCCAAGGCCGCCCATCAAGGGCAACCCACGCGCGACCACATCCGCAAGCGACGTCCAGCCCACACTATGGCCGCCGTTGTATGGCCAACCCTATTTGGGCTAGCATTGGTCAACTCATAAAACCTGCAGGCCATGACGCAAGTCAATCAATGCGGCCCAGGACACAGCTGACCACACCGGGAGGATCACGCGATGACCGGCAAGGACCATTCCTCCATCGCACGACGCCAGTTCCTCGGCGCCCTGGGCGCAGGCGTGGCGTCGGCCGCCGCGCTGTCACAGGCGAGTGAAGCGCAGGAGCGCTCCGCACCCGCCCTGAAGGTCGTCGACTTCCACAATCACTTTGTGGGCCCCTCGTTCACATTGACGAACATGAGCAATACGCCGCCGGCACAGCGCGAGGCGCAGGCCAAGGTTAACGCGCAGCTCGCCGACCCGCGCGCCCTCATCGACTCGCTCGAGATAACCGGCACTGCCGCGCGCGTGATCAACACACCGACCGCGTTCCTGCAGGATGCCGACGGCGAGGTGCCGAAAGGCACCATCCCCCGCATCAACGACGAGGTCGCCAATCTGGTCGCCAAGAATCCGGGCAAGCTCTACGGCCTGGCGACGGTCGATGCCTACAGCGGCGAAGACGGCGCGCGCGAATTGAATCGTGCCGTGCGCGAGCTCGGCCTGCGCGGCGTTTTCATCGAGAGCGCCAAGCGAGACCTGCTCCCGAACGCCAAGCAGGCGCGACCGACGCTCGCGGCCGCCGCCGCGCTCGGCGTGCCGGTGTTCATCCATCCGATCACCGATCCACAGATGCACGAGCGCTTCGGCAAGACCGGCCGCCAGGGCGTGCGGCTTGCGCGCGCGACCATCAATTCGCTCGCGCTCATTTCGCTGCTCGAAGGCGGCGTGTTCGACGAATTGCCCAAGCTGCGTGTCGTCGTCACCACGCTTGCGATCGGCGGCGTGCTCATGGCCGGCGGCTTCGGCGAGGGGCAGCGGATCAGACGCGATACCCCGGAGCTCGCACGCCGACACGTCTATATCGATACGATGGGCATCCATCCGGCGCTGGTGGGCAGCATGGTCGAGCTGCTCGGCGCCGACCACGTGCTCGCCGGTACCGACTGGCCGATCGTCGTGGAGAAGGACGTGCCGACCCGCCTGCAGAAGGCGCTCACCTTTGCGGGGCTCAATGCCGAGCAGCAGCAGATGGTGGCGGGCGGCAATACGCTCAAGCTTTTGGGTGTTTGATAAGTGTATGCTTGTATTATGCATGCACGATGTGACAGCCGTTGTTTCTAAACGGATTGACGGCACAAGGGAGGATATCCGATGAAACGAAAGAGCGACGCGTCCTGGCGACCCGCCGAGCCGGCGGCCGGCAATGGAATCCTCAGCCGCCGTGTCTTTCTCGAAGGCGCGCTGGTGGCCGGCGCGACCGGTGCGGGGCTAGCAAGCGCGGCGGCCGAGCCGCTTCCAGTGCCACGCTGGATGAAGGTGCCGGGCGCGAACTTCGTGCCCTACGGCCAGCCGTCGCAGTTCGAGAGCAAGGTCGTGCGCGGCTTTGCGCCGCCCGCGAACCCGGCGACGCAAGGGATCGGCTCGGCGCGCACGCCGCTGCACCTGCTTGAGGGGATGATGACGCCCTCCGGGCTGCACTTCGAGCGCAGCCATTCCGGCATCCCGGACATCGATCCGGATCAGCATCGGCTGGTGATCCACGGCCTGGTCAAGCAGCCGCTGGTGTTCACGCTCGAGGCGCTCTCGCGCTATCCGATGACGTCGCGCATCGCCTTCGTCGAATGTGCGGGCAACAGCGGAGCGCTCAACGCACCGCAACCTCAACCGCTCAATGTGCCGGCGATCCATGGCCTGCTGAGCTGCTCGGAATGGACCGGTGTGAAGCTCTCGACGCTCCTCGACGAGGCCGGTGTCGATCCTTCCGCGCGCTGGATGATCGCCGAGGGCGCCGATTCCGCCGCCATGAGCCGCAGCGTTCCGCTCGCCAAGGCGATGGATGATGCGCTCCTCTGCCTCTATCAGAACGGCGAGCGCGTGCGGCCGTCGAACGGCTACCCGTTGCGGCTGCTGCTGCCGGGCTTCGAAGGCAACATGAACGTCAAGTGGCTGCGCCGGCTCAAGCTCACCGCCGGGCCGGCCATGACCAAGGACGAGACCTCCAAGTACACGATCCTGCTCAAGGACGAGAAGGCCTGGCAGTTCGTATTCCCGCTTGAGGTGAAGTCGGTCATCACGCGGCCCTCACCGGGCCTGACCCTCAAGGGTCCGGGCTTCTATGAGATCTCCGGGCTTGCCTGGTCGGGCAACGGCCGCATCCGTCAGGTCGAGGTCTCGGCCGATGGCGGCCAAAGCTGGGCGCCCGCCGCGCTGGCGGAGCCGAACCTGCCGAAGGCGCCGGTCCGCTTCCGCCTCCCCTGGCAATGGAATGGCGGCCCGGCCGTGCTGCAGAGCCGCGCCACCGACGACACCGGCATGGTGCAGCCCTCTCGCGCGGCGTTCGCGGCCGAACGCGGGCTGCGCGGCAACTATCACTACAACGCGATCCAGAGCTGGCGCATCGACGACAAGGGGGAGGCCATCAATGTCTATGCTTAAGCACCTCGCGCTCGGCGCAGCCGTCGTCGCCTTAACGACTGTTGCCGCATCGGCGCAGACGCCTCCCAAATTCGGGCAACCGATCGCGCCCGCCGACATCGCGCCCTGGGACATCAGCATCGGGCCGGATGGCGCCGGGCTTCCGCCCGGCCGTGGCACCGCCGCGCAGGGTGAAGCGGTCTACGCCGCCAAGTGCCAAGCCTGCCACGGCGAGAAGGGAGCCGGCCGGCCCAACGACGCGCTGGTCGGCGGCAAGGGCTCGCTCGAAGCCGGCAAGGCGCCGGTGAAGACGGTCGGCAGCTATTGGCCTTACGCCACCACGCTGTTCGATTACATCCGCCGCGCCATGCCGTTCCAGGAGTCAAAGTCCCTGACCGACGACGAGGTGTACGCCGTATCGGCCTATATCCTCAACCTGAACGAGATCATCGGGAAGGATGATGTGCTCGACGCCCAGTCGCTGCCGAAGGTCAGGATGCCGAACCGCGACGGCTTCATCCCGTTCCCGCGCAATCCGAAGTAGACTTGATCCGAAGCAGACCTGATCCGAAGTCGATTTGAGATGTCGTGGCCGGCCCCGGCCACGACATCCCCGAGTCACGACATTCCCGAGCCACGACATCCCCGAGCCGAGCAACCTGGCGCCGTCCCTGCGGATGCGCCCGCGCGGGCCAGCCGCGCCGTAGCGTGACGGGCCGCGCTACGTTATCATTTCCGGCAGGTTACCACGGTCGATCAAAGGATTGGGCCCATGCGACTGGACGCCGTCCGCGTTGTGATCATGCTTGGTTTGCTCACCGGAGCCATTGCGGCCCAAGAGGCCCTGCCGCCGCCCCAGCTGCCTCCGGGTGCCAAGCTGACCGACCACATCAACGCGCGCGAGGACTACTACAACCGGGTCGGCAAGGGCAAAGGAACGGGATACCGTCCTTACGCGCGCCAGCTCGAGTTCGTCAAACCGCGCAGCTACCCCTCCGGCGACATGGTGAACTTCACGGCGCTGACCTGGCTGCATCACTTCCAGTCGGCGCGATCGAACTCATTCCAAGCCAGCAAGGCGGCCGCGGCTGCAGCGGGCATCGTTCCCAACTGGCGCCTCGTCAAGCCGACGGACGAAGAGCAAGGCACCGACGCCGGGCGTATCAACGCGATCGCGTTCGATCCGTCCGAGCCTGCCACGATCTATGTCGGTACCGCGGCTGGCGGACTTTGGCGCACGCGCGATGATGGCGCCGCCTGGTCGCCGCTGACCGACGCCCTGCCGATGCTCGCAGTCAACGATATCGCGATCGACCCCCAGAACCCGCGCACCATCTACGTCCTCACCGGCGATGGCGAGAGCGCCGGCTATGGGATCGCGCCACCCTCGATCGGCATTATCAAGAGCACCGACGGCGGCGAGACCTGGAACCCGACCGGCTTGATCTGGAAGACCGAGCAGGTGGAATTCGGATTCCGCCTCGCCATTCATCCGACGTCGCCTGCGATTCTCCTGACCGGCACGACGAAAGGACTGCTGCGCACGACGGACGGCGGTGACAACTGGACGACCGTGGCCGAAGGCACTCGGCTCAATCCGTTCTGGGACGTCCTCTTCCATCCTACAGATCCGTCCATCGTGTACGCGGCGACGCAGACCAACGTCTACCGGTCGACCGACGCCGGCGCGACCTGGACCAAGCTCGGCGGAGGACTGCCCTCGCCGACCGACCGCACCAGCACCCGCATTCGCCTGGCGGTTTCTCCCGCCGGACCCGATACGCTCTACGTCCTCTATGCGGCGCCTTCCGGCTTCACACTTGGGCTTTGGCGTTCGGATAATCGCGGCGACACGTTCACACGACGCTCCAACAGCAATCCGCCGCCGTCGGCCTCCACTCCCACGCCGCCGTTCGACCTGTCGAAGCCGAACATCCTGCACGAGGCCAACAACTTCAACGGCCGGCAGGCGAGTTACGATCTGGCAATGGCAGTTTCGCCAACGAACATCGATCGCGTTCATGTCGGTGGCCTCGATACGTGGCGATCCGACGACGGCGGCAGGAACTGGATGATGACCTCGGCATGGCGGGCGCCGCCTGGCTCGCCCAACTATACGCATGCCGACATTCACGTGCTCACCTATCGCGGCGACACGCTCTTCACCGGAAGCGACGGCGGCGTCTTTCGATCGGACGATGGAGGCAACGCCTGGATGAGCATCACTGATGCGACGATGGGCGGGGCAATCAGGCAAATCTACTCGATCTGCATCACGCCGGAGGACCCGAATGTTCTCCTTTACGGCTCGCAGGACAACGGGACATACCGGCTTGAGCTCGACGGGCAGCTGACCCGCGTCTTGGGCGGCGACGGCATGATCTGCCAGATCAACCCCAAGGACCCCAGCATTGCGTATGCCAGCGTCTACTTCGGCATGATCTTCAAGTCGGAAAGCGGCGGTGCCGGCTTCGACAACAAACCAATCTCGCCCGCAGCGGCCGGAGACGGCGCCTGGGTGACGCCTTACACATTGGGGGTGGACGACCCCGGCCAGATCTACGCCTGCTTCGCCGATCTATGGCGCGGCAGCGAGGAGAACGACAAGTGGAGCTGGAGCAACCTGACGCGCGGCGCGATCGGCTCGAGCCGCGAGTGCAATCAGGTTGCCATCGCTCGTTCGGATCCGAAAACGATCTACATTGCCAAGGCAGGCGACACCCGCTCCTGGCGGCAGCCGTCAGGCCAGGCGCCCTGGCCTCCGTTCCTCGGTGGCGGCGGCGTGTTTCGGTCGAATGACGGCGGCGTGACCTGGCAAACCGTGAGCGGCAACTTGCCGTTCGGCGAAGCGCAGATCACCGACCTCGCCGTCAGCCCGACCGATCCGCAGCGCGTCTGGGTGACGTTCTCGGGCTACAAGGCCGGCATCAAGGTGTTCGCGACCATCGACGGCGGCAGGACCTGGACCAATATCTCGGCCGGGCTTGCCAACCTGCCGGTCCACGTGGTGGTGGCCCATAAGTCAGCCGCGAACCCCATCTTCATCGGCACCGACGCGGGCGTCTTCTATCGCGATGACCGCAGCAGCCAGTGGCTTCCATTCGGCGAGGGCATGCCGACCGTGATCGTCACCGCGCTCGCGATCGACGACGTCCGCAAGCGCATCTTCGCGGCCACCTATGGACGAGGCATCTGGCTCTCCGACCTGCCGTGCCAGGAGAACTGCCCCGCGCCGCAGCGCAATAGCGGGCTCGCCCGGCCGGCAGCCCAGCCACGCGGCTATGTCGGGCCGGTCAATATTTTCGAGTAGATCGATTTTCGAGTAGATCGCGGCGCGGAACGCCGCGCCCTCATTTGAAATCGTCCGGGCTGATCCACTTGGTGGATCGAGCCTTCGCCATCATGTCCATATCAACATGCGGTACGATCGTCTTCTGGAAGGCATGCCGCACCAGCCGATACTCCTCCGCGCAATTCTCGGCCCGGCCCGAAAGAAGATCGCCCTGATCGACGAACGCCTTGAACGTCGTCGGCGCGCCCCCATACGCGATGCACAGCATGTTGTATATGCGTTGGCGTGGAACGCTCGAGCGGGCGGAAAAATCGTACTGCCGCTCGGCCGCCGCGATCTCGTCGTCGTATTTCTTCCAGACGAAATAGCTGCCCTTGACCACGGCGCGCGCGACGTCCTCGCCAAACTGCAGCCCGATGAAGGCGGACAGCTGATCGGCGGCGTCGCCGTCGTCACCCAGCCGCGGGATGTTCAGCATATCGAAGATGGCCTTCGCAGACTCGTGCAGGACAACGCCGACCAGACCGCCGACGATGACCTCCTGCCGCGACGCGAACGCCGGTTGCGGCTGCAGCGATCCGAGGAATGCGAGCAGCTGATAGCAGATGCTGAGCGAGCGCTCGACGCTGGAATAGATGATCTCCGGGCGCCGCGTTCCCGCCGGACATTCCTTCATGATCAGGCGAAGCGTCTTCGGCCAGCGAAGGGGCGCCAGGAACTGACTGAGCTCCTCCAGCACACGGCGACGCTGCAGACGCTCATAGAGCGGCAACAGCTTCGGATCTCTCGGTTCGTAGTAATCGAACTTGATCCTGTCGTTGCGCAGCTCGGCCTGCGCCATCGTGGGCGTCGAGGTGATGCAGGCCGATGCAGCGACAATCATCGCTGCGCACACTGCGCGCTGGAACCACGCGGCTCGCTTGATTGGATTGACGTGAGGCATGGCGGCTTCCTCGATCGTTGCCCGAGCGCGCAAATCGCTTCAGTCGTTGAACTGGATCCACTGCACGACCTGCACCTGCTTCAGCAGGTCCTGGTCGAGATACGGCGCAACCGCGGCGTTGAATGCCTCTTTGACCGTATCGTACTCCTCCGGGCATCCGCGCGCCCTCACATTCGGCAGGTCGCCGGCGGCCGGGCTCGGATCATAGGTCCGCTCGGCGGCGACGAAGCCCCCGAATATCCGGCGATTGCCGCCATAGGCGATGCAGAGCGTCGTGTAGTAGCGCTGCGCGGTCACGCCGCGCACGTCCGACAGATCGGGGGGGCCCAAGGCGCTTCCCGCCAGGAACCAGGCGGTTCCGACAATCGTGTTCCAGGCGAGGTCATATTTGCTGAACTGCAGCAGCACCAAGGCCGCGACCCGATCAGCCGCGTCGTCCTGGCGGCCCCAGACCGGAATCTCGAACAGGTCGAACACCCCGACCGCGACTTCGTGGATCAGGGCCTGCACCACGGGGCCGACGAGCGCGGCATCCGGCTTGACCGGAGGCCGACCCTGGGTCTGAATCAGACGGACCTGCGAGGCGGGCGCGAGCCGCTCGATCTGGTCGACGAACTCGTAGCAGACCGCCACCACGCCGCGACGCTGATGGCGGACGTAGGTGGTGCCGCATTCGTCGAATTTGACGACGAGCTTCTGCCCTTCCTTGAACTTCAGCGGCGCCAGAAACTGCCGCAACGTTTCGAGCACCTTGCGCGCCCGCAACCGATCATAGATCGGCTCGAAGTCGGCATTCTTCGGCTTGACGTACTCGATCTCGACCCGCGGATTAACCAAACCCGGCGGCGGGGGCGTCTGCGCTTGCGCCTGAGCCACACACAGGATGAACGCCGCAATGGCAGCCGATGCGGACGCGAGGGAGCACTTCATGGTCGCCATCCTCATTGGACGCAGACACGGGGCGAGGGACCCGGGGGATATTACAGGGCCAACACCCCCGGTCAAACCGCCTCACGACCGCAACGGGAGCGCGTTCCGCCGCCGCCGTGCCTCAAAGCCGAAGCCCAGAACCGCCCCCGCCAGCGTGCCGGCGATCAGCAGCAGCGTGGTCGCGGCGTCTCCAATCGACGCCGACAAGGGTCGCCCCACGATCCAGAAATGTGCGAGCGCCGCCGTCAGCAGCAGTATCAAGGCCGCGACCAGACCCGCCGCCGCGTAGGCAACCTTCGCGCCCAGCCGCCCCTTGTTGTCCCACGGCCGCGCCGCATCCGCGACGCCCAGCACGGTCGCCACGATGTTTTGGGTGTCGTCGTCGAAGCTCTCGTGCCGCAGCGGCAGCGCGTTTCTGGCGCTGAGCGCGCGGATATCGTCCGGCAGCTGATCGGGCCGCGGCATCTGCGCGCCATCGACCAGCACCGGCAGCACCAGGATCGGACGCGCCAAGGCGGCGCGTATCTCCGCGCGCACGTAGTCGTCGGGCTCCTGCAGGCGCGAGCGGCCGGCGTCCGACGCGAGCCAGGTCTTGCCGATGAACACCAGCACGGCGTCGCTGCGCTCGATCTCCGCGAGCAGCTTGCGATCGAAGATCTCGCCGCCGGCGATCGTGCTGACATCGAGAAAGACATCGGATTTCGGCAGCAGCCGGCAGAGCCGGTCGTAGACCCGTCCGGCCGCAGGCGCGGTGTCCTCGCGGCGATAGCTGATGAAGATGCGTTTGCGCACGATCGCAGCCCGTCAGTTGGCGCGGCCGAGCGTGGCGAGCACACCCGCCTTCTCGAGATGCTGCCGTCCGGTCAACCGGCTTTCGACCACGCGCACAGCGGTGCCGTCACTGGCAAATTCATAGACCAGCGCGGTGCAGTCGCCCGTATAGGCGCGCTCCGCCAGCTCGCGCGGCAGCACATTGGCACCTGTTCGCAGCCATTCCCGCGCCTGCTGGCCGGTGATCTGCTCGGAGGATTGGCGGAACGGGGAATCCTGCAAGACGAACACGATCACCCGGTAGCGACCGGGATCGACATAGAACAAGCCGCGCAGGAACTGGGCGAAACCAGCGGACGATCTGGCGGCTCCCCCCACGGCCGGCCAGCGCTCCACGTCGGCGACCGACGATCCATCCTCGTTGATGCGCTCAAGCCTCGTAACAAGGACCACACCGTCGGCTGCAGTCGTGAAGAACGAACGCTCGACGTAACCCTTGCGCTCCAGTGCCGTGATGATCGTGGTCACCACCTGCCCGATCGTGACGCCGCGCTCGAACAGACCTCCCGGCAGCACATAAGTCGCCGACGCCGCCGGCGGCGGCCACGGGAATTGCGGGATGGGCTCGCCTCCGGCTCCAGTACCAGGTCTGCCACCACTGGGTCCCCCGGCCCCACCCGGGGCCCCGCCCACGGAGGGCCTCGACGAGGGAGGCGCATTTGGCTCGGCCGCCGGCGTCGGCTGCGCCGATGGTGGAGGCGGTGGCGGCACCGGCCGATTTGGGATCTCGGCGGTTTCAACCGGTTTGGTCGGAGCCGGGGGCAATTTGGCGGTCTCGACCGACCGCGAGTCCGGCGTCCGCGCGGACGTGACCAGCCATACCGCCGCTCCCCCATAGGCGACCAGGACCATTGCGACGAGCGGCGCCAACAGCCGGGCGGTTGCGCGTCGACCAACGAACCAGGCCCCAAAGCCGGCAAGAAGCGCCGTCGGCGGCAGCCACACCACCGGAGCCAAGGCTCCGGAGCGCGCGAGCGGCACCGCGGCATCGAACGCCAATATGATGCCGAACCACAGGGCCGGAAACAGCAGAACGCCCGTCAGAACCCGCAGCCAGCGCGGCGCTTGTTGGGCTTCCGTCTGCGCGCTTGGCATGACCATCATCACGGACACTTGTGGCGTGGCAACTGTAGCGTGGCAACTGGTGCAAAGGTGGCGTGCAAACTGGCCACCATTTCGGCGTAACGAACGGTAGGAGTCTCTTTCATGCCGGCGGCGAGTCAAGTACGGAGGTTGCCGGCATGTGCAATTTCGCCGTCAATTTTGGGCAGGGTCTGGGTCCGAAGGACCGGCCCGAAAGACCGATGTGAGGAAATGAGGGTCAAGAACTCAGGGATCAAGCTATAATTCAGGATCAAGCCATAGGTCAGGATCAAGCCATGGACCGACGCACGTTCATGATGGGCTCGACGATCGCAGCGGTGAGCGCCGCGGCAACCCGCATCGCGCGAGCCGCCGTTCCCACGCCTTACAGCTGGGATCAGTCGCCGCCCACCACCAATCGCGAAGCCTTCATCCGCTGGATGGTGGAAAACCGCGGCGAAAACCCGAAGATCCTGGCCGCGCGCTGGGATCGCTACCTCTTCCTCAAGGCCAACCGGGATTTTGCCAACGATCGCAACGCGCGCGCCTTCCTGCTCACGCCGCGCGACGAGTTCGTGCACAAGCGCGACATCGCGCGCGCCTATGAGCGCGACTTCCACGACATTGGATTCGGAGTCACCATCTCAGGCCCGCTGGTGGTAAGCCGCATGACCTCGACGGTCGACGTGCAGTTCGGCGAAAAGGTGCTCGAGGTCGGCACCGGCTCCGGCTACCAGTCGGCCTACCTCGCCAACTTGACCGACAAGGTCTGGTCGATCGAGATCATCCGGCCGCTCGCGGAGCGCACGCGCGCGCTGCATGATTCGCTGATCGAGCGCGGGTATAGCGAGTTCAAATCCATCACCAGCAAGAATGCCGACGGCTACTACGGGTGGGAAGACGCAGCTCCCTTCGACAAGATCATGGTGACCTGCGGCATCGACCACATCCCGCCGCCGCTCCTGCAGCAGCTCAAGCCAAACGGCACCATGGTGATACCGGTCGGCCCGCCGGGCCAGCACGTCATTCTCAAGATCGTCAAGCAACAGAGCCCGGACGGATCGATCCGGGTGGCGCGCTCGAACGTCTACAACAAGGTCGTTCCGTTCGTCCCTTTCACCAAGCTTGTCGACGAAGCGATCAAGGGGACACACGACGGCACGCGGCCGAGGTGATGCGGCCAAAGAAAACGCCCCACCCGCGTTTGCCAGGGGTGGGACGCATCGTGCAGCGGCACGGCAATTCGCCGTGTAGTGAGTCGTTGACTTACGAACGCTTGAACGAGTTGTAGACCTGCTTCAGGAAGTTTTTGGCCTGGTTCGCATCAGCGGCCCAGGTCGCATTGAGGTCCTTGAGCGGATCCAGCGCCGCCACCTCGTCCTCACTCTTGCCTTCACGGAACAGCTTCTCGACGCGCTCGCGCGCCGTCTTCACCATGGCGTTGTACTCGGCGACGACCTTCTTGTCCGCGAGCGGACCGTGGCCGGTCACGACCTTGGTCTGGTCGTTTGCGATCTTGAGCCAGTCGTCAGTCGCACGGATCATGCCACGGATGTCGCCGCCATTGCCGTAGTCGACCTGCTGATAGCGATGGTTGGAATTCATGATGTCGCCGGTGGCGATGACGTTGGCATCAGGAAAATAGACGCCAGTGTCGCCATCGGTGTGGGCGTTGTAGTAGTGAGTGAGGATCGCCTTGCGGCCGCCCACCTCGATGGTCTTGGTGCCGCCGACATAGGTCTCTTTCGGGATCGCGTCGCCCGAGCGCGGCTCCATCTTGTTGCCGGTGGTGGCATTGGTGGTGCCGGCGACCAGGCGGATGCGGATGTTGTCTTGCGCCAGGGCAATGACGCCATCCTTCTGGAAGTTTGCGATTCCGCCGGTATGATCGCCGTGATAGTGCGTGATGATTGAGTACTTGACCGGCAGCGGCGAGATCGCCTTGATCGCGGCCTTGATCTTGTCGCTGAGTGGAGCGAACTGGGTGTCGACCATGATGAGGCCGTCGGTACCGACGGCAATCGTGATGTTGCCGCCCTGGCCTTCCAGGCGGTAAGTCTTGTTGCCAAGATCGGTGGTCTTGATCTGGATCTTGTCCCAGTCGATCTGCTGTTGCGCGTAGGCGGCTCCCGTAACGATGACGGCCACGCCTGCCAGCGCTGCCAATGCGATCCGTTTCATGCTTCTCTCCCTTATTCGACTGAACCACGCGGCTCTTGCCGCGATTGGCTCCGGCTGTGGAGCAGCCTCAACAGTGCCACATCCAGGGCTGTTGTTAAACTGCAATTGCCGGACATGTGATCGAGGCTGGTGTGCCCGGCGGCAGCGCCTGCGGATAGACCTCCACGACCCCATCCCTGATCCGCACCGGATAGGTTGAAAGCCGCTCCGTGAACGGCGGCGGCGCGCAGCCATCAGCGAGCCGGTACTGGTAGCCATGCCAGGGACAGGTGACGCAGCCATCGATGATGCGGCCTTCGCCGAGCGGCCCGTTCTGATGAGCGCAAAGATTGGTGAGCGCCGCAATCTCGGCCCCGTCGCGAAACACCGCGATGCGCTCGCCACCCGGCGCCGCCACGATGCGCGCGCTCTTGTCGGGAATCGAGGCCGGCGCGCCGACCGCGATCCAGCCTTCGGCCGTCGTCGCGCTGTCAGGCTCGCGCGCTCGCCTGGCGGCGAGAAGATGCAGGGCGGCAACGGTGCCGAAGCCACCAAACAGCATCGCTGGAATAAGCGGGGTATGAACATATTGCATGATTCCGAGCGCGACGTGCATCACGACGAGGCCATAGGCGACGTAGAGCGCCATGTGCAACGCCTTCCAGGTGCGCGGCGTGAGGATCGCAAGCCAGAAGTCATGGCTCGTCGCCGCCATCAGGAAGAGAACAAGCAGCGCCGCGATGCCGAGCACCTTGAACGGAAAGCCAATGAACTTGCCGTAATCGGCCCAGGTCATCAGCTCGGTGAGCAGGTTCGGGAGCGTGCCTTGCACCGCGTACCATTCCAGCATGAACCACACGTGCAACGACGCGATGACAAAGGTCAGCACGCCGAAATGCCTGCGATTGTAAAGAAGCGGCAGGAATCTGCGGTCGAGGCGCGCCAGCGGGCCGATCGAGAGGATCACGGTGAGCATCACGAAGGCGCAGCTGCCGAACGCGCGGATGCGCAGGTCGATCGCGGCCGGCAGGTCCTTGGGCGGGTCGACCCGATCGGCAATCAGGAGAAACGCGCCGATGAAGAGCGTGACCGCCGCCACCAGAATGACGTCGTAGATGATCTTGGCGCTGTTCCACTGAACGGCGCGAAAGCCAACGCTCATCGCACCACCTCGACCTGCGGGATCACGGCCGGCGGGGGGCGCAAGGCGAGCGCCAGGATCACACCGAAGCCGATCGTCAGCGCCAGCAGAGGCCACAGCGCCCGATGCACGGATCGTTGCGAGCGCCTCATGAGGTGCTCCGTGCCGCGAGCCAGCGCGACAACACCAGCGGCCAGAGCGCGACTGCGCCCGGCAGCAGAAGGATTCGCGCGCCGATCGTCACCGGTGCCGGTTGCACGCGCGTCACGCCCAATGCAATGAACGCCAGCGCTGCCGGCAACCCGACCGCGAAGTAGACGGCGAGCGCGCCAAACAGGATCGCCGCAATCGTGTCCATCAGCCTCCTCCGAGCCCGACAACGTCGACCACAAATCCGAGCAAGACAAGGGTCGGTTCCCGGGGCATCTCCTTCGTCGAATTTGTGATTTGCCGGAAGGCGACTTTTGTGGCCTTTTCTATCGACCCGCATCGCGGCAATCCGGGAGCTTCACGATGATTTGGCGTTTGGTTATCGGCCTGATCTGTGCCGTCAGCTACGTGGCCGCGGCAGCCACGGATGCGACGGCGCAACGCCGTCCTGCGGAATTCGACCGCACCATCACCGGCAACGATCCGTTCGCTCGGTTCTTCGGCTTCAACGGCGGCTCGCCGATCGCCCGCACGACCGTGAGCTTCGCAGAAAATCACAGGCCTGGCACGATCGTCATCAAGACCAGGGAGCGGCGGCTCTACCTGGTGCTCGGCAACGGCCAGGCGCTGCGCTATGGCATTGGCGTCGGGCGCGACGGCTTCGGCTGGAGCGGCGTGAAGCGCGTGAGCGCCAAGCGCGAATGGCCGGACTGGACGCCGCCCGCCCAGATGCTGAAGCGCCGGCCCGATCTGCCCCGCCACATGGCGGGCGGCCCCGACAATCCGCTCGGCGCGCGCGCGCTCTATCTCGGCTCCTCGCTCTACCGCATCCACGGCTCGAACGAGCCCGAGACCATCGGGCAGGCGGTGTCGTCGGGCTGCTTCCGGCTGACCAACGCCGACGTCATCGATCTTTACGAGCGCGTACCGGTGGGCGCGACGGTGATCGTGCAGTAGTGACAAGAGGCGAATAGTGAGTAGCGAATAGCGAATAGGGACTGGCGAAGAGCCTTCTATTCGCTATTCGCTATTCGCTATTCGCTATTCGCTATTCGCTATTCGCTATTCGCCATCAGCGCGCCAATCCCTTCTCGCGCAGCTCGTCGAGATATTCCTGCCAGTTGGCGTCGCGATTGCGGCCGAGCCCGCGCAGATAGTCCCAGCTGTAGATGCCGGTCGAATGCATGTCGTCGAAGGTCAGCCGTACCGCGTAGTTGCCGACCGGCGTCACCTCCAGGATCGCGACGTTCTGCTTGCCGGCGACGGTCTTGCGCTCGGAAGGCGAATGGCCCTGCACTTCGGCGCTCGGGCTGCGCACGCGCAGATACTCGGCCGCGAGGTCGTAGGACTCGCCGCTGTCGAAGGCGACGGTCAGCGTCCGGCGGTCCTTGTGCAGCCGCAACTCCGTCGGCCAGGCATTGGATGAGCCGTCTGTCATGCGGATCTCTGATAACGGATCTTAGGCCCGGACAAGCGTCAGCCTGTCCGGACTGTACCATGGCGACGACTGCCGCGCTCAGTCGCCGGTCGCGCGATGGCCGAGGCCATGATTGGCCTGCCGCTCGGCCGGCGGGTCGACATGGAAGTCGATCACGCAGACGCCGCCTTTCTTGAGCACATCGACACCCTTGGCGATCGCCGCGGCGGCGTCCGCTTGGCTTGTGACCGGACCGATGCCGACCGCGCCCTGCGCCTCGGCAAACTTGGCGATGTTGGGCACCGGGTCCTCCATGCGCAGGCCGATCCACCGGTTCTTGACCTCGCGGCCGCGCGTGCGCGCCACGCCATCCTGATGCAGCTCGTCATTGAAGTAGGAGCGGTTGTTGTTGATCAGGACCAGGAGCGGAATGCGATGCTTCACGGCGCTCCAGATCGCGGTCACGCCCATGCAGAAGTCGCCGTCGCCGAGCATCGAGATCGCGTAGCGGCCGGGGAAATGATGATGCAGCGCCAGCGCGGAGCCGACCGAGATGCCAGGCCCCGAGCCGAGCCCGCCGCCGCCATCCTTGCCGAGATACGACATGCCGTTCTGCAGCGGCCAGATCTCGAACGGCCAGCCGCGGCCGAGCGTGCAGAAAGTGACGTTGTCGGGATCGTTGAACTGATCGCGCAGCGTCTTGGCGATGTGCTCCATGGTCAAAGCGCTGCCATTGGCCTGCTTGGACTTGGCCGGCACCTTCGCTTTCCAGGGATCGTGCCTGCCCTCGCCGAGCGCAGCATTGAGCTCGGCAACCACGACATCGCCGGTCGAGGCCATCAGCACGTCAACGGTCGGCAGCGCCTGATACTCCATGTTGGCGCCAGTGTGCAGGTTCTGATCGAGCGTGGCGCTGATGATCTTGGCGGTGACCTGGCCGGCGTTCCTGGCCTGGCGCAGCGCGCCGCCGAGATCCATCCAGTCGAGCGCGAGGATGACGTCCGCCTCGCACATCAGCGCACGCGCGTCGTTGCCAAGCACGTTGAACGGCTGTGTATAGTGGGCGGCGTGATCGGTCGGGAACATGGCGCCCTGCTTGAGGTCGGTGAACACACAGGCACCGAGCCGCTCCGCGAGACGGATGCGCGGCCGCCAGAACTCATCGCGGCGCGAGCCGCGGCCGAACATGATCAACGGCTTCTTCGCATTCGACAGGAGAGCCACCGCCTCGTCGAGCGCGTCCTTCGAGGGCCGCGGCGGCTTCGGCGGCATGAAGCGCTTCACGTCCGGCCATTCCGGCTCCTTGTCCAGCTTGGTCTCCTGGAAGCCGGCGTCGAGGCAGATGTAGATAGGCGCGGTCGGCGCCGAGCGCGTAAGCAGATTGCCGCGCACGAGCGATTCCACCAGCGAGTCCGCCGATGTCGGCTGGTCGTCCCATTTGATGATCGAGCGAATGTAGGCGCCTTGATCACGCGAGGTATGGATCCAGTCGATCCAGGGACGGCGCTTCTCGGCCGCAACTGGGCCGGTCGCACCCAGCACGATCATGGGCGTGCGGTCGCACCAGGCATTGAACAGGCCCATCATCCCGTGCAGGAGCCCGACATTGCTATGCAGCACGCACGCCATCGGCTCGCCGGTGGCCTTGGCGTAGCCGTGCGCGATCGCGACGGAATGGTCCTCGTGCAAACACAGAATGATGCCGGGATTTTCGTTACCGAGGTGGTTGACCAGGCTGTCGTGAAAGCCGCGGTAGCTCGCCCCTGGGTTGAGGCTGATGAATGGAATGCCGAAGCGGCGCAATATTTGCGCTGCTATATCGCTGCCCCAGGCGACCTTGTCGTCGGCCTTTCCCTCAATTTTATCCAGTTTCATTTCCCTACCTCGTGATTTGACGCAGACAAACTGCGAAAAGCCCCGGAAATTCAGTCCTTGCCTTCCGATCCTGCCAAGCCGTCGCGCCGGAAAGCATGCAACCCACCCCGCTGCTTCGTGGCATGCCACGACCGAAGCCGTGCGTCACCTGGACCGTTCGCGTTCGTCTTAAACGACTTTCCCATTACGCAAACTTCTGCTTACATAACGGAAAAGAGGGGTTGGCTACCACGGTTTGGCGGCTCCTACCAGTGGAGCGGTTCTGCGGGTCGGAGTGCGGCGAGCACGGGAGGACGTTAAAGCTCTCGCTCATCGTTGCTGTTGTAAAAGGTCCAGGCTGCAGCAACTGGCGTTGCTGCGGCTGCCGGCCGGGTGGCATTTGCTTGCTTGCCATGCGGGCGCATGATTGAACACGGGTGCGTGGGTATCGAAGGCGCATTCGTTGCGAGCTTCGTTGGAGTGAAACTGGGGATGGCTGGGATATGGATGCAGTAGCCGCCGAAATTGCCTTCATGGCGACTGCCGCGGGCAAGGCCTTCGTGATTTTGATGGACCCGGTGCGCCTGATGTATCTGGCGGCCGGGTGCATCATGGGTCTGGTGCTCGGGATCGTGCCGGGTATCGGGGGGCTGGCGGGAACGGCGATGCTGCTGCCGTTCACCTTCAACATGGACCCGTACACCGCGTTCGCGCTGCTGCTGGGCCTTGGATCGACCACCGCGACGGGTGACCCGATCCCCGCGGTGCTGTTCGGGGTGCCAGGCGGTGCCGCGTCAGCCGCGACCGTGCTCGACGGCTTCCCCATGGCCAAGAAGGGCGAGGCTGGGCGCGCACTGAGCGCCGCCTACATGTCCTCGCTGATGGGCGGCGTGTTCGGCGCCTTCCTGATGGCGATCTCGATCCCGATCCTGCGCCCGGTCATGCTGTTCCTGGGCTCGCCCGAATTGCTGGCGTTCTCGGTGCTCGGCATATCGATGGTGGCGGTGCTGTCCGGCAACGCGCCGCTACGCGGCCTGACCGCCGGCTGCATCGGCATCATGATCGCGATGATCGGCACCGATCCGCAGTCCGGCACGCTACGTTGGACTTTCAACAGCCTCTATCTGTGGGATGGGTTGCCGCTGACACCCCTGCTGCTCGGCATTTTCGCCCTGCCTGAGCTCTGTGACTTGCTGATCGCAAGGACGGCGATCGCCACCGACACCAGCGTGTCCAATATCTACAAGGGCCAATGGCAAGGCGTGAAGGACTGCTTCCAGAATTGGTGGCTGATTCTGCGCTGCTCGTGGATCGGCGGCGGCATCGGCTCGATCCCGGGCATCAGCGCGTCGGTGGTCGACTGGCTCGCCTACGGTCACGCGCTCAAGACCGAGAAGGGCGCAGCGCTAACCTTCGGCAAGGGCGACGTGCGCGGCGTCATCGCGTCCGAAAGCTCCAACAACGCCAAGGAAGGCGGCGCGCTGGTGCCGACCGTCGCGTTCGGCGTGCCGGGCAGCGCCACCATGGCGATCCTGCTCGGCGCCTTCCTGATCCACGGACTCGTTCCGGGTCCCGATATGCTGACCAAGAACCTCGACATCACCTACGCCATGGTGTGGTCGGTGGCCTTGGCCAACATCCTGGGCGCGGGCATGTGCTACGCCTTCAGCCCGCAGTTCGCCAAGCTGTCGATCCTGCGCTTCAGCCTCATCCTGCCGGCCGTGCTCGGCATCGTGTATATCGGCGCCTTCGAGGCGACACGCCAATGGGGCGACCTCTATTCGCTGCTGGTCTTCGGCCTGCTCGGCTGGATCATGAAGCAGTTTAAGTGGCCGCGCCCGCCGCTCATTCTCGGCGTCGTGCTCGGCGACACGATCGAACGCTATCTCTTCATCTCGGTCGAGCGCTATGGCATCAGTTGGTTCGCTCGCCCGGTGGTGGCCATCCTGTTCATCATCGCCATCATCGGCCTGGTGCGGCCGTTCCTGCAGGACATCCGCATCCACGGCGGCCTCAAGAAGATGCTGACGAGCTTCCAGCCTCCGACGTTCCGCGCCTCGCAGCTGTTCACCATATTTGTCATTACCGTCCTTGGCGCCGCCTGTTACATGGCGCTGAGCTGGGACTTCAGCGCCAAGATCGTGCCGCTGGTGATCGGCATCGTGGCGTTGACCGCATCCGGATTGAGCCTGTTCAACGACATGTGCCGAAAGCCGGAAGCCGGCGTGGAGAGCCTGGTCGACCAGACCATTCACGAGGTGGAGCGGCAGATCGCGAGCACCGGCGGCGGGGCCGCGGCAGCCGAGCAGAAGATCCATATGGATCTGACCTCCGAAACCGGGCATCTCCCGCTCGACATCATTATCAAGCGGGCGGCGCGGTTCTTCGGTTATCTGCTGGTGTTCATGGGGATCATGGCGGTCATCGGGCTGATCCCGACAGTCGCGCTCTTCGTGGTGATCTTCATGCGCTACGAGAACAGCGAGCGCTGGACGCTGGTGATCACCTACGCGACCGTGCTGGTCATTGCCATCACCTTCGTGTTCGAGCACGTGATGCATATACCCTGGCCGCCGACGCTGCTCGGGCAATGGTTCCCCACGCTCAAGAGCATCATTCCGTCGCTCTCCTGATGTTCGGGTGTGGCGAGCGGTGCTCGCCACACGGCACCAAAAAGAGGATACCCAAATGTTGCAGATCGACCCCCTGCAATTCCTGATGCAAGCCGGCGGGCTGTTCGCCTGGATCTGCTTGGTGGCATTTGTCTATTCGGTCGTGGAAAAGGCCCTCGGCGGGCCCGCCGCACCGGATGATCCGACCCACATGTAACGCGGCAAGACTCGATATCGAAAGACCGCGGGCCGGCGCGCGCGAGCGTGGCCGGCCCGCTGGTTTGTGCGCGAGCGGAGATTTATTCGGCGGCCTGCATGGTGCCCGAGACAGGGCGCTCAGCCGCGATACCAGCCAGATCCGGCAGGCCATAGTGCAACAGCATGGTCGGCTCGCTCGCCGCGATGGTGGCGCGCTCGCCCGCCTCGACATAGACCGTCGTGTATTGCTTGAGCGGCTTGCCCGCACAGGCGCCGGCACCCGAGAGCACCAGATAGACGCCGTGGCCGGTGGCCTCGAACCGCGCGCCGGCGTCGAGCTTGAACAGGCCGGCTTGCGTCCGGCGCTCGGTCCACACGCCGAACAGCTTCTCCGACACCCCCGTCGCGCCCTTGACCGGCACCCATTCGAAATTCGCGGAATCGACCGAGACCGGCGCGGCGTAGCGGCCCTTGGGGTAGTGCATCTCGCGCCCGTGCACATGCTCCCAGATCGCCTGGAAGGCGTCCAAGTTGCGCTTGCCGGGAACACCCTCGCGGCGATGGAAGATGCCGTCCTTGAACTCCCCGAACGCTTTGAGCTCCTCCATGCCGGCCTTCACCTCGCGCGGGAGCAGATAGCCGGAGCCGCTGGCGCCGCCGAACTGCAGCACCGCGCAATAGATTTCGGTCTTGTTGACCTGCGGGCCGTAGTGCACGCCTTCCGGATAGTAGCCAAGCATGCCCACTTTGAGCGGGCCGTCCTGGCCATAGTCCGACTCTCCTTCGATCATGTAGCGGTACTGATCGAAATTGTGCCGGTGCCGCGGGCCGGAATAGTCGGTGCCGAGCCGGCTGAGCGAGAACTTGAAATTGCCCGGCGTGCCGGGCTTGCCTTCCACGATGGTGCGAGCGTGGAAGGTGCCGCCGCGATGTTCGAGGCCACGCACCTCGGGGGTTTCCTCAAGCTGGACGACTTTCATGACCGCGCTCCTGCAATCAGACCTAAAGCTTACACCAAAAGCGGCGCACTAAAGTCCGCGCCCCGTAATGATCGCCTGGGTTCGGTCGACCACGTCCTTCGGCGTTGCCAGAATCTGCGTCACCGCCTGCTGGACCTCTTCCCAGCCCATGGGATCGATCTCCGACCCGAGCTTGTCGGCCTCCGCCAGGAACGCCGCATCCCGCATGGTCGCGTCGAAGGCGCGGCGCAAGATGCGCACGCGCTCCTCCGGGACGCCGGGAGGCGCCGCCACCGGCCGCGTGACGGTGAGCGACAACGACATGAACCGGGCGATCGGCTCGTGCGCGGGATGCCCCGCGACCAGGTCGTTGAGGAGCGGCGCATGCGGCAGATCGGGATCCTTGCGCAGACCGATCTGCATGAGAACGTTGAACCTGCGGTCGCGAACCTCGGTTGGCGAGCTCGCCTTATAGCTCGCCCAGGTGTTGGCGCCGCGGCCGTGCAGCTCGCCGCGCGCCATCGCGAGATTCATCTCGGCGCCACCCTTGTAGCCGTAGATGATCTTGAAGCGCGTCCCGAACAGCGCATTGAGCAGGTTGGGAATCTGTACCGAGATCGAGCCGGCGCCGGTCGAGCCGACGGTGACGTCGCGCGCCTTGGCATCGTCGATCGCCGCGACGCCGCTGGCATGCCAGGTGACGGTCACGATGTTGGATTGGCTGAGGTTGCCGAGCCACGAAAAGTCCCGGAGCGAGACCTGCAACCCCGGCTGTCCGGTCGCCTCGTGCACAAGCAGGCCCTGGCTCACCAGCGTCAGGAACGTGCCGTCCCGCGGCGCGACACGGCCAGCGTGATTGAGCGCCAACAGCCCGCCGGCGCCCGGCATGTTGACCACCACGATCCCCGGCCGACCCGGAATATGCCGAGGAAAATGCCGCGCCAGCAGGCGCAGATAGGTGTCGTAGCCACCGCCGGGGCCGGTATGGGTCGACATCGCAATGATCTTGCCGGCATAGAAGTCCTCAGCTGCGGCCGGCACCGCCTCAGCAAGGGCGGCGACCGTCAGCGCAAGGCGGATCATCGGCGCCGGTGAATGCATTACTCTCCCAGCTCTGACAGGCAGGCGCTCGCACTATAGCGGCACTGCGGCCCGCCCGCCATGCCGTGACGAGGCCCTGCCGTAACAAGGCCCCAAGGCTTGCCAATGCCGGGGAAATGTCGCACGAAACTTTCCGGTCCTCGGGCCATGATGGCGTTGTCGTTAAGGGTAAGAACAAGCTGAGAGCCCACTCGGAAACAGACTAGTGGGCACATTTGGGAGGAGACGCCGCGAGCATGTTTCGATCACCCGCTAGTGTCCTGGCGCCGTCCTCGATTGCCATTGTCGGCGCCTCCGAGCGCGGCCAGTGGCAAGGGATGATCTACCGCAACCTGCGCGACTACAAGTTTCCCGGCCGCGTCTTCCTGGTGAATCCCCGCCAGCAGGAGGTCTGGGGCGAGCGCTGCTACCCATCGCTGCGCGAGCTGCCCGAGCGCGTGGATCATGCGATGGTCATCGTGCCGGCCCCGGCGGTCGCGGGCGTGCTCGAGGACGCCGATGCGGCGGGCGTCGCCTCCGCCACGGTCTACGCGGCGGCCATGGGCGACGGCCACGATCCGGAATCGAAGAAGCGCGGCGCCTGGCTCAAGGACTTTCTGGGCCGCAGCAAGATGCGCATTGCCGGCCCCAACTGCATGGGCGCCCACAGCTATCACGAGCGCATGTTCGCCTATCCCAACACCGAGCTTGGCCGCTTCCCGGCGGGCTCGGTTGGCGCCATCTTCCAGTCCGGCGGCACGCTGCAGTTCTGGCTGCGTACCGGCGCCGACCGGGGGCTGCGTTTCTCCTACGGCATCACGTCCGGCAACGAGGCCGACCTCGACCTCGCCGACTATCTCAACTTCCTGGTCGACGACCCCGACACCCACCAGATTGCACTGTTCATCGAGGGCATTCGCCGCCCGCAAGCCTTCATGCAGGCGGCGGGCCGCGCGCTCGCGGCCGGCAAGCCGATCACCGCGATCAAGACCGGCGCCACCGCCAAGTCGCGCTCGGCCGCGCAATCGCACACCGGCGCGATCGGCGGCGACTACGCGGCTTATCTGGCGATGTGCGAGCGCTACGGCATTGTCAACTGCCGCTCGCTCGACGACATGCTCGAGACCGCGCTGGCTTTTGACGCGCGGCGGTTCCCCAAGGGTCCACGCATCGGGTTCGTCACGACCTCCGGCGGCACCGTCGATCTCCTGTACGACTATGCCGAGGCGGAAGGCGCGGTGATGCCGGACTACGCGCCGCAGACGCTCAAGGACCTGGTGCCGTTCATGCAGGAGGGCATCGAGCCCAAGAACCCGCTCGACCTCGGCATCCCGATGGGGCTCAAGCACGCCGCCGGCGTCTGCGAGGTGGTGGCGAAGGACCCCAACGTCGACATGATCGCCTGGGCCGCGATGCTGCCGAGCAAAGCCGGCGCCTGGGACGGCGTCGAAGCGCTGCAGGCGCTGTTGCGCAACACCGACAAGCCGATCATCGGCTTCGGGCGCATGAGCTATCAGATGACGCCGGAAGCGGTGGCCGCGCAGGAAGCCGCGGGATTTCCTTTTGTCCAAGGGCTGGAGCCGACGCTGCGCGCCATGAACGCGCTCTGGTTCCACGCCGCGAGACGCGGACGCCAGCCGGCCGCGCTGCCGGATGCGCCGGCGAGCGACCTGTCGCCCGCCACACTCGACGCGACGCTCTTGCGCTATGGCATCGCGTTGCCCAAGAGCCGCGAGGTCGCCACACCGGCCGAAGCGGCGACCGCCGCCGAGGCCATCGGCTTCCCGGTCGTGCTCAAGGTCCGCTCGCCCGACATCCTGCACAAGACCGAAGCCGGCGGCGTGGTGCTTGATCTGCGCAGCCGCGAGGCCGTGCTGACCGCCGCCGACGCGCTCCTGGCAGCGGCCCGCGCGTTCCATCCGGGTGCGCGCATTGACGGCTTCCTGGTGCAGGAAATGGTGTCCGGCGTCGAGGCGATCGTCGGCGCGCGCAACGACTCGCTTTACGGCCCGCTCATCCTGGTCGGCGCGGGCGGCATCCTGGTCGAACTGGCGAGGGACGCCGCGCTGCGCCTCCTGCCGGTGACGGCGCCGGACGTGACCGCGATGATCGACGGCCTCAAGCTCACCAGGCTCCTCGCCGGCTTCCGCGGCCGATCGCCGGCCGACCGCAAGGCGCTGGAAGCGACTGTGCGGGCGCTCGCGCAATTTTATCTCGATCACCGCGCGCGGATCGAGGACATCGAGATCAATCCACTGATGGTGCGAGGAAACGGCGCGGTTGCGGTCGACGTGCGCGTCATCTGGCGAACGGGGGAGTAGGGTGGGCAAAGGTGCGGACCACGAACACGACCTCGCCACTCGCACGGCGCAGCACCGTGCCCACCAAGCACATCGGTACAACCGGGCGAGAACGGTGGGCACGGCGTACGATGGTCCTGCGCGTGTGAAAAAAATAGTGCCCGCGCCTTTGCCCACCCTACGAGTATTGAGTTCGACGACCGCGCTCACCAAGAAGGTTCGCGTCAACAACAGGCAGAGGGATGCGTGATGGAATTCCAGCTTCCAGAGGAGCTCCGGATATTCAAGGAGTCGCTGCGGC
>DAIUEP010000002.1:0-8465 GCA_036845065.1 Xanthobacteraceae bacterium | reverse complement strand
GTGATGGAATTCCAGCTTCCAGAGGAGCTCCGGATATTCAAGGAGTCGCTGCGGCGCTTCGTCAACGCCGAGCTCATTCCGGTCGAGCGGCAGACCGTCACCGCCGAGGGCGAGGAGATCAAGCCGGAATTCCTGGCGCGCTTCCAACAGCGCGCCAAGGATCTCGGCATCTGGATGATGGAAGTGCCGGAAGAGTATGGCGGCCCCGGCCTCTCGCTGTTCCAGCGCGCCATCGTGGTCGAGGAGCTGTCGCGCACCATCGCGCTGCCCGCGCGCGGCGAAGGCATCACCGGGCCGTCGGTGCGTCACATCCTGTTCACGCTCACCGGCGAGCTCAAGGAGAAGTATCTCCTCCCGGTGCTGCGCGGCGAGAAGAAGGTCGCGTTCGCGCAGACCGAGCCCGACGCCGGCTCTGACCCCGGCGGCATGCGCACGACCGCGGTGCGCGACGGCAACCACTACCTGATCAACGGCACCAAGCGCTTCATCACTGGCGCCAACAAGGCGCATTTTATGCAGCTCATGGCGGCGACCGACCGCTCCAAGGGCTCGCACGGCGGCATCTCCTGCTTCCTGGTCGACATGGACACCCCCGGCGTCAAGCTCGGCACCTCCTATCAGACCATGATGGGCGACCGTCCCTGGGAGATCATTCTCGACAATGTCCGCGTGCCCGCGACTCAGCTCATCGGCGAGGAAGGCAAGGGCTTTGGCCTCGCGCAGAAGTGGCTCGGCGCTGGCCGCATCAAGCACGGCGCGCGCGCGCTCGGCGTCGCCGAGCGCTGCCTGGAGATGGCGACCTCCTATGCCAAGCAGCGCTCGACCTTCGGCCGCCCGCTCGCCGATCGGCAAGCAATCCAATGGAAGCTCGCCGATATGTATATCGAGCTGCAGGCTGCGCGCCTGCTCGTCTACAAGGCCGCGACCCGCCTCGATGCCGGCGAGGACGCGCGCGAGGACTGCTACGTGTGCAAGTACTACGCCGACGAGATGGCGTTCCGCGCCGCCGACGAATGCATGCAGATCCATGGCGGCATCGCGCTCACCACCGACCTGCCGATCGAGAAGATGTGGCGGCAACAGCGGAGCTACCGCATCACCGAAGGCGCCAGCGAAGTGATGAAGATGGTGATCGCGCGCCACGTGCTGAAGACGTACGGCTAGGTCCATGATCAAAGTGCGGCGCATCTCGCACGCGACCTTCGAGACGCCGGATCTCGACCGGCAGATCGAGCACTACACCAAGGTCACCGGGCTCGTGGTGGCGGCACGCGAGCCCGACCGCGCGCTCCTGACCAGCAAGGTCGGCCAGCTGGTGCTGCAGCTCAAGCGCGGCGAGCGGGCGCGCTGCGCCAAGCTCGCCTTCCAGGTGACGCCGCAATCGGATTTCGGCGAGATCGGCCGCTGGCTTACGTCGCAGGGCATCGCCAACGAGGAGCGCAGCGATGACATTCCCGGAATGCCGAAGCTTCTCGCATTCGAGGACATCAAGGGCACGACCATCGAGCTCCTGTCGGAGTGGCAGCACCTGACGCCTAGCCAGTCCGTGCCCGGCGTCGCCCCGTTCAAGCTCGGCCACATCGCCTTCGTGGTGCCGGACGTCCACGCGGTCGCGGACTTCTACCAGCGCATCATGGGCTTCCGGGTGTCGGACTGGATCGAGGACATCTTCGTGTTCATGCGCTGCAACCCCGACCACCACACGGTGAATTTCGTCAGGGGCAAAAGCGCCAACCTGCACCACATCGCGTTCCAGCTCCGCGACTTCTCGCATCTGGAGAACGGCTGTGACGTGCTGTCACAGAACCGCATTCCGATCATCTGGGGGCCGCTGCGGCACGGCCCCGGCCACAATGTCTCGATCTACCATCGCAATCCCGATCAGCAGGTGATCGAGTTCTTCGCCGAGCTCGACCAGATTCTGGATGAGGAGATCGGCATCTTCGATCCGCGCCCCTGGCACGAGGACCAGCCGCAGCGGCCGAAAGTGTGGACGCGCGCCAACCGCTCGCAGTCCGGCTGGGGCCCGCCGCCGAGCCCCGACTGGCACATGAATCCCGACGAGTAAGGCCCATGCTGCGGCCGCTCTCCTTCGCCATCACGACAGCGGTTGCGCTGCTGGCCCAGGGCGCGAGCGCGCAGGATCTGGTCCCCGACTTCTACAAGGGCAAGCAGATCCGCTTTGTGATCGGCGCGATTTCGGGTGGCGGCAATGACGCCTATGCGCGGCTGGTCGCGCGTCACCTCGGCAAGCATATCCCCGGCCAGCCGGCCATTCTTCCGGTCAACATGCCGGGCGCGAGCGGCCGCATCTCGGCCGCGCACATCTACACCGTGGCGGCCAAGGACGGCACCGCAATCGGCTCGACCACGCCCGGCATCATCACCGACCCGCTGTGGGCTGGCGAGACCGACAGGTTCAACTACGATCCGGTGAAGCTCGTTCATCTCGGCAGCGCCCAGATCGCGACCTACAATTGCTACGTCCGCTCCGACGCGCCAGCGAAGACATTCGCCGAGGCGTTCTCGACCGAGACGATCCTGGGCGCCGCCCAGGAAGGCGGCTCCACGCGTGACGCGCCGGTGCTGCTCAACAACGTGCTCGGCACCAGGTTCCGGGTGATCTCGGGCTATCCGGGCACACGCGAGATCCTGGTCGCGATCGAGCGCGGCGAGTTGCAGGGCGTCTGCGGCATGGGCTGGGACGCCATGGCGAGCCAACGCCCCGACTGGCTCGACAAGGGCTTCATCCGCGTGCTGGTGCAGGAGAGCCTGGGCGGCACGCCGCGCTTCAATCAACTGGGCGTGCCGAAATCGATCGACTTCGCCAAGACGCCCGAGCAGCGCGCCGTGATCGAGCTCGCCTACGCACAACAGGCATTCGGCAGGCCCTATATCCTGCCGCCGGGCACGCCGCCGGATCGCGTTAGCGCCTTGCGCAAGGCGTTCATGGCGGCGACGCAGGACCCCGACCTCCTCGCCGAAGCAGCCAAGATGCGGGTCGAGGTGCGGCCGCTCGCGGGCGAGGACATGCAGGCGCTGGTGACGAAGATCTACGCAACACCGCGCGCCGTCGTCGAGCGCACGCGCGAGGCGCTGACGTACAAGCCACCGAACTGACATGACCCGCGTGCGGCAGTGAGCACCCGCTCCGATGGCAATGCCTGCCTTACTTCTCGCCTGCCCTACTTCACATCCAGGATCGCCTTGGCGCGCGCGAGCACGGCAGGCGGCGTATTGGCGATTATGTCGGAATAGCGCTGCGCCTCCTCTCCGGTCGAGGGGCTGATGTCGATATTGGATTTCGCGGCCTCGGCCAGGAACGCCGGGTCCTTCATGGTGGCGTCGAAGGCGCGGCGCAGCGCTTGAACGCGCTCGGGCGGCGTGCCGGGCGTGGTCACATAAGCGCGGTTGATCGGGATGTCGGCGGAAAGAAAAGCCAGCAGCGCGCGGTCGTCGTCGTTCTTGGCAAGCTCCATCATGGTCGGTATGTCCGCCAGATCCGGGCTGCGCTTGAGCGCGATCTGCACCAGGATGAATATCTTCTTGTCCGCGAGCCACTGCGGGTGCGTTGACTTCCAGGACGCCCAGGAATTCGACCCGCGCCCGCCGACCTCGCCGCGCTCCATGGCGAGATTCACGTCGTTGCCGCCCGGATAACCCGATACGATCTTGAACTTGGTGCCGACGAGCTCGTTGAGCGCCTTCGGATAATAGACCGACGAGGTGGCGGTGCCGGGCGCCCCGACGACCAGTTCCTTCGTCATCACATCCTGGATCGTCTTGATCCCGGTGGTATGCCACGAGTTAATGACATTGGGTGAATCGGTGGCGTTGCCGATCCAGAAGAACTTACGGGTATCGAACTCGACGCTGGCGCCGCCCAGCGCCTGATAGGCCGACATGTTCTGCATGATCGCGTGCAGCACGGTGCCGTCGCGCGGCGCCACGGTGGCAAGCCAGTTGGCCGCCTGCACCCCTACCGCCCCCGGCATGTTGCGCGGGATGATCGCCGGCTCGCCAGGGATGTGGCGCCCGATGTGGCGGGACAGGAGCCGCGCGCGCAGGTCGTAGTCGCCGCCCGGCGAGGTGGCGATCACCATGCTGATCGACTTGCCACGGTAGAAATCGGCGACCGACTGGGCCCACGCGGTTGACGAGCACAGCGCCGTCAGGGCAAGGATGCTCGCTCCCATGACTGTTCTGAAAGTACCCATTGTCACTCCCCCCGGTCGCTTCGGCGTTACGCCCGCCTGCGCTGCTGCGCAGGGGCGATCACTACCAGACTTCCACAGCGCTCTGAAGCGCAATGGCCCGGACCGGTCGCCGCAGGGGTGTGTTAACGCATGAGCAAAGGGCGCTACCGGCTGGGCGTCGACGTCGGCGGAACGCACACCGACTTGGTGCTGCTCGACACGTCGACCGGCATCCTCATGGTCGAGAAGGTGTCCAGCACGCCGAAGAACCCGGCGCTCGGTGTGCTCAACGGCGTGAACAAATTCATCGCCCGCGGCGTGGCGCCCGCCGACATCGAATTCTTCGCCCACGGCACCACGATCACCACCAACGCGCTCTTAGAGATGCGCGGCGCCAAGGTCGGGCTCCTGATCACCAAGGGCTATCGCGCGGTGCAGGAGGTGCAGAACCAGGCTCGCGACGGCAACCTGTTCGACTACTTCTACGCCAAGCCGCAGCCGATCGCGCCGCAGAGCCTGACCAAGGAAATTCCGGAACGGTCGGACTACCAGGGCAACGTGCTGATCCCGCTCGATACTGCGGCGGTGCGCGAGGCCGCGCGCGCGCTCAAGGCTGCGGGCGTCGAGTCGATCGCGGTCTCATACCTGTTCTCGTTCATGAACCCGGCGCATGAAGAGATGACGCGCAAGCTCATCAACGAGGAGATTCCGGGCGTGCATGTCTCGCTCTCAAGCGAAGTGCTGCCACGCATCCGCGAATGGGCGAGGCTCTCCACCACGCTGCTCAATGCCTATCTCGAGCCCGTGCTGGTGCACTACATCGATCACCTCAACCGCGGCCTCGACGACGCCGGCATCGGCACCCAGCAGCGCTTCCTGATGCAGTCGAACGGTGGCGTGATGCCGTTCTCGGCCGCGATCGCGGGCGGGCGCACAGTGCACACGCTGTTCTCAGGGCCGGCGGCCGGCGCGCAGGCCGCCGCCTATCTCGCCGAGGACGACGCACGCGCCGGCCTCGTCACCCTCGACATGGGCGGCACTTCGGCCGACATCGCCTTCATCGAAGGCGGCATCCCGCTGGAGACCACCGAAGGCGTGATCGCGCGTCGCCAGATCGACGTGCCGGCGCTCGACATGAGTTCGATCTCCGCGGGGGGCGGCTCGATCGCCTGGGTCGACAGCGGCGGCTTCCTCAATGTCGGTCCGCAGAGCGCCGGCGCCGATCCGGGTCCGGCCTGCTACGGGCGCGGCGGCACACGGCCGACCGTCACCGACGCCGACATCGTGTGCGGCTATCTCAATCCCGATTATTTTCTGGGCGGCGCGCAGACCCTCGACGTCGCGGCCGCGCGGGCCGCGCTGCAACAGCACGTCGCCGGCCCGCTCAAGATGGACGTGCTCGATGCCGCCGCCGGCATCCAGCGCATCGTCGACATGCGCATGGCAGACGAGGTGCGCGTGTTCGCGGCCAAGCGCGGTGTCGATCTCACAGCCTTCACGCTGCTGCCGTTCGGCGGCGCCGGCGCGGTGCATGCGGCGGCGGTCGCGACCGAGCTCGGCATGCGGCGTATTCTCGTGCCGCCGCGGCCAGGCGCGTTCTCGGCGCTGGGCTTGCTCTGCACCGACGTGGTGCACGACTACATCCGCTCGGAATTGCGGCCGCTTGACACCATTGCGTCCGAACATGCCGAAGACATTTTCCGCGAGCTTGAAGCCAAGGCGCGCGAGGAGCTTGCAGCCGAGGGCATGTTGCAGGCCAAAGATATGGCGCCCGCGGCGGCGCGGTTCGCGCGCGAGCTCGACCTGCGCTACACCGGCCAGGGCTATGAATTGCGCACGCCGCTCGACGGCCTGTTCACGGATCGGCTGACTGCACAGTCGCTGCAAGCCGCGCGCGAGCGCTTCGACGAGCGCCACGCCCAGATCCACGGTCACGCCGCCAAGGAGAGGCCCGTCGAGGTGGTGAGCTATCGCGCGCGCGTGCGCGTCACGGTGCCGAAATACGAGCCGCGCGCGGAGTCACAGCCGGCGCATCCGGCCGCCGCCGTGCCGAAGGGCAAGCGTCGCATCCATCTCGGCGCGATGCATTCGATCGAGGCAACGCTCTACGAGCGCGACAGGCTCGACATCGGCGCCGCGATCGCCGGCCCCGCGATTGTCGAGCAGTTCGACTCGACCACCGTGATTCCGGCGGGCTGGAGCGGCCGCGTCGACGGCTACCGCAATTTGATCTTGGAGAGGAGCGGATGAGCGTCAACACACTGTTGTCATCCCGGACGGCCCGAAGGGCCGATCCGGGATCCATCTCTCCAGAGATCGAGCGCTTCGCAAGATGGATCCCGGCTCTCGCTGCGCTCGGCCGGAATGACACCACCGAGATTGGCCTTTAACAATGGACGCCATCACCATCCAGATCCTGCGTAACAAGATCGCCAGCCTGGTCGATGAGATGCATTATCATTTCTATCGCTCGGGCTATTCCACCATCATCCGCGAGTCGCGCGACTTCTCCTGCGTGATCCTCGACCGCGATGGCCGCCTGATCGTGGCGCCGCCGATGTTCTTTCACGCGCCGGTCTACCGCCACCTCGTCGGCCGTATCCTCGATGTCTACGGCAAGGCCATCGGCGAAGGCGACGTGTTCGTTTCCAACCATCCCTACGAGGGCGGCCTGCCGCACGTCTCCGACATGGCGTTCGTGGCGCCGGTGTTCGCCGATGGGACGATTGTCGCATTCGCGGGCTCGATTGCGCACAAGGCCGACGTCGGCGGCGCGGTGCCGGGCTCGACCTCGGCCAACGCCACCGAAATGTATCACGAGGGCCTGCTCCTGCCGCCGGTGAAGATCTGGGACGCCGGCCAGCCGATACCCGACATCGAGCGCATCATTCTCACCAACAGCCGCCAGCCCGCGCTCATGCGCGGTGACATTCATGCGCAGATCGCGGTCACGCAGATGGGCGCGGCGCGCGTCAAGGAGCTGTGCGGTCGCTTCGGCGCTGCCACTGTGACCGGCGCGTTTGCGGCCATTCTCAAAGGCTCGGCCGATGAGCTGAAGGCCGCGATCGCGCAGTTGCCGGACGGCACCTCTTCGGCGGAAGGCTTTCTCGACAGCGACGGGGTCGTGGTCGACAAACCGATCAAGCTTGCGGTCACGATCGCGATCAAGGACGGCATCGCGCATTTCGACTTTTCCGGCAGCGACCCGCAGGCCAAAGGCCCGGTAAACTTGCGGCCCTCGATGGTCGAGGCTTGCGTGTTCTATGCCCTGATCGGCAGCCTCGGCCCAAGGCTGCATTTCAACGACGGCATGCGCGACGCCGTGCGCCTCAGCTTCGCGCCGCGCACCATCACCAACGCCGATCCGCCCGCGCCGGTGTCGAGCTATCAGATGGTCAATCTGCTTCTGGTCGACGTGATCCTGGAGGCGCTCGCCCATTTCATTCCGAGCCGCGCCATCGCGCATTCGGGCGCCTCGAGCGCGCTCGGCATCGCCTGGAGCAAGCCGCGTCCGGGGCAGACCAATATGCAATACGAAATCGCCGGCTCCGCCTATGGCGGCGGCATGGGCCACGACGGCGCGACCGCGACCGCGACCCATCTCTCCAACCTGCACACGACTCCGATCGAGATTCTCGAATCGGAGTTCCCGTGCCGCATCACCCGTTTCGACCTGGTGCCGGATTCGGGCGGCGCCGGCCAATGGCGCGGCGGGCTCGCGATGCGGCGCGAGTATGAGTTGCTCGAGAACGCGACGGTCATCCGCCGCTTCAACAAGACGCGTTTTCCGCCGAGCGGGCTTGCCGGCGGCCGCGACGGCGAACGCGCCCGCTTCGTGGTGCGGCTCGGCACGCCGGAGGAGTTCGAGACCACCGCCTCCGCGCGCGTCGAGATGCGCACGGGCGAGCGGTTCCTCTTGCAGAGCGCCGGCGGCGGCGGCTACGGCGATCCGCATCGGCGCGATCGCGCAGCGCTCGCACGCGACATCGCCGAGGGCTATGTGACGCAACCGGAGGATTATCAGTAACTGGAGGTTGGGTTAGGGCGGCCCCAGAGCAAGCCATTCTTGCATTGCGTCCAACCCGCGCGTACGCCAACATCTCGCGGACAATGTTGGGTCACGCGCGGAACGATCTCCTGCTAGCATGAGCTGTTCCCGGGCCGCGCTAACCCAACCTACGAAGTCACTGAAAGGAGCCTCAATGTCATTCTCTAGCTGGCGCGGCGTCGTCGGGATGGTTAATCCGACCATGCGGCCCGGCATGACCG
>DAIUEP010000001.1:10826-67525 GCA_036845065.1 Xanthobacteraceae bacterium | reverse complement strand
TCGGCCCGCCGACGCCGCCGCTCGACACGATGGTGACGGTCTTGCCCTTGTAGAAATCCTCGATCGGATCGGCGGCGGCGGGGGTGGCCAGAACCGCGATTGCAGCGACCAGTGCGAAGCCACCGCCTGTCCGCCGTTCGTCCCCGCGCAAGCGGGGACCCAGTGCGACAGTTTGAAGAATTGGAGCAAGTGGCCCTGGCTTCCCGCTTGCGCGGGAACGAACGGAGAAGGGCTCTAAGCAAACCGGACCGCATAGATCGGCGGCAGCGTGTGTGTCACGCCGGTCCAGCTGTCGCCCTGGTTCTCGCTCACCCATAGTCCCCCCGTCGTCGAGCCGAAGGCGAGCCGGTTGCCAGCCTCGTCAAGCGCAAGCGCGTGCCGATAGACTATATCGTAAGCATGAGTCTGCGGGAGTCCCTGCGTCAAAATCTCAAAGCTCTTGCCACCATCGCGCGTGCGCGTCACCGCGAGCTTGCCTTCGCGCGGAATGCGTTTCTCATCCTTGATCTCGGGGACGAACCACGCCGTGTCGGGCTCCTTGGGATGCACGACCACAGGAAAACCGAACACGGAGGGCTCGACCCCGGTGATCTCGGTGAAGGTCTTGCCCTCGTCGGAGGAGACGAAAATCCCGTTGTGATGCTGCACCCACATGCGATGCGGCGCCGCGCGGCACTGCGCCAGGCAATGCACGTCCTGGGCGACCGGGTCATGGGCAAGCTCCGGCGGCATGTATTCGGCGCGCATGCCGTCGCCGATCAGCACCCAGCTCTCGCCACCGTCCTCGGTCAGCCAGATGCCGCCGGTCGACACCGCAACCCATACGCGCTTAGAATTGCGCGCGTCGACGCAAATCGAATGGATCCCGGGCCAATCCGCGCCGCCGCCGTTCCACTTTTTGCGCATGGGATGATCCCACAGGGAGCGCATCATCTCCCAGCTCTGGCCGTGATCGGTCGAGCGAAATAGGCCGCCCGGCAGCGTGCCGCACCAGATGGTGCCGGGCTCGTCCGGACCGCCGGTTGCCAGCGCCCAGATTTTTGACGTGGTCCATTTGATCTCGCGGCCCCAGAAGTCCTTCTCCTCATAGCCCTCGGGCTTCGGCGGATAGGCCGGGACCGGGATCTCCTCCCAGCCGTTGGCGGTCGAGCGGTGCAGCTTGACGCCGAAATGGCCGTGGTCGAGCGCCGCGTAGCTCCGCCCGTCGCGCGGATCGGTCAGCGTCAGCGTCACGTTGTCGCCCAGGAAGTCGACGCCGGCGATGTCCCACTGGCCGGCCTTGCGGGTCACCGTGAACAGGCCTTTGCGCGTCGAAACCAGCAGCTTGTCGCTCATCGTTATCCTCCTGACAAAGCCTGGAACACATGGATGGTGCTATGGTCGGTGACGGCATCGGCCAGGTGAATGCGATCGCGGATCATCTGTCCGTCGACGAAAATCGTCATGTGCCGGCGCAGCGCCGACTGGTCGTCGAGCACATAGCCGCGCGCCTGCGGATTGTCCGCGAACACCTTCTCCAGCACCTCGCGCACGGTGCGCCCGCCGGCCTCGGCCGTCGGGCATCCGACGTGGCGCTGGACATTGGGCGTGAAGACCACCTTGGCCATCAGGTCCGCTCGGTTGGGCGACTGCCGTCAGTTTACTGACCCAAGGACGAACGGGGGAGCGGGCCGCCGACAGTGGGTGAAGAACTTTTTTTGAAGCGCCGATAAGGGGCGGAACAATGGCGGCAAACCTGGCCGTGCGTTCCCGCGCAAACGGGAATCCAGTGTCGATTGCTCCAACCGCGCAATATGCCGCCTTGGTCCCCGCTTGCGCGGGGACGAACGGAGGAGGCGCGGCATTCAATCCTATTAGGCGCTAGCCCTTCGCCCGCGCCTCCTCGATCAGCTTGAGGAGCTTGGGCGGCGACATCGGCAGCGATTGCGGCCGGATGCCGATGCAATTGCCGATCGCGTTGGCGATCGCCGCCATGGTCGGCACCACCGGCACCTCGCCGACGCCGCGCAGCCCGAATGGGTGGCGCGGGTTCGGAACCTCGACGATCTCGGTGCCGATCATCGGCACGTCCGAAGCAACCGGCATGCGATAGTCGAGGAAGCTCGCGTTCTGCAGCCGGCCGTCCTCGCCGTAATAGTATTCCTCGTTGAGCGCCCAGCCGATGCCCTGCACGGCGCCGCCCTGGTACTGGCCCTCGACCTGCAGCGGATGGATCGCCTTGCCGGCGTCCTCCACCACGGTGTAGCGCTTGACCTCGGCGCGGCCGGTCTCCTGGTCGACCTCGACGTCGACGATGTGGAGGCCGAAGCCCGGGCCCGCGCCGGTGACGTTCATCTCGGAGTGGCCAGCGATCGCGCCATGCGTCGCCATGGTCTTGCCGGCGATCTGCGCGATCGACAGCGGCTCGAAGGTGCCGACGTTCGAGCCCGCCGGCTTGCAATGGCCGTCCTCGAAGGTGACGGCGTCCTCCGGCACACCCCAGATGCCGGCGGCGCGCTTGCACAGCTCGGCGATCGCCTTCCTGGCGGAGTCCACGATCACCATGCCGGTCGAATAGGTGGTGCGGCTGCCGGCGGTGACGCGGTTGAAGCCGAGCGAGTGGGTGTCGGCCATGATGGCGCGCACCTTGTCGACCGGGATGCCGAGCTCTTCCGCCGCCATCATGCTGATCGACATGCGCGAGCCGGCGACGTCGGTGGTGCCCAGGATCAGCGTGACCGAGCCGTCGATCGCGATGTTGAGCGTGCCGGTGGTCTCGCCGCCGCGGTTGAACCAGAAGCCGGCGGCGACGCCGCGGCCCTGGCCGGGCGGCACCGGCGACCGATAGTGGTCGCACTTCTTCGCCGCTTCGAGCGTCTCGACAAAGCCGATCGGCCCGAAGGTCTCGCCATAGATGGTCTTGTAGCCTTCGGTCGCCGCGTTCTTGAGCCGGATGTCGATCGGGTCCATGCCGATCTTGCGGGCAAGCTCGTCGATCACGCCTTCGACGCCGAACACGACCTGCGGCACGCAGGGCGCGCGGAACGAATTGACCTTCGGCCGGTTCGAGACGACCTCGTAGGACACGGTCTTGGCGTTCTTGAGGTTGTAGCGCGTGAACATCGCCTGCGGGGCGTTGGAGAACATCGAGCCCGTGAAGGCGCCGGTCTGGAAGATCAGCTCGGCTTCGGCCGCCGTGATGGTGCCGTCCTTCTTGACGCCTATCTTGATACGCGACCTGGTGCCTGACACCGGGCCGGTGGCGCGGAACACTTCGTTCCTTGTGAGCGCGATCTTCACCGGCCGCTTGGCCTTGCGGGCGAGCTGGATCGCCACCGGCTCGGCGTAGAAGCCGGTCTTGCCGCCGAAGCCGCCGCCCAGCTCCGACTGCTGCACGCGAATTTTCGCAGCCTCGATCTTGAGGATGTTGGACAGCCGGTCGCGGAACACCCAGGGCCCTTGCGTGCAGCACCACAGCTCGATCTGGCCGTCCTCGGTGCAGGTCGCGACGCAGCCCTGCGGCTCGATATAGCCCTGGTGCATCGGCTTGGTGTCGTATTCGCGCTCGACGATGACGTCGGCCTCGGCAAAGCCGGCCGCGACGTCGCCCATGGCGAGGTCGAGCCGCTCGATCACGTTGCTAGGCTGGTCGGCGCCTTTGACGCCTTTGGTGCGCACATGCTCGTGCAGGATCGGGGCGCCGGGCTGCATCGCCGCGACCGGATCGATGACGTGCGGCAACGGCTCGTACTCGACCTTGATCAGCTTGAGCGCCGCCTTCGCGATCGACTCGCTGGTCGCCGCCACCGCCGCGACCGGGTGGCCGTCGTAGAGCGCCTTCTCGCGCGCCATGGCGTTGCGGGTCATGTCGCCGTCCGGCGTGCCGGCCTTGATCTCCGGAAAGTCGTCGCGCGTCACCACCGCCTTGACGCCCGGCAGCTTCTCGGCCGCCGAGATGTCGATCGACTTGATGCGCGCGTGTGCATGCGGGCTGCGCAGGATCTTGCCGACCAGCATGCCGGGCAGGTAGAGGTCGGCGCCGAACTTGGCGCGCCCGGTCACCTTGTCGATGCCGTCATGCTTGACCGGCGAGGTGCCGACGATCCTGAGCTTCTTGTCGGGATTGAAGCCGCTCTTCTCCAGAATTGTCGCCATGATCAGGCTCCTCTCATCTCTTTTGCCGCCGCCTGCACGGAGCGGATGATCTTGTCATAGCCGGTGCACCGGCACAGGTTGCCGGCGAGCCAGTAGCGGATCTCGGTCTCGGTCGGGTCGGGGTTGCGCTCGAGCAGCGCCTTGGCGGCCATCAGGATGCCGGGCGTGCAGATGCCGCATTGCAGGCCGTTGAGCTCCAGGAACTTCTGCTGCAGCGGATGCAGATTGTCGCCCTTGGCCATGCCCTCGATGGTCTCGATCTTGGCGCCCTCGGTCTCGACCGCGAGCACAAGGCACGAGCACACCATGGTGCCGTCGACGGTCACCGTGCAGGCGCCGCAGTCGCCGGTGGCGCAGCCTTCCTTGGTGCCGGAGAGCTGCAGCTCGTCGCGCAACACGTCGAGCAGCGTCTGCTGCGCTTCGCACAGGAACTCGCATTCGTCGCCGTTGATGGTCGTGGTGACGTGATATTTCTTGCTCATTTAGTTTTTCCTCGCGCGCTCGAGCGCCTGCAGCGCGGTGCGCTTCGCCAGCACGCCCGCGACCTTGATCCGATATTCCTTGGTGCCGCGCTTGTCGTCGATCGGCCGGCAGGCCGCGCTCGCCGCCTTGGCGAGCTTGTCGAGCGCGGCCTCGTCGAGGCGCGATCCGATCAGTGCGTCGGCCGCCTCCTTGACCAGGAGCACCGTCGGCGCCACCGCGCCAAGCGCCACGCGCGCCGCGGTGCAGGTGCCGCCGGCATCGAGCGCGAGGTTGATGCCGACGCCGACCACCGCGATGTCCATCTCGGTGCGCGGCGTGAAACGCTGATAGGCGTCGCCCGAATGCGCCGGCCGCGCCGGCAGGAAGAATGATGTGATGATCTCGCCCTTCTGGAGCGAGGTCTTGCCCGGACCAACCGGAATGGTCTCGACTGGCGCCTCGCGCACGCCGTTCGGGCCCACGATCCGCGCGATCGCGCCGGCCGCGATCAGAGCCGGCACGCTGTCGGCCGCCGGCGAGGCGTTGCACAGGTTGCCGCCGATCGAGGCGCGGCCGCGCACCTGAATCGAGCCGATCAGCTTGACGCCGTCGACCACGCCCGGCCAGGCCTTGCACAGTCCCGCATGCTGCATGATCTCCATGCCGGGGACCGCGGCGCCGATGCGAAAGCCGCCATTCTCGGCGGTGATCGCCCGCACTTCCGGGATCTTCTTGATGTCGACCAGGAGGGCAGGCTCGATCAGGTCGGTTTCCATCTGCACGATTACATCGGTGCCGCCGGCAAGCACGCGCGTCGGCCCCGTCGCGCCGGCCAACAGCGCCACTGCAGCCTGCAGCGTCGCCGGCGCTTCATACCTGAGATCCGTCATCCAACCCCCGTCCTTGGTGTCCTCGTTAGCCTGATCATGTCTCGAATTCGTGGTCAGGCCAAGCCTGCGTTTGCGCCCTGGTTTTCGCTGCCGGCCGAGCCCAAGGCGCTGCCAATTCCACTCTCCTCCAGAGCCGGCCGCGACTGCGCGAGCCGATCGAGTTTCATGGTCGCTGTGTCTACGACAAGTTGAGTCTTGCGGTGCTTGCCAAGGAACTCAAGATGTTTAGAAAGAAGAGCAGTTCTTCATCAGGGTGAGGGCATAACCTGACCTGCGACACAATTGGGGAGGGGGCAGTGGTATCTTTGCGCAAGGCTATAGCGCTGATCGCGACCATGTCTGGTCTTACGTTATGGCAAGCCTCGATCGCCGCCGGGCGTGAACAGATTCATGCCGTCGGCTCCTCGACCGTCTACCCTTTCACGAAAGAGGTGGCCGCGCGCGTTGCGAAAGCTGCCGCCGCCCCAACACCGCTCGTGGAGATGACCAGCACGGGCGCTGGCATCGCGGCTTTTTGCAAGGGCGTCGGCGCGTCCCATCCTGACATCGCCAACGCCTCCCGGCGCATGACCAAGAGCGAGTTCGAGGCCTGTGGGAGAAATGGGGTTAAGGACATTGTCGAGATCCCGATCGGGCTTGACGGCGAGGCGATTGTCCGATCCAGGACTGGCCCGTCCCTCAAGCTGACGCTTGCCCAACTGTTCCTGGCGCTCGCCAAGGAGACGCCTGGCGCGGGTGGCCGGCTGGTTCCGAACCCCCATCGGAAATGGTCCGACATCGATCCATCGCTGCCAGCCGTCGATATTGCGGTGTTGGGCCCGAGCCAAGGCCATGGCACGCGCGATTCGCTGCACGACCACCTGCTCAACAAGGGGGCGCAAAGCATCCCGGCGCTCGCGGAGCTCAAGAGAAGGGACGAGAAAGGCTTTGAGCGCCTATGGAAGACGCTGAGGACGGACGGCGTCTACGTCGAGGCGGGCGAGGGCTATCAGGCAACTTTTCATGCAATGCTCGCCGCCAAGCGCAATCAGCTCGTGGTCGTTGGGTATTCCACCTTCCAAGGCGCGAAGGACAAAGTGGCGGCGGTCGCAATCGACGGCGTCGATCCCAGCTATGACGCCATCGCCGATGGCAAATACGCGGGGGCCCGCAAGCTCTACATCTATATCAAGAAGGCGCAGATTGGCGTGGTCCCGGCACTCGATCGGATCGGCCGGGAATTCATGTCCGCCGATGCGTTGGGTGCCGACGGATACCTCCTTAAGACCGGCTTTGTGCCGCTCGGGCCAGCGGACTTCATCCAAACGCTATCGATCGTCGAGAGCATGGCGCCATTGGGCACCGGCGCATTGAAGGACTGATCCTGGCAATTCCGCTCATGCGATCGTAAGTCATGCTATCGTAAGCGAGTGACAAGAAAGCTATCCTCGGCGGCTGTTCGGGTGCAAGCAAGGGAGCACATCATGAGCGCGCTGGAAGAGGCCGTCATTTCGCGCTGTCATGCGCTTGAAACGAAGGCGCGCATCGGGCTGATTGTCCCATCATCCAACCGGATGACGGAGCCGCAGTTTCACCGCTATGCGCCCGCCGGCGTCGCTGTCCACGTCGCGCGCGTGCAGATGACCGGGCGCCACAAGAAGCCGATCGCGCAGCTGCTCGATGACATTGGGCGGGCGGCGTCCTCGCTCGCGGACGCGCGCTGCAACCCGGTCGTGTTCCATTGCACCGGCACCGCGATGGCGGAAGGAACGGAAGGCGAGGCCGCGCTGGTGCGGCGCGTCGCGCAGGAGAGCGGCGCGGCGTCGTTCTCGACCGCGCAGGCGATCGTCGAGGCGCTGAGAGAACTGGGGCTGCGCCGCGTGGTGCTGTTCAGCCCCTATCCGCAGGCCGTCAACGACCACGAGCGCGAGTTCCTCGCCGAGCACGGCATCGAGGTGGTGCGCGACGTCGCGCTCAATGTCGGCTCGAGCGACGAGTACATCCGCCTTCCGGTGACGCGCTGGGTCGAGCTCGCGCGCGAGCATGCGCGTGTTCCGGCCGACGGCTTCTTCCTGAGCTGCACCAATACGACGCAGATCGAGGCGATCGAAACGATCGAGCGCGAGACCGGCAAGCCCGCGATCAATTCCAACCAGGCGACGCTGTGGGCCGCACTCAAGCGCATGCCGGTGTTCGGCGACGTGCCACGCATTCCAGGACTCGGCCGGCTGTTCTCGCAGGCGGATGCGGCGGTGGCGTAGCGGCGAGGACCGCGCGCGTCAGGGAGGTGGGCGGTGGCGGCCGCATCGTGTGGCAGCCGTGCGCGCCGGCTGGCGGGTGCCCGGCCATGATCAGTCCGCAATCTGCGCGCCAGATCGGGGCTGCGGAAGACCCGGGAACGCTATGCTGGGAGTGGTCGTTGACAGGCTTGGCTGCTCAAGCCACATCTCAAGTCGCATCAGACGAGCGCCGACACCAGGAGCCGCCAGTGAGCATCCCTCGGGGACCTGCATTCTACGCCAACAGCCTGCGAGTCCTGCTGGCGACGGTGGTGGGCGTCGCGGCCGCCGTGTGGATGCTGGTCGGCAAGCCGTCGGCGCAGCCCAATGGTCCGATGCCGCCCGCCGCGGAGCGATTGCAGGCGAGCGCGGATGAGGCACTCTGGCAGAAGCGCTGGTGGATCGAGAAGACCGCGCGCATTCTGCGCGGCGGCTATGGGCTCGGCCCCGGCGACGACATCAACGCGCTGCTGGCGCTGCCCGAGGAGGAGATCGCACGTCGGTTCATGAGCGATATCCGATTCGGAGACACGATCCTCGACTTCAACATGTACTTCCTCGGCTTCAAGGTCGATAGCCTGAAGGATGACGAAGTCTACAAACGCGCCGCGTTCGACTTCTCCAATGCGGTGGCGGCCGCCCAGGCGCTGCTCACCGGCGGCGACTATCTCAAGCTGTTCAATCTCGAAGGCCCGTTCTTCATGCCGCCGCTGCCGACGGTGGCTGACGACCCGCCCGCGCCTGAAGATGCCGGGCTGACGCTGGAGGCGCTCCGGCTCAAGGCCATCGACGAGGTCGAGGCGATCTTCATCGGGCTCCACCAGCTCGGCGCCCAGCCGAAGCCGCTGGTGGCAGCCGACTATTGCGACAAGTTCGAGGCGCTCATCGAAGACTCCACGCCCATTTACGACAAGCTCTACCGTGCCTTCAATGATTCTGAGATCTTTGTGATGATGACGCGCGGGCGCGTGCTGATCGAGCCGCTCACCATCGTGGCGCGCGCACACAATCAGGAGTGCGTCGACCAGCCCAAGTCGCAGGCCAGCGTCAAGAATCTGACCGCCGCCGCCTGGGCCGCCCTCGACCGCTACTATCGCGCGTTCGGCGAGATCCTCAAATTCGAGCCTTCACGATACAAGCCGCGGACGGTGCTGGAATTCAAGCCGTTCGACCTCAGCGTCTTCGACATGGACAAGTGGCTGGCGTTCGGCTTCGAGCAGAGCACGGCGCTGAAGAACTCGTCGACCAACTACAACCGCAGGCGCGGCGCCTATTTGCTCAAGCACTTTTTCTGCGACGATCTGACGCCGGTCGGCTTTGACGATCCTCAGCAGCATGTCGGCGGCGCCCACGGCTCCGACACGCCCTGCTACGGCTGCCACTTCAAGCTTGACCCGATGGCAGGCTTCTTCCGCGATCGCGGCACCTACTTCTCCGATTATGCGAACGATCAGACTCTGACATTCGACGATGGCGCCGAGATTGATCGCGCGAAATACAGCAACGCATGGCGCGCCCCCAGGGGCTCGGGGCGGGAGTGGGGCACAGGCTACGTGCGCTCACCGCGCTACGAGGAGCACAACGACTATGGGACGACGATCGAAGACCTCACCCGAATCATTCACAAAGCGCCGGAGGCCAAGCGCTGCCTGATGAAGCGGCTGTTTGAATATCTGGTGGCGGAAGAGCAGACCATCGAAGGCGGCTATCTGGACGAGCTGACCCGATCGTTCGAGCAGGAGGCGGCCCGCGACTCGTCGGCCGCGATGAAGAACGCGATCGTTCGTATCATGCTGGGCAACAGCTACCGGCAGGTCAACGCCGATCCGCGGGCGTGCTACGACCATGCCCCCGGCGCCAAGCTCGAGAATGCGCCGCCGTGTCGCGTGGCCTTTGTGCTGCAGAAGAACTGTTCCCAGTGCCATGGCGGGCCGGACGGCAATGCCGGCCTCGATCTGACATCGTGGATTCCCGCGCCTGACGGCAAGTCACGGACCTTTCCGCACCTCGATCGTGACCGCAAGCAGATTGCGCCGCACGACACGCTCACCCGCATCGCCGAGCGGCTGTCGGCGACCGATCCGAATATCCGTATGCCGAAGCAGATGGTGATGGCGGCGCAGGAGCGTCAGGAGCTCTTTCTCTGGGTGCAGGAAGAGCTCGCTCGGATCGCCAAAGGGATGCCGCGCTGACGGAACGGACTGAGCAGCGTTTCCGCCAACGCCAGTTTTGTATTACTCGGCAGCCCCTGCGGACTTGTCAGTAAGGCTAAAGAGGTCCGGCGAGAGCGCGGCGTCCGCTGGCTTGCCGCGCTGCCGCCCTCTGGGCCAGAACGAACCGGTTCCTATCTGCGCCAGTCTTCGGCAGACGACGTAGAACACGGGCGTAAACAGCAAGCCGAAGAGCGTCACGCCCAGCATGCCGGCGAACACGGCGGTGCCGAGGGATTGACGCATCTCGGCTCCTGCACCGGAGGAGATGACCAGGGGCAGGACGCCGAGGATGAACGCAAGCGAGGTCATGAGGATCGGTCGCAATCGGGTGCGCGCCGCTTCCACGGCGGCTTCGAATCGGCTCTTGCCGAGCTCTTCCGATTGTTTTGCAAACTCGACGATGAGGATCGCGTTCTTCGCCGCAAGGCCGACCAGGACGACAAGCCCGATCTCAACGAGAATGTTGCGATCCAGGCCGCGCAGGTTGACGCCAATCATCGCGGCGAGAGCACACAACGGCACGATCAGGATCACGGCAAGTGGCAAGAGCCAACTCTCGTACAGGGCGGCCAGCAGCAGAAACACGAACACGACGGCAAGCCCAAACGCGATGATCGCGGTGCTCCCGGCAAGCTTCTCCTGGAGAGCAATCTCGGTCCACTCAAATCCGAATCCGGACGGCAACCGCTCGGCCGCGAGCTTCTCGAGTGCCGCAATCCCTTGACCAGAGGAAAAACCCCGCTGGAGCCCCAGTTGCACTTCGGCAGCCGGATAGAGATTGTAGCGCGCGACGCGATAGGCGCCGGTCGTGTCGCGAAATGTCGCCACGGTTCCAATGGGGACCATCTCGCCAGTCACGTTGCGTGTCATCAGATTGGCGACATCGCGCAGCGTCAGCCGGTAGGGATTGTCGGCCTGCGCCGTGACCCGGTAGGTGCGGCCGAGGATGTTGAAGTCGTTCACGAATGCGGAGCCGTTGTAGATCGACAGCGCTTCAAAGACGCGACTGACCGGTACGCCGAGCATCTCGGCCTTGGTGCGATCAATATCGGCATAGATCTGTGGAGTTCGGGTATTGAAAAGGGTGAAGGCCTGGGCAATTCCAGGAGTCTGTCCGGCAGCGCCCGCCACCGCCCACGTTGCGTTCTCCAGCGCGACGAGGCCGCGCCCGGACCGGTCTTGAACGTAACCTTTCAGACCTCCGCCAGTCCCGATCCCAGGCACGGACGGGGGTTCAAGCACCAGGACAAAGGCCTCGCGCTCGGCCGCCATCTGCTGCCGGAGATCCTGCAGGATGCCGTCCTTGGTGAGCCCCGCCGCATGTCGATCCTTGAAAGGTTTGAGGGTCACGAAGATCACCCCCGTGTTGGGCGCGTTCGTGAAGGTCGCGCCATCGAATCCTACAAAAGCAACCGACTCCTGGACACCGGGGCGGGAGACGAGCGTGTCGCCAGCGCGGCGAACGATGGCATCGGTTCGATCGAGCGTGGCACCGGGGGGAAGCTGGAACGCGGCGATGAAATAGCCGCGGTCGAGTTGTGGAACGAGGCCGGTCGGGGTCGCGGCAAGGCGCTGATAAGTCAGCGCGAGCAGGCCAGCATAGAGCACAAGGAAGATCGTGCTGAACCGGACCGTTCGCGCGGTCAACGCGCCGTAGTTGTCCGACAGTCGACCGAAGCCGCGGTTGAAGCCGGAGAAGAACCAGCGTAAGGGCGTGCCGAGCTTGTGCAACAAGCCAGTTTCGTGAGCCTCGCTCTCCCGATGCGGCTTGAGCAGGAGCGCCGCCAGGGCGGGCGATAGGGTCAACGAAACCAATGCGGAGATTGCAGTCGAGGCCGCGATCGTGATCGCGAACTGCTTGTAGAACGATCCCTGCAGACCGGTAATGAACGCGGTTGGCAGGAACACGGCCATCAAGACGAGCGAGATCGCGACCAAAGCGCCGCCCACTTCGTCCATGGTCTTGTGGGCCGCTTCCTTGGGCGACAGGCCCATGCGAATGTATCGCTCGATGTTTTCGACCACAACGATGGCGTCGTCGACCACGATGCCAATGGCAAGCACGAGACCGAACAGCGAGAGGGTATTGAACGACACTCCCGTCGCCGACATGACAATGAACGCCCCCACGAGAGAGACCGGAATGGCCACGATCGGAATGATGGCGGCGCGCCAGGTTTGCAGGAACAGGACGACGACGAGAACGACGAGCAGAACGGCTTCCCACAATGTGCTGACGACCGCATCGACGGAGGCCTGAATGAACTCGGTCGGATTGTAGACGACCGAGTATCCGACGCCCGGCGGAAAATCCTTCGAGAGCCGGTTCATCTCGGATTTGACGTTGGCCGCTGTCGCAAGCGCGTTCGATCCGGGGCGCTGGAAGATCACGATGGCGGTGGCGATCTTGTTGTTGAGATAGGCATTCACGGTGTAATCCTGCGAGCCAATCTCGACGCGCGCGATGTCTCGCACGCGCGTGATTGATCCGTCGGGCTCGGCTTTGACAACGATGTTGCCGAACTCTTCGGGCGCCGAGAGCCGGCCCAAAGTCTGGACCGAAAACGTGAATGCCCCTGGCGAGGTTGCGGGTGCCTGATTGACGGCGCCGGCTGCGACTTGAAGATTCGCCGCGCGGACCGCATTCACGACCTCGCCGGCGGTCAGGCCGCGTGCGGCCACTCGGGCAGGGTCGAGCCAGACCCGCATCGAGTAGTCGCGCGCCCCGAAAATCTGGACATTGCCGACACCGTCGATGCGACCGAGCACGTCCTTCACATAAAGGGTTGAGTAGTTGGAGATGTATTGCTGGTCGCGACTGCCGTCGGGCGAGGTCATGTGCACGACCATCATCAGGTCGGGCGAAGCCTTTCGGACGGAGATGCCGAGCCGCCGCACGTCTTCCGGCAAGCGAGGCTCGGCGACAGCGACGCGGTTCTGCACCAGCACCTGGGCCTGGTCAACGTTGGTCCCTGGCTTGAAGACGACGTCAATCGAGATACGTCCGTCGCCCGTCGACTGGGAGACGATGTAGAGCATATTGTCGACGCCGTTTACCTCCTGCTCGATCGGCGTCGCGACCGTCTCGGCGATGACCTGGGCAGATGCGCCGGGATAGGTGGCGGTGACGTTGACAGTGGGTGGAGCGATGTCCGGGTACTCCGCGATCGGCAGCGTGCGCTGCGCGATCAAGCCGGCGATCAAGACGATGAGCGACAAGACCGTCGCGAAGATCGGCCGATCGATGAAGAAGTGTGACAGCCTGATCACGACTGCTCTCCCACCTGAGCGCTCTGGCGCTACTTGCTGCTTGCCGCTTTGGCAGCGTCCGATTGCGGTAGGACGCGCGCGCCGGGGCGCACGGCCGGGTTCGCAAGCCCATCCAAGACGACCCGGTCATCCTGGGACAGTCCGGCCTGCACCACGCGCAGGCCCTCGATCATCGGCCCGAGCTCGATGGGCTTCGCTTGCACGACGCCATCCGGACCGACCGCAAATACGATCTTGCGGGTCTGGTCCGACACCACTGCACTGTCCGGAATCAGCAAGGCATCGATCTCGCCGCCGAACAGGCGAATCCGCCCGAACACGCCCGGCGTCAGGAGACCGTCCGCATTCTGAATCACGGCGCGCCCGCGCAGGGTCCCCGAGCGTGGATTCAACTGATTGTCGACGAAGTTCATCTCGCCGCTTCGTTTCCACTCCTGCTCGTCCGCGAGCTTGATCTGCACCGGATTGGCGGTCTCGCGCGAAGAGGGCCGCGCGCCCGATAGCCCGAGCCGCGAGTATCGAAGGAAATCCGACTCCGAGACTTCAAAGATGAAATGAATCGGATCGATGGAGACGATGGTGGTCAACAAGGTAGCCCCAACTTGACCGCCGCTGACGATGTTTCCGACGTCTATTTTTCTATCCGAGATACGGCCGCCGATCGGGGCGCGCACCTCGGTCCAATCCACATTGAGCAGCGCCAATCGCTGGCTTGCTTGCGCTGCCTGAAGCTGCGCGCGTGCGGCGCTCGCATTGGCCCGCCGCTGATCGTATTCGCGCTGCGTCAGGGTGCCCGATCGTGCAAGTGGAGTGGCCCGCTCGACCTCGTTCTCGGCCAATTCGACCTGCGCGATCGCGCGCGCGACGTCGGCGCGCGCGCTCTCCAAGGCGATCTGGAATGGGCGCGGATCGATCGTGAACAACAGATCGCCGGCGCCGACAATCTGACCATCGCGAAAGTGCACCTTGTCGATGAACCCCGAGACGCGTGGACGAACCTCAACCGTCTCCACGGCAACAAACCGCCCCGAATACTCTTCCCAATTCGTGACACGCTTGGCCATCGGCTGCGTGACGGTCACCGTTGGTAAGGGCTGTGCAACTGCCAATCCCAGAATCGGCGGCAGGAGCGGCGCTGCAAGCCCTGACAAGACGATCAGTGCGAGACGGAAGGTTATGGCCGAGCGGCAACGCTTCGGCCGGTGCATGCCGGAAAGCCTGGCGCCACGTGGGAATTCGCTTACTGCAGGAAGCAGAGACATGGTGGCATAGTGCAGCAAGAAGCTGAAAGACATCGCGCGCACCCCGTCGGAACAATAATGTGAGAGCACATATGGTTGGCCGAATGACGAGCGCGCAAGATGTGGCATGGTTGGCCGAATGACCAGCGCGCAAGATGTAGCACGGATCTCTCTCACTTTCTTGTGATGCCGCGCGGGCAGCAGCTCGATCTGTTGAGCGCTCTGCTGATCTGTAGCGCGTCCCGGACATGTGCGGTGCGACATTCTCGCCGTTGCAATTCTCACACGCAGGACTATCTGGCGCGCGTAGAAAGGGAGAGGAGTCTCATAATCAAGGAGAGGAATCTCATAATCAAAGAGAACGGCCCCATAACGCTAACACCAAACTCGGCTCGTTAGTCGAACCGGAGAGCAACTCGTTAGTTGAACCGGAGAGCAAAGGGGGTCAGTTCGTCAGCCAAAAATGGAGAGCAGGGATGCGATTGACCGTAAACGGCGAAGCTCGCGACTTAAATATCGATCCCAACATGCCTCTTTTGTGGGCACTCCGCGATGTTCTGGGTTTGACTGGAACCAAGTACGGCTGCGGCATGGCCCAATGCGGCGCTTGCACCGTTCATGTGGACGGGCAAGCCATGTTTTCATGCATCACACCGGTATCGGCTGTCGCCGACGCCAGGATCACGACAATCGAAGGGCTCGAGGGCCGAGTTGCAAAGACCGTCCAAGATGCTTGGGCGCGGCTGGACGTCCCACAATGCGGGTATTGCCAGTCCGGCCAGGTGATGGCCGCGGTGGCGTTGCTGACGAGAACAAAAGCTCCGAGCGATGCCGACATCAATGCGGCGATGAACGGCAATCTCTGCCGCTGTGCAACGTATCAACGGATTCGAGCCGGCGTTCTCGACGCTGCCAAGATGCTTTGAGGAGGTGACCATGCTCCCCGTATCGAAGCGCATCAGGAATGCGCAAGCTCCGGTGTCAACGAGCCGCCGCGATTTGATCAAGGGCGCGGCGGCCATTGGCGCCGGCCTGACAATCGGCTTTGCGCCGCAGACGTCGTTGGGACAGTCGCCATCGCGCGCTGCGGCTTCGAATCCATTCGACGGCTACGTCAGAATCGGAACCGACAACACCGTGACGATCTTCTCGGCTCATATGGACATGGGCCAAGGCTGCTATCATGGGATTGCGACGCTTGTCGCGGAAGAGCTCGATGCCGACCGGGCTCAGCTGCGTTCAGAAGGCGCGGCGGGCAATGTCGCACTGTACGGCAATCTTGCCTGGGGCGGCAGCGCGCAAGGAACCGGCGGCTCAACCGCCATGGCCTCATCATGGGAGCGCTATCGGCGGGCAGGGGCCACCGCTCGCGCCATGCTGATCTCGGCTGCCGCGCGCGCTTGGAACGTCCCGCCAGACCAAATCCGCCTTGAAAAGGGTCTGTTGAGCGGGCCCGGCGGTCGCAGCGCCGCGTTCGGCGAGCTTGCCGATCGCGCGGCGCAGGAGCCTGTCCCGCAACAAGTGAACCTGAAGCAGTCGAAGGATTGGACGACAATCGGCGCGGCCGATTTCCGCCGCATTGACTCGGCGGCCAAGTCCACTGGGCGCGAGGTGTTCACGATTGACGTGCGCCTGCCAGGGATGCTGACGACGGTCGTGGCGCACCCGCCGTTGTTTGGAGCGACTGTGAAATCGTTCGATACGGGCGAGGCGCGGCGCGTTCCGGGCGTCGTTGATGTGGTTCAGATCTCGCGTGGTGTCGCGGTCGTCGCCGAAGACACGTGGGCCGCGATGCGCGGTCGCGATGCGCTCAAGGTTGAGTGGGACGATTCTCGGGCCGAGAAGAAATCGTCAGCGGACCGGCTGGCCGAATACCGCGCTGTGGCGGATCGGCCAGGCACGGTCGCCGCCGAACGGGGCAACGCGGAGGCAGGGCTCGCGCGCGCGGCTCGCATGATCGAGGCAACCTACGAATTTCCTTACCTTGCCCACGCCGCGATGGAGCCTCTTGATGCCGTGGCGCGGTTTTCGAATGGCACGCTTGACGTTTGGGGCGGCCACCAGTTGCCTGATCTGTATCAAGCGGTCTCCGCGCAGATTGCGGGGATCACGCCGGACAAGGTCCGCATGCATGTGATGAAGACCGGCGGCGGCTTCGGGCGGCGGGCGGTCATGGATGCGGATATCATTACGGAGGCGGTCGAGGCCGCCAAGGCGTTGAACTGGCGCGCGCCGGTGAAGGTCGTGTGGACGCGCGAGGATGACATGACCGGTGGCCGCTATCGTCCGCTTATGCTACACAAGGTCCGCGTTGGTCTTGGTGCTGACGGCTCGATCGCCGGCTGGCAACACCGCATTGTCGGACAGTCAATCCTGATCGGAACTCCATTCGAGCAGATGCTGGTCAAGAACGGCGTGGATGCGACGTCGGTCGAGGGCGTCCACGACACCGAGTATGAGCTCGAGAACTTCCGCGCGGAGGTTCACAACACCAGTGTCGGGGTGCCGATACTCTGGTGGCGCTCCGTCGGCCACACGCATACCGGCTACGTCATGGAAACGATGATTGACCGCATCGCCCGCGAAACGAGGAAAGATTCTGTGTCGCTGCGTCGCGAGTTGTTGCGGCAGAAGCCGCGCCACCTGGCCGTTTTGAGCTTGGCGGCCGAAAAAGCGAGCTGGGGCTCCGCACTGCCCGCTGGTCGTTTTCGCGGAATGGCACTGCACGAATCCTTCGGTACCGTCGTCGCGCAGGTGGCCGAGATTACGATGGGCGAGCGGGGACAGTTCAAGGTCGATCGCGTTGTCGCCGCGGTGGATTGCGGGGTGGCCGTCAATCCAGACGTCATCCGCGCCCAAGTCGAGGGCGGTATCGGGTTTGGGCTCGGCGCAGCGCTGCGCGAGGAGATCATCCTCGGCGCGGGCGGGCATGTTGAGCAAACAAACTACGATACCTATCGGCCCTTGCGTTTTGAGGAGATGCCGGTCGTCGAGGTGCACATCGTTCCCTCGAGCGCAGCCCCGAGTGGCATCGGCGAACCCGGTGTCCCACCGATTGGACCTGCGGTCGCCAACGCCTATGCAGCAGCTACAGGCCGATGGATCACGACTCTGCCGATGGAGAAGGCATTGTAGACGGCCGACGAAGACAGTCGCGTGGTGCTGGCGCACGTTTCGAACCGGGAAACTGATTGGGGATGGGGCTCGTGTTCATGGGTTGGCGCGTTGCGGTGGGCGCGCCACCGCCTCGACCCGGTCCTCGTGCGAGACGACGTTGCGCGTCTCCGCATTGGCCAGCATGACGTTGCTCTGCAGCTCGCCCTGCACCACATAGAGCGGCCGCCGCTTCACCTCGCTGCGCAGCTCGGCCAGATATTCGCAGAGCACGGCCAGGACCAGAAAGATGAGGCCGAACATGATGGCGTTGAAGAAGTTGGTCGACGCCCAGCCGGGCGCCACGTCGATGTAGAAGACCCGCATCGCCACGATGTAGATCAGGAAGGCGAAATCGGCGAAACCCATGAGCGCGGAGATCAGTGCGGCAACCCGCAGCGGCCGGTCCGAATTCGACACGATCATGTGGCCCGCGCTCTCGAGCAGCGCGAGCGCGCGGCGATGGCGCGGCGGGTCGCGCCGGGGCGTGAAATCATAGGGTATCTTGGTGACCTCGAAGCCAGCGTACATCGCCAGCACCCGGATGTAGCGGAAGCTGTCCTTGATCGTGAGCAGCGCGTTGAGCGCCGTGCGCGTGAGCGCCATGAAATGGGTGGCGCCATAGACCTGCGAGCGAGTGAGGAAGGCGCGGCACAGCCCGTAATAAGCCTGATAGGCGAGCCGATAGAACCATGAGCGTCTGAACTTGTCGGTGGCGATGCCGATCACGATGCCGTCGGTGTCGTTGGCCTTCTCGGCAAATTCGGGAATGCGCTCGGGCGGATCGACGGCAGGATTGAGCACCACGATGACGTCGCCGATGGCCTGCTCGAGCCCGCAAGCGATCGCGACCTCGAGGCCGAACGGCCTGGTCAGCCGGCAATAGCGAAAGCACGGGATTTCCGACTTCGCGCGCTCGAAGAACGAGCGCGTGCCGTCACTCGAGCCGTCGTCGATGAAAATGAGCTCGTAGTCGCCGAAGTGAGCTCGCATGACGGCATCGAGCTCACGCACGACCGCGGGCAGGATGTCGAGATCGTTCTCCAGCGGAACCACCACGGAGACGAAGATGTCGCGCCTCATTCGTCCCTCCGGCTGTTCATCGCGTCAGAGCCAGCTCGGCGCCCGGCGCCGGCAGCGCCTCATCGAGGTCGAAGATGTTGTCGATCTTGCTGCCCAGAATGGAGATGACGTTCGGCGCCGACGGATCGCGCTTGAACAGGATCGGCCGGCTGTCGTTGACGCCGCTCTGCGGCAGAATAGTCTTGGTCTCCCACAGCGATCTCACGTAGCTGCACTCCCGCAACGCGGGCACGTATCGTGCCGCATCGCGTCGCATTCTATCGAAGCGCGTGCGCAACGGGAACGCCGGGGCATGGGGGGAATGTCCGCCGGCCTCGGGGTCGTCGGTCCATTCGTAGTGCGGCGTGTAGCTCACATGGCTGAGAGTCGAAAGCCGCTGCGGTGGAAACGGCATGACCGAGAAGAACGGCCCGCACATGACCGTGATGCTGAGATTGTGCAGGCTCGGGGGCAATTCGACGAGCGCGATCTCGGTCGCCTCGTGCCGGAGCCGGATCGTCTGTAGGCCGCTCTGTGACAGAATCCGATTCAATCGCGAATAAGTGCAGTTGTAGAGATGGCGACCGCGCAACGTCCGCCGGTCGCCCGAACGCATGTCCTGCGTCTCGACCTCAAGCCTTGCGCCCGCGACAACTCTTGTGGCTTCGGTTCCGGTGAGCACGGTGATGCCCGAAGCCTTGATCCGCTCGCGCAGGCTCTCGCGCAGCTTGTCGGCATCGAAGGCGTGCTCGGTGACGCTGAAGACCGCCTCGATGAACTCGTCATTAAACAGCCGCCTGACCTCCGCGGGGGCGGGCTTGAGGTCTGCTCCGATGCGCCGGCAGAACTGGGCGAACTGGCCCGCCGTCACGTTCGATTGCCGCCGGCTGACCGCGTAGTACTGCTCCGAGGCGGTGAAGATCGCGTCCTTGAACTCGGCGATGAAACGCGGTGCGTTGATGCGCGAGCGCAGCGCCGTCAGGAGGCTGCGCGGATAGTGATAGCCGTTGTGGACGCGCGCCTGGTTGTTGTAGGAGGCGCGCAGCATGATGTCCTGCTCCTGCTCGACGATCACGACAGTGCTGCCGCCATGGAGCTGCGCCAGCCTGAGCGCGGCAAAGCAGCCATAGGTCCCGCCGCCGATGATGATGTGCGGGTAGTCGATCTCCATCATGCTCACAGCCTTCGACCAGTGCCGCCGATTTGAAGTTCCCGCATTAACGCCCCGCGCCCGCGGGCGTGCTTGTGAGCCGTCTCTTTTCCTCTCTCAGCTCGGAAATGCCGGCGAGATAAAGTCGCGACAGGTTGAACAGGCGCGCGGAGGACTTCGAGTCCGGCTGGTCGGTCCAGTCAACCGGCATGTCCAGGATCCTGGCGCCCACCCATTCGGCGCGCACCGCAAGCTGCGTGGCAAAGAACCAGTCGTCGGTGAATTCGAATCGATCGATGAGCTGCCGGTAGAGGTTGCGGTCGATGAACTTGAAGCCGCACATGGCGTCCGAGAACGACACGCCAAGCCGCAGGCGCAGCAGCCGGTTGAACACCCGAGAGGTGAACTCCCGCAACAGCGTGCGGTTCCTGACCGAGGCGCCCTGTTTCAAACGCGAGCCGAGATAGAGCTCGTAGCCGTCACCGCGCGCGACATGGTCGCAGACCTCCTTGAGGTGGCGCAGGTCGGTCGCGAGATCGATATCCATATAGCCCACGACATCCGCATCGGTCGCGCCCCAGGCTTTTTTCAAGGCGAGGCCGAAGCCGCGCTTGCCCGCTCGCAGATAGCTGAGATTGGGATGGCGTGCCGCCAGCGCCTGACCGATTTCCGGCGTGCGATCGGTGGAGCCGTTGTCCGCGATGCAGAGCTCGTGAATCTCGAGCTTGTGCTGGTTGCAGAACGCGATGGTCTGCTCGATCGAGCTCTCGAGCTGGGCCTCCTCGTTGAGGACCGGGAAGGTGACATGAATGCGGGCCGGCTGGTGCATGACCATTCGTCTCAATCGTGCCGCACAAGGACTTTAACGACCCGTTGCGGCTCGTCCGCAATCAGCTTGACGGCTTGCTCGGCGTCGCGAAACGCGACGGTGGGGTTCAGGACTCCCCGCGGCGTGATCTTGCCTGCCTGGAAGTCGCGCACCGCCATGTCTTGCAGGTCCCGGGCGTAGAGCGGCGGGGTCGTGCGCACCGGATTGTTCCACGCAAATGCCGGCAGCGAGGCTAGAAGCGTGAGCCGGTTGTGAAAGAACTCCTCGCCGAGGTTGATGGTGCCGGGAGCGTAGAAGCCGACGCAGACGATGCGACCGCACTGGCGTGCGGCGCGGATGGTCATGGCCAGAGTCTCGAGGCTGCCGGAGCACTCGATCGCGGCATCGACGCCGCCGATGCGTTCCTTGATTGTGCGCGCGACGTCGCCATCGGAGCGGGGATCGTAGACCTCGCTGGCGCCGAACGATGTCGCCAAACGGCGGCGTTCCTCGAAGCTTGACGCAGCCACCACCCGCGCGCCCAACGCCACGCAGTATTGGATAGTGAAAAGGCCGATGGCGCCGAGACCGGTGACCAGCACCTTGTCCGATGTTCCGATCTGCCCGTCGAGCACGCTGCCCAGCGCAAAGCTTGCCGGGTCGATGCACAGCGCCTGTTCGGGCGTGAGCGCGCCAAGCGGGCGCAGGCTTGTGGCCGGCATGACATGGACGTCGGCAATGGGTGCCCAGCCAAAGACCCGATCGCCGGGCCGCAAATCGTCCTCGCCCGCCCATTCGACCGTGCCCACCACCATGCTGCCCAGCGGGCGTGGATAGAACGGCTGCGGCGCTGGCGCGGTTTCGAACAGCCGGAGGGATGGATTGAACACCCGGGATGCGTGCGGCGTGCGGCCCAGATAGGCCATCATCTCGGTGCCGTGCTTGAACGTCGAATAGAGCGAGCGCACCACCACGTCGCCGGGCCCTGGGGGAAGGAGCGGCCGGTCCGCGAACCGGGCCTGCCGCGGGGCTTCGATCATCAGGACGCGTTGCGAGGATGGGTGCATCAAGCCGGATCAGGGGGTCTGGGATTCGCCGACGATGTTAGCGCATGTTCCAGCAAAGTGGACACCGGTTCGCCGAAGCATGTCCCGATTCCAACGGAACGGGGCATGCTCTAGAGGTACGGCCGGCGCCACGCCAGCGCGCCCCCCGTCATGGACTTGACCCAGGTGCGAGGCTGCGCGGGGTGGGCGTTGCGTTAATTTTGCTGAGCGGGCACAACTGTCCGCCGCGGAAAGGCCGCCGTTTACCATAAGGTCGGGCCCGTCGTCCGACCGCCCTATCGGTCTTGGTGTATTCGGCTTTGGTGGATCTGGATCCCGGGAGGGAAAGGACGTTGGTGCCGCAGACCTCATTCCTTCGCGTTGGTGTCAATATCCTCGGGGCCGTGGTGCTGGCGGCCTATCTGGTGCTTACGCTCCTGTCCTATGCGCAGGCACCTGCGCTGTGGCGGAACCATCCGGCCGCGCCCCACGCGATGGCGTTCTTCAGTGATCTCGCCACGAAGTTCCCGCTGGTCGGGCTCTCCAGCATGTTCGAGAGCAGCGCGGCCGTCATCATCAGCTACTGCGTGCCGGTTGGGATTGTGACGGTTGCCTGCATCGCGCTCGTGGTGATCCTCTATCGCCGCGAGCACACGCTGGATGCGAGCATGGCCGCGCTGTTGATGCGCTGGTCGATCGCATTCGCGGCCGTGAGCGTACTGGCGTTCCCGGTCTTCACCCAGGATTTCTGGCTGTCGATGGCCTGGGGCCGGATGGCCGCGGAGGGGACGAACCCCTACCACAATCTGTTCACCGACGAGACGCTGGTTGGCCTGCCGCTCGACCATTTTCCGATGGTCATGTCGTACGGGCCCGCCTGGGCAATCCTGTCGGCCATCCTGATGGCGGTGACCGGCAAAAGCGTGCTGGCGGCCGCAATCCTGTTCAAGGCGGTGTTGCTGGCGGCATGGCTTTGGTCTTTGCTGCTGATCGCGAGGATTGCGGCGGATCGGCCTGCGCTCGATCGCTGCCTCGCCATGACGGTGGCCGGTTGGATGCCGCTCGGGCTGCTGCAGACGGTCGCCGAAGGCCACAATGACATCTTCATGGTGTGGCTGGCGTTGCTTTGGCTGGCGCTCCTGGCGCAGGGCCGTTGGAGTGCGCCGGTCGCCCTGGTCGGATCGGCGCTGTCCAAGTATGTGACGGCCCCCTTGTTTCTCGTCGACACCATCGTGGCCTGGCGCCTGCACGGGCTGTCGTGGCGCCAGCTCATCCTGCGCCTGGTCGGGCCGGGTCTCCTGGGACTTGCGATCTTCGGCCTCTTCTTTCGATCGCCCGCCTTTTTCGATGGTACGCGGGTGATCAGCGAGTGGGAGTTCCTGCAGCCGCGTCACGCCATCGAGGCCGTCGAGCTTGGGCTCGGCATCTCGCTGGATCCGATTGATCACCTGATCACGGTCGGTTTTGTCCTCATCGTCATCTACTATCTGTTTGCGCTGGTGAAATCGCCAACGCATGACAATGCCCTGAAAGCCTCGCTTGCCATCATGTCCGCGATCTCGTTCGTGGCGATCGCACACCTCTGGCCGTGGTATCTGGTCTGGACGATTGCGCTGGCGGCCCTGGTGCCGCGGTGGTGGCTGGCGCGGTTCGTGATCGGGGTCGCGATCCTGGCGCCCTTCACATTGTCATTCTGGTGGGTTGAGCCGGTGAAGGATTCACGCGAATGGGCGTCCCTGGCGCTCTATGTTGTGGCCATCCTCTGGTGTGTCCTGACGCGGCCGCCGGCGGCCGCTACGCGCGACATCCGGCACGCTCCGGCGGCGGATCCGCTGGCCGCGCGCGATGGCTGATCGCTGGCGAATTGATCCGCTGCGGGACCACCGGCATACGGCCGATCTGCTCGGTTGCCGCCTTGCCTCATCGCGGGTAGGTTTCGGGCCCTACACGGACGGGCGTGGCCGTGCACGAGGGCGGAAAGGCTTGGCCGCGGCGTATCCATGATGAACAACGGCATTGCGGTCGTGCGCGACCGGCTGACGCAAAACCGTGCGGCGCTCTGGCTCGTGACCGTGCTCGGCGGGATCACAATCCATGTGATCGTTTGGCAGTTTTCGGAGCCGTCCGCCCTGTTCTCCGATTTCTACAAGGCCAACTGGCCGGCGGCCGAAACGCTCTGGGAGGATGGCCTGAGCGCCACCTGGCCGCTGACCGAGAAGGGCGGGTTTTCCAATCTGCCGGTCATTGGCTGGCTGTATGTGCCTTTCATTCTGGTCGGCGAAGAATGGGTCGGATGGGTTTGGTGGGGGCTTGGCGTCTGCGCTCTCCTTGCTGCGTGGGCGCTGCTGGTGCAAATAGCCAAGCTGGACCCACCGCGCGCCGCCTTGCTGCTGTTTTTGTTCCTGATCAGCGGACCGGTCGTCACCAGCTTGCGCGAAGGTCAGAGCTCGCATTTCATCCTGTTGTTCCTGGTGATCGGGCTGGCGCTCTGGCGCAGGAAGCACAATTACGCGGCCGGCCTCGCCTTCGGCGCCAGCGCCTTGATCAAGCTGCCGCTGCTGCTGCTTGGCGTCTATTTCATGCTGCGCCAGCGCTGGACCATCGTCGCCGGCGGTGCCACGATAATCGGTGTCGCGGCGTTGCTATCGCTGCTGCTGTTCGGGATCGACGGCAATATCGGCTGGTACCAGGAATGGGTGCAGCCGTTTCTCAACGCCTATATTCCGGCCTATAATGTCCAGTCGGTCGACGGATTCCTGGTTCGCTTAACAAAAGGCGAGGAGTTCCTGATTCACTGGGATCCGCCGCTTGAGCCGACGCTGTTTCACCGGATCGCGCGCTTTTTCATTTTGGCAGCCTTGTTCGGCGGATCGTTTTTCCTGATCTGGCGTGCCAATCGGCGTACCCCGAAGGCAGCGGGAGAGGGCGTGCCGAGCCGGCGCGACCTCTTGGAATTCGCGCTGATGATCAACCTTGCGCTGATCACGAGCCCGATCTCGTGGACACACTATTACGTGTGGTTTTTGCCGCTGTTTGCGCTCTATCTCGGCGGCCATCTGCCGCTTCCGGACGATGCCATTACGCGCGGCCTCATGCGCGCTGGGATGATCATCCAATCGGTGCCGGTCATCATCTGGTCGCCGATGGAGCCGAGCTGGTATGCAGCGATCCTGTCGCGCAGCCTGGTTTCGATCTGGCTTTTCGGAGCCTGCCTGATCTTTGCGGCGCTGGTGCGCGGCTTCTGGCGGGTTGAGACGGCAGCCGCCCCGCTGGCGGCGCAGGGGCATCCATGACACAGGCTACGGCGATCCCATCTCCAGCCGCGCTGACGCGCTATCTGGCGGTGTTCCTGCTGCTCAATGCCTTTGTGTTCAATGGCGTGCTGTGGCTCACGTCGCCGGAGCCCTACAAGGAGACGGTGCTGCAGCATACCTGGGACGTGCTGCGCGGCCGCGGCTGCGACGACTCCTGGGGGGTCATGTCGGTCTCGCTGAAATATGCGCAGGAGCGGCATACCGAGCCGCTCTATTCGGAGCTCTTTTTCGAGCGCAAGCTCAAGGTCCAATATCCGCCGTCGTCGCTGTTTGCCGTAGCAGGACTGCTATGGCTGGTCGGTCCGGAAGGGATCCGGACCGAGGAGTGCAAGGTTTACGATCTGCCAACGGTCACTGATGTCCTGGGCTGGTTGTTCATATTGATGTCGGCCGTGTCGGCGGCTGCGATCTTGGAGATCGGACTGCGCCAGAGGCAGGCGCCGCCCGCTTCGGGTTCCATGGTGGCGGCGCGTTTCGTGATCGTGCTGGCGTTGGCCTTGACCTTTTATCCGCTGGTGAAGGCTTACACGCTTGGCCAGATCCAGAACTGGCTCAATGGGCTGTTCGCGCTGGCGCTGCTGTGCTGGGTGACGGACAGGAAGGTGCCGAGCGGGGTTCTGATCGGCGTGATGGCGCTGGTGAAGCCGCACTACGGCCTGTTCATGCTGTGGGCGCTGTTGCGCCGCGAGTGGCGGTTCGCGACCGCCTTTGCGATCACGGGGGCAGTTGGCGTCGGCGCGTCGATCCTGGCCTACGGCTTTGCCAATCACGTCGACTATCTGAAGGTGCTGTTCTTCTTGGCGGAGCGTGGCGAGACCTTCTACCCGAACCAGTCCGTCAACGGGCTCCTCAACCGCGTGATGGTCCTGATCGATCCAGCGTCGTGGAACAGCCTCGATTTCAACGACAACGGATTCCCGCCGTTTAGCCCGCTCGTCTACGTCGGCACGCTGATTACTTCGATCGTGTTGGTGTCGGTGGCGCTGCTCCGGCGAGGTCGTGACGGCGATCCCGATCGCACGTTCGATTTCTGCACCATGGCGCTGAGCATCACGATCGCCTCGCCGATCGCCTGGGAGCATCACTACGGCACGATCTTCCCGGTCCTGGCCGTCGTGCTGGCGAGCGTGGTCGGGGATCGGCGGCGCCTCTTTCTGCTGATCGGCAGCTATGTCCTGATCAGCAACTTCATTCCCGTCACCAACCTGTTGGCGGCGAGCGTCCTGAATGTCGCGCAGTCCTATTTGTTCGCCGCGGCGATTGTCGTGCTCGTGCTCCTGCACACCGCGCGGCCGGGCTGGCAGCTCGCGCTCGCGCCGGCCGCAGAAAAAAAGATGGCCGTGCCCTGAACGATCAAGCTCAAGAGATCACCGGCAGCAGCAGGTGCGACGGCCGCGCGGTGTCGTGGAAGATCCGATGCACGGTCGTCCTGCTGCTGCAGATGTGATAGGGCACGTATTCCGCATCGGTCGCGCCGGCGACGCCGGTCGGCAGGTCGAGGCTCGCGATCTCGAGCGCGATGCGATGGCCTGTCCTGAACAGATTGGCGGTCGCGAGGATTTCGATCGCGTATTCGTTCACCTCGCCCGGAACGACGGGCTTCTGCGCCGCGCGGGTGAGCGGATGCCATGGCTTCCAGGGCTTCGAGCGTTTGGGATCGAGCGCGCGATGGGAGGCCTTGAGCCAGCCGCGGGTGATCTCGCGCTCGGGCAGGCCCGTCGGCAGATCGCGCTCGCCGGTGCGCACGGTCCGCACCGACACGTCAGGGCCGATGTCCTTGAGGATGACGATCCAGTTGGTGTCGTCCTGGTCGATGGCGGCAAAGAGATTGAGCACGATCGGGCCCGCGACCAACAGATCGTATGCGAGCGGCTCGCTGACATAGCGCAGCCGCTCGATCCGGCTCGTTTGCGTCGGCGGCATCTGCACGAACACGTCAGGCGGCTGGGTGTCGTCGACGCTTGAGGGCGTAAAGGGCTGAGGCGACAGGCGCTCCCAGGAATTGAGATAGAGCTTGGTCCACTGCGTGTCCGGCAGCGGCCAGTCGTCGGCGGTGCGCCAGGCGTTCTCGCCCATGACCCAGAACTTCACGCGCGGCTCGCGCATGATGCCGGTGTCGATGCCCTTGAGCCAGTGGTCGTGCCAGCGCAGGATTTCGTGGTGAAAGGAATGGAACGGCCGCTCGAGATGGCCGGGCCCCGTGAACATCAGCCTCTTCGGGGCCACGATATTGGCGAAATAGCTCTGCGCGCCGTTGAGATGGGTCTTGTACGTGTAGCCATACCAGCCCGAGCCGGTATAGGTCGGCACCTTGATCTGCGCGAACTCGGCTTCGCTCTTCTCGACCGCCGCCTCCGTGTCGTACGGATCGATCAGGAGATCGAAATAGGGCGGCATGTGCTGGCCCTTCTGCGCCAGCAGATTGTAGACGTGCGGATACATCTTGTAGTCGGGATTGGCCATCGCCGCGCGCCAGAGCGCCTCGCGCTCTGGCGGCAGCGTTCCGGGCTGGCCCTTCACCTGATGCATGGCCGAGAAGTGGCCGACGAGATAGCGGAACAGGTGGATGACGCCGCCCGGATATTCCTCGCGAAAACCACCCAGCACGCCATAGGCGCCGCGCGGATCGAACGGAAAGATCGCCTTGAGATGCGGCGGCTGCTGCTTGGCGACGTGCATCTGCTCGGCGCCGAAGCCCGAGATGCCGACCATGCCGACATTGCCGTCGCACCAGGGCTGTGCCGCGATCCATTCGATCAGGTCGTAGCTGTCGAACGTGCGTGCGCCGCCGCCTTCCGACTTGCCGACGCTGCGCGGCATGCCGATCACGTGCACGTAGCCGCGCGAGACGAAGAAGCGCGTGTCGCCGGTCTCCATCGGCCCGGTCCACAAGGGCGCCCAGGCCGGCTGCGGCGGGATCGCGTCCGCCATCTCGGGGCCCTGGAAATCCTTGTTGTAGATCGCGAACGCCAGCAGCGCGGGAAACTTCTCGGGCGAGTCGGGACGGTAGATGTCGACCGAGAGCTTGACGCCGTCGCGCATCGGCACCGCGACGTCCTTCTCGCAGATCATGGCAGGGTAGGTCGCGGGCCGGTCGTAGTCGGGCGGCGGCCGGTCGGCCGGTTGCAGGGCATGGAGGGCAGTTTCCGATTTCGTTGTCATTGTACCTCGTTATTGGGCTCGGACCCTCATCACGGCACGGCGGGAGTCCCCGCAGGGGAGAGGGTTGGGGTGAGGGGGTTCGAGCCCTCGATAGTTTGTAACCCCTCACCCCACCCCTCTCCCTATGGGAGAGGGAGCCGGCTGTGCCCGCGGCTCGGCCGTGCCTTCAACAAGCATATCGAGATCGAGCACGATATCGTCGTGCGGGATGCTGTCCTTCTCGTGGATATCGACCGACAGCAACGTGCCGGTCGCCGGGCAGCAATAGGCGCTCATGGCGAGCTGCTCGTGCAAGCGGATTGGCAGTGCGGCCGGCGGCTCCATCGGCACGGCGACAGCGCCCGCGCGCCAGCGGGTCGAGCCGGTCGAGAGAATGAAGCCAGCGGAGGAAACGACGTGCAGGCCGCGCGTGTCGCGCACGATAAAGAGCCGGCCGCCGATCGAGGCGATGCGCTCGCCGGTCGAAAAGCGATCGGGCTCCTCGCACAGCGTGCCGACGCGAGCACGCCGGATCGCCTCACGACGCTCCTTGGTGGCGGCGAGATCGACGCCCTTGCGGCCGATCACGACGCCATAGACCTCGGACGCGGCCGCGTCTGAGACGAGGGCGCGGCGCACGTCGGCAAGGACAGCATCCGGCTCGCGCTCGAGCGGATCGCCGAAGCCGCCGCCGCCCTGCCAGCTCACCGCGAACACGTCGCCACGCTTCATGCGAATGAGGCCGGGCTTGGGGCCGAACGTCTCCCAGGCAACGTCGTCGTGCAGGATGCCGTCCGTCGCGGCCTGCTCGCCCCAGCGCTGGACCACGGTCGCGCCCGGATAGCCGCCGAACAGGCCGGCGGTGTTCGGCACCTCGGCGCCATGGGTCATGATCAGAGCGTCGGCCGCCTCGATGCCGCCGAGCGTGATCGCGACCTCCGCGGACAGGCCGCCGCGATAGGTGCCGGCGCCGCCGGTGTCGCGCGCGAGCCGACGATAGAAATAGAACAGCGGCACCGCCTGCTCGTTGCGCTCGACGTCGGCGATGCAGGGCACCGGGCAGTTGTTCGGACCGCCGCCGTCGTAGCCGTCCTTGCTGGCGAAGGCCGCATAGCCGCCGGCGAGAGGGTCCATGAGGTGCAGTCCGAACGGCTCGCCGTACTGGTTGATGCCGCCGAGATTGAACGTCGCCATGGTGCCGTCGCTCACCGCCTGCACGCGCTCGCGATAGCGCTCGGAGCAGGCGAGCAGCCGGTTGAGCGCGAGCGACACCGCGTTCGACACCACCCAGATCGCCTCGACGGTGGCGGCGCCGACCGGCGCCGGATAGGTCGCGGTGCAGATCAGGCCGTCGGGCGCCACGATCTCGACCGTGCGCAGGATGCCCTGGTTCCAGGGAATGTCATAGGCGAGCATCGGCAGCAGCGAGCCGGTGACGGCACCGACGAGGCCGGAGCGGGTGCAATTGACGAAGCCAGGCGCCTGCTTGCTCGAGCCGGAGAAATCGAAGGTGAGCCGCTCGCCGCGTTTGGTGAGATGCAGGTCGAGCTTGTAGAGCGAGTTGGTATGGCCGTCGTGCTCGAGGAAATCGGTGGCGTGGAACTCGCCGTCGGGCAGCTCGGCAAGGCGCGCGCGCATGCGCTGCTCGGATGCCGCGATCATCCGATGCATTACCTCGACCACGGTCGCGGCGCCGTAGCGCCCCATCAGCTCGTCCATGCGCTGGCGCGCCACGTTGATGGTGGCGATGAAGGCGCGGAAATCGAGGCCGAGCTGGGCCGGCAGCCGCGTCGCGGTGAGGATCATCTCCAAAATGTCCTCGCGCAGCTCGCCCTGCTCGACCAGCTTGACGCAGGGAATGCGCAAGCCCTCCTGGCGCGCGTCGCGCGCCTTCGGCGACCAGCTCGCGAAATCCATGCCGCCGATGTCGGTGACGTGGCATTCGACCCCGGCCCAGGCGACGATCTCGCCGTCGGCGAAGATCGGGCCGGTGAGCTGCACGTCGTTCTGGTGCAGCGCGCCGACGAACGGATCGTTGCCGCAGAACATGTCGCCGTCGCGCACGGAAAGGTGCGACCGCCGCGCGATGGCGCGAATGAGATGGCCCACGACCGAGGCCTGGAACGAGACCTGCAGCCCCATCGAGGCGAACGAGCCGTCGGGCAGGAACAGGCCGGTGAAGAAGTCGGAAGCCTCGGTCACGGTGGGTGAGCCCGACACGCTCTGCAGCGCGATGCGCATCTCCTCGGTGATGGCGAGCAGGCGCGAGCGCACGACCTCGTAGGTGACCGCGTTGATGGCGTTCGTCTTGCGCGCGTGCGTCTTGGCTTTTTTTCGAGGCGATGTCATCGCGCGACGCTCACATGCAGGTTGCCGTCCTTGTCGGCGCGGGCGACGCCGCGCGGCGGCACGACCACGCTCTGGCCGGGAAACTCGATGATCGCCGGTCCCGCCACGCGGCTGCCGGGCGGCGGGAAGGTGGTGCGGTAGATCGCGGTGTCGACCGGCTTAGCCGGATCGTCGAACACGACGCGGCGGCGGCCCGACTTCCGCAACGGCTCGCCCCTGGCCTTGCTGGCGGGCGGCGGCAGCAGGCCTTGTCCGATGGCGCGGGCGCTGAGGATCTCGAAGCCGGCGCGGGCATAGGTGGCGCCGCGGCCGAACAGAGATTCGTACTGGCGCTCGAAACGCGCCACGGCCGCTTCGAACGCGCGCTCGTTGAACGGGCCGCGCGCGATCGCGATATCGAGCGCGTTGGTCTGGCCGCGATAGCGGATGGCGAGCACGCGCTCGACGCTGATGGTTCCGCGCGCGCCCGCGGCCCCGAGCCCGTCCCGCACGTCCGCCTCGAGCGACACGAGCGCGTCGTGCACGGCCTGGAGCGCGGAAGCCGCCGGCAGCGCGTCCGAGGCGACGCGCAGGTAGACCGGCTGCTCGCGGGTAAGCCCCAGGCTCGAATTGGCGCAGCCGAACGCCGACTGCGCGGTCGCCGCCGCCGGCACCACGAAGCTGCCTAGCCCGAGCTCGCGCACCAGCGCCCAGGCATGCGAGGGGCCGGCGCCGCCATTGGCGAAGAACGTGAACTCGCGCGGATCGTGGCCGCGCTCGATGGTGGAGCGGCGCAACAGGTCCGCCATGCGGGCATCGAGCACCTCGCGGATGCCCCAGGCCGCCTCCGTGACGCTCATGCCGAGCGGCTTTGCCACCTTGTCGGCGATCGCGCGCTGCGCGGCCTCGACGTCGAGCGCCATCGCGCCGCCGAGAAAGTTGTCGGGATCCAGCACGCCGAGGACCAGGTCGGCGTCGGTCGCGGTCGGCTCGGTGCCGCCGCGGCCGTAGCAGGCGGGGCCGGGATTGGCGCCGGCGCTCTGCGGGCCGACCGTGAGGTTGCCGAACCGCACCGCCGCGATCGAGCCGCCGCCCGCGCCGATCGAGGCGACGTCGATCGAGGGCACCCGGATGTCGGCGCCCGCGACCGTGATCTCGCGGCGCATCAAGGGCCGGCCGTCCACCACCACGCCGACGTCGAAGCTCGTGCCGCCGATGTCGGTGATCAGGAGGTTCTCGGCGCCGATGCGTGTGCCGATCGCAAGCGAGCCGATGACGCCGGCCGCCGGGCCCGAGAACAGCGCGAAGGCCGGCCGGTCGTTGAGCACTCCGGTCGGCAGCACGCCGCCCGCGTTGGTCATCATCAGGATCGGCACCTGCATGCCGGCCCCGCGCAAGGTCTGTTCGAGCCGCGCCAGATAGCGGCCGGCGATCGGCCCGAGCGCCGCATTGGCGGCCGCCGTCGACATGCGGCCGTACTCGCCGACGACCGAGGAGATCTCGTGCGACACGGTGAGGAAGACGCCCGGCAGCTCCTGTTCGACGAGCTCCTTCAGGCGCAGCTCATGCGTCGGATTGGCGGTCGACCACAGCGTGCAGATCGCGACCGCCTCGATCCCTTGCGCCTTGAGCGCGCGCAACTGCTCGCGCGCCTGCGCCTCGTCGAGCGGAGCAACCACGTTGCCGTTGGCGTCGATGCGCTCGCTCACCTCGATCACGCGCTCGCGTGGAACGATCGGCAGGTGGCGGTTGTGCAGGAAGTAGTCGGTGACCTCGGTGTCGCTCAAGCCCGCGGTCTGGCGGCGCATGCGGCCGATCTCGAGCGTATCGCCGAAGCCCTGCGTGGTCACGATCGCGGTCCGGGCGGCGCGCCCGGTCAGCAGCGCGTTGAGCGACACCGTCGTGCCGTGGCCGAACCGCTTGATGCGCGCGCAGAACGCGCCGAAGGCGAGGTCGTAGGAACGCGCCGCGAGCTCGAGCGCCGCGATGACGCCGCCCATGACGTCGGCCGTCGTCGGCGCCTTGAACACGCGCGCCTCGCCGCCGCCGTCGGCGACCCACAGATCCGTGAAGGTGCCGCCCACATCGGTCCCGACAAAGAACGTCATACCTTATCTGGCCCCGTCGTCGGCGCGCAGCCAACGCCGCGCCAGGACACGGTTGAGCAAGTCGTTGTCGATGTGGGGCAGCACGGTCTCCTCAAACGCGCGCCGGACTTGGGCGTATTCGACCGCGCAGTCCTCGATGCGGGAGCGCGGCAGCAGCCCGCCGCCCGCGAGGTCGCGGAAGGTCTCGGGCTGGCCGCCATAGGCAATGCAGAGCGTGTTGTAATAGCGCTGCGCGGGCGTGCCGTGCGTGTCGTAGTAGGTCGGCGGGCGGCTGATCGCCGCCTTGAACCACTTGTAGGCCGCCCCCTTGATCGTGGTGCGGGCCACGTCGGGGCCGAATTGCAGCATCACGAAGGTCGCGATCTGGTCGGCAGCGTCCTCCTCGTGGCCGAGGATGGCAATATCGAGAAGGTGGAACACGGCGTGGCCGAGCTCATGCAGCACCGTGCTCAGGAAGGAGCCGACGAAAATCTCCTCTCGCGTGAAGCCCGGCAGCATGTCCGGCTCCGCCGCATGGCGCGCGAACAGATTGACGTACTGATAGCAGATGGTGATCGTCGACGTCGTCGTCGAATAAAAGGCGTTCTCGGCGCTGCGTGGCGGGCACTCATCGGTGACGATGCGCAGCGTCTGCGGCAGCTTGAGTGGCGACAGGAACTGGACCAGGTCCTCGAGTGTCCGCCGGCTCATCAGCCGTTCGCGTATCGCGATATTTTCGGTCTGCACGGCTGGGCCATACTCGAACTCGATGCTGCCGACGAGCTGCGGCTGCGCCAGAGCCGGCGCGGCCGTCATGACGATCAGAGCAAGGATCACGATCGCGAAGCTTCGAACCATGATCAGCGTCCATCGTCTGGCCGCAGCCAGTCCATCGATCGTACTTTGGCGAGCTTGGCCTCATCCACATGCCGCCTGATGTAGCGGTCGAAGGACTTGCGGACGGCCTCGGATTCCTGCCGGCAGGCGGCCCGGCGCGAGCGGGGCAGCGGCGTGAATCGATCGTCAACGTCGACCAGCTCGTTGAAGGTCGCCGGGTCGCCACCGTAGGCGATGCAGATGGTGTTGTAGTTACGCTGGGCGGCGGTGCTGCGGACATCGGCAGGGGAAGCATCGGAGCCGAAGATGGCGATTGCTCCGAAGAACAGGTGCGTGCCGCGGACGGTTCGCAGCGCCACCTCCTTGCCGAATTGCAGCATGATGAATGCGGCCAGGTTGTCGGCGGCGTCGGCAACGCGGCCCCAGATCGGCACGTTGAGGACATCGAACACGCCGCGCGCCACTTCGTGCAGCAGCTCCTGCACGAACGCGCCGGCGATCATGTCGGGCCGTAGCGGTCCGTAGGCGATCCGCTCGATCTCCTCGATATACTCGTAGCAGACGACAACCGGCCCGCCCGGTTGGAAGCGGACCGTCGCGGACCCGCATTGGTCGAGCTTTACGGTGAGCTTGCGGGGCAGGTTCAGCGGTGAAAGGAATTGCTGCAGGTCTTCCAGCACTTGGCGTTTCTTCAGCCGCTCGTAGATCGGCCGCAGCGCCGGCTCGCTCGGCACCATATACGTGATCTCGACCTGGGATAGGCGCAGATCTTGTGCCAAGAGCGCGTGATCGGACAGCATCGGCATGATGGCGCATGCGAGTGCCGCCGCGGCGACCGTCCTTCTCATCGGCGTTATTCCTACCAGCCGCGTTGCGGGGCATGATAACGGCCGGTCATCGTGCTTACAACAACGCCGACTGCCGGCAGCCGGACGCGCACGGCGCTACCGGGCGAGCTTGTCCTGCGATAGGGTAGCGCTGTCATGGAAGGATAGTGTGTCATGCTGCGGTTGCTGCAAGAGGCTCGACATCTCGCCTGTGTGAGCCTCGGGCTCCTCCTGGTGCCGGCGAGCGGGCAGGCCCAATCGGTCGAAGCCTTCTACCGCGGCAAGACGCTGAGCATGGTGATCGGCTATCCGACCGGCGGCAGCAACGATATCTACGCCCGCTCGGTCGCGCGCCACATCGGCAAGCATATCCCCGGCAACCCGACCGTGGTGCCGCGCAACATGCCGGGCGGCGGGAGCCTGATTGCCGCCAACCACGTCTTCAACGTGGCGCCCAAGGACGGCACCACGCTTGCCCTGATCGCGGCGACGATCCCGCTGGAAGAGCGGCTCGGCGTGCCCAACGTGATGTTCAAGTCGGCCGCGTTCAACTGGATCGGCCGGGTTGCGGCGGGCGTGAACATGACGTTCGTGATGAGCTCAGTGCCGGTGAAGACCATTCAGGATACATTCACGCGCGAGGTGGTGTTGGGCGCGAGCGGGCGCAGCTCCACGGTTGCGATCTATCCGGCGGTGCTGAGCAACGTGATCGGAACCAAGTTCAAGCTGGTCATGGGCTATCAGAGCTCGAACACGGCGATGCTGGCGATGGAACGCGGCGAGGTCGAGGGCCATTCGACCAGCCTTGAGATCGTGCGGGCGGTTCATCCCGAGTGGCTCAGCGAGAAGAAGGTCACCGTGCTGGTCCAGTACGCGCTCAAGCGCCATCCCGAGCTTGCGGATATTCCGATGTCCTGGGAGCTTGGCCGCAACGACGACGAGAAGCAGATCCTGCGGATCGTGGCCAATGCAACCGAGGTCGGCAAGATGATCCTCTCGACGCCCGACACGCCGCCAGAGCGTATCACGGCGCTGCGCCGCGCCTTCGATGCGACCATGCAGGACCCGGCTTTCGTGGCCGAGTTGAAGGCGCAGCGCGTGGAGCTCGCCCCGATGCCGGGCGAGGAATTGCAGAAGCTCGTGGCGGAGGTCGGGGCGGTCGCGCCGGCGGTGATCGACAAGGTCAGGGCGATCTATCCGTTGAATTGAAGGCCGTGCTATTCTGACTTGCACTATGAACGAGGCGTGTAGGGTGGGCAAAGGCGCTGGCACTACCTCTCGGAAGGTGCAGGCTATCGTGCGCCGTGCCCACCAGCCGAACCCGCACGAGTGGCGCAATTCCAGGTGGGCACGGCGCACGATAGGATTTTCGAGTGGCGGGGCAATGCTCCCGCCTTTGCCCACCCTACAAGGTTCGTGATTTTTGACGCGGAGGAAGAGCTGTGACGCGATGGACCGCAGGCGCTTTCGTGCTCGCCGTCGCTTGCATTCCGACCGCCGCCGTCGCTCAGTCGGTCGAGAGCTTCTATCGCGGCAAGTCCATCAACGTAATCATCGGCTATCCGCCGGCCGGCGCCAACGATTTCTACGCGCGCGCGGTTGCCCGCCACATCGGCAAGCGCATTCCGGGCAACCCGACGGTGGTGCCGCGCAACATGCCGGGCGGCGGCAGCCTGCTGGCCGCCAACCACATCTTCAACGTCGCGCCCAAGGACGGCACCACGCTCGGCCTGATCGTGCCGACCGCGCCGCTCGAGGAAAAGCTCGGCGCCGCCAACGTCCGCTTCAAGGCGGCCGAGTTCAACTGGATCGGACGGCTGGCCGCGACCCCGAACGTGACCTTTACGAATGCATCGTCGGCGGTGAAGACCATCCAGGATGCGATGCAGCGCGAGGCCGTGCTGGGCGCCACCGGGCGCAGCTCGACGGTCGCGATCTATCCGACCATGCTGAACCACCTGATCGGCACCAAGTTCAAGCTGGTCATGGGTTACGCCGGATCGGCGGAAGCCATGCTCGCCGCGGAGCGGGGCGAGGTGGAAGGGCATTCGACCACCTGGGAAGGCGTGAAGTCCCGGGCGGCCCGGCAACTGCGCGACAAGACCATCAACATCCTGGTGCAATACGGCCTCAAGCGCCATCCCGAGCTGCCCGACATTCCGACCTCGGTCGAGCTCGGCCGCAATGCCGAGGAGGTGCAGGCGCTGCGCGTCTTCGCCAATGCGACCGATGTCGGGCGCTTCATTCTCTCCACGCCCGACACGCCTGCGGAGCGCATTCAAGCCTTGCGCCGCGCCTTCGACGCCATGGTCAAGGACCCCGAGTTCATCGCCGACCTTGACGCGCAGAAGCTCGACCTTGGGCCGCTCGCCGGCGAGGAGCTGCAGAAGCTGATCGAGGAGGTCGCCAATGTGCCGCCAGCGATCCTCGACAAGGTGCGGGGGCTCTACCCGGTGAACTAGGGTGGCCGGCCGCGAATATCCATGCGATAGCTGGCGCAGAGAAAGCGAGGCGGGGGAAGCATGGACGATATCGCGGCAGCGGCAAAGCGGAGCGCTCTCGGCAGCGAGCCGCGGCTTGATCTGCAGGAGCACATCGCCGACCTCGAAGCCAAGGGCCTCCTGGTGCGGATCGATCATCCGGTCAACAAGGACACCGAGCTGCACCCGCTGGTGCGCCTGCAGTTCATCGGCGGCATCCCGGAGGCGGAGCGGCGCGTCTTCATGTTCACCAATGTGGTCGATGCGGCCGGGCGGCGCTACGACATGCCGGTCGTGGTCGGTTCGATCGCGGCCTCGGCGCAAGTCTATTCGCTCGGCATGCGGCGGCCGGTGGAGGAGATCGGCGCCGCCTGGATCGACGCCATCGCGCATCCGATCCCGCCGGTGCGGGTCAATGCACCGCGCTGCCAGGAGGTCGTCATCATGGGTGAGGAGCTGCGCCGGCCGGACGGCGGGCTCAAGCTCCTCCCGGTGCCGGTGTCGACGCCGGGCTTCGACTCGGCGCCGTACCTGACCGCGACCTTCTGCGTCACCAAGGACCCCGACACCGGCATCCAGAACGGCGGCACCTACCGGGCCGCGCTGAAGGCGACCGATCGCGCGGTGGTGCGCATGGTGGCGCGCGCGGGCGGCGCCGGCGGCTATCAGCACTGGGTCAAGTATAACAAGCGCAAACAGCCGATGCCGATCGCGATCGTGGTGGGCGCCGCGCCGGTCGTGATGTTCACCGGCGCGCAGAAGCTGGAAGAGAATTTCGACGAGCTCGGCGTCGCGGGCGGGCTCGCCGGCCGCGCCATTCCGGTGACCAAATGCGTGACCATCGATCTCGACGTGCCGGCCGACGCCGAGATCGTGATCGAGGGCTTGATCGACCCCGAGAAGCTCGAGCCGGAGGCGCCGTTCGGGGAAAGCAACGGCTATGTGGCGCTCGAAGCCTTCAACATGCCCATGCAGGTGACCGCGATCACGCATCGGCGCAAGCCGGTATTCGCGTCGATCATCAGCCAGGTGACGCCGTCAGAGTCGAGCCTGGTCAAGAAGGTCGCCTACGAGCCGATGTATCTCGCGCATCTGCGCGACACGCTGTCGATCAAGGGCGTCAAGCGCGTCGCCATGCACGAGCCGCTCACCAACCTGCGGCCGGTGATCTTCGTGCAATATGCCGCCGGCACGCCGCGCACCGAAGTCTGGCGCGGGCTGCACGGCGCCGGCAGCCTCAATGCCATTGCGGGCAAGATTCTCATCGCGGTGAGCGAGGACATCGACCCGGACAATCTCGACGCCGTGATGTGGGCGATCGGCTATCGCTGCAATCCGGTCGAGGACGTGCACATCTCGCCCTATCATGGCGGCGTGCAGGGCGCGCAATACGGCGATCGCGGGCTTGGCTCCAAGCTGCTGATCGATGCCACCATGAAGGGCCCGATGGCGCCGCTGGCTTTGCCCAAGAAGGAGTTCATGGAACGCGCCCAGGCGCTGTGGGCTGAGCTCGGCCTGCCGCCGATCACCGTCAAGCAGCCCTGGCATGGCTATTCGCTCGGCGACTGGACCGAGCGCTGGGATACGTGGGCGGAGCGCGCGGTGAGCGGCCAATGGGAAGAGACCGGACGCGAGACGCTGGCGCGCCAGCGCTCAGGCCTCAAGCCCGAGACGCCCGCCCGCAGGGTGAAGGAATAGCTGCTTCGCTCAAATCCGTAATCTCACGCAAGCGCTGAGGCATGCACATCTCTCATAGCAAAACGACGGGCCTCTCCGCTCCCCTCCCTCCGCGAGCACTTGCGAGCGGTGGGGAGGGGTCGGGGGTGGGGGGACTCTTTGAGATTCTTCGCAGCGCCCCCCCACCCGGCGCGACGCCTTCGGCGCCGCGCCACCCTCCCCGCCGCTGCGCGGGGGGAGGGATGGTGCTTGTGGCGCGGTCGCGCCCATATCAGAGACGCTGGCATGTAGCGCTTACTCGGAGCGACTACTCCGTTTCCATCGAAAGAAAACAATGAAGCCGCCGCCCTTCGCCTATCACGATCCGACCACGATCGAGGAAGCCGCCGATCTCCTCGGCCGGCTCGACAACGCCGTGCCGCTCGCGGGCGGGCAATCCTTGATGCCGATGCTCAATTTCCGCGTGGTGGCGCCCGATCACCTGGTCGACCTCAACCGGGTGGCGGGGCTCTCTTACATCACGATCGCGGACGGCGCCGGCCGCTTCGGCGCGATGACGCGCCAGCGCGAGATCGAGTTCTCCGCCGACGTGGCGAAGGCGTTCCCGGTGCTGCACGCCGCGCTCAAGCACGTCGGCCATCGCCAGACGCGCAACCGCGGCACCATCGGCGGCTCGCTCTGCCACCTCGATCCGTCGGCCGAGCTTGTCAACATGGCGGCGCTGCATGACGGTGTGCTGGAGGCGATAGGCCGCGGCCACCGCCGGCACGTCAAGATCGCGGACTGGGTGCGCGGGATCATGACCAACGCGCTCGAGCCGGGCGAGATCCTCACCAACGTCGAGCTCAAGGCCTGGCCATCCGGCCATGGCCATGCGTTCGAGGAATTCGCGCGCCGGCACGGCGACTTCGCGATCGCGGCGGTCGGCTGCCTGCTCACGCTTGAAGCCAATGGCACGATCGGGCGGGTGGCGCTGTGCGTGTCGGGGCTTTGCCCCGCGCCGATGCGGGTCGAGACGGCCGAGCGCCTGCTGGTGGGTGCCAAGCCCTCGCACGAAGCCTTCCGCGCCGCCGCGATCGAGGCGGAGGCGATCGACGCCATGAGCGACGCCTACGTCACCGCCGCCTATCGCAAGCATCTCGCCCGCGTCTTGACCTATCGGGCGCTGGAGCGGGCGGTCGCGCGCGCGCAGCCGGGAGGGCAACGCTGATGGGTTGGTTCGGCACCAGCGTCAAGCGCAAGGAGGACCCGGCCTTTCTCACCGGCCGCGGGCGCTATATCGACGACATCGCGCTCGCCGGCATGCTGCACGCGGCGGTGCTGCGCAGCCCGCACGGCCATGCCGCGATCGGCGGCATCGACAAGCGTGCCGCGCTTGGCCTTCCGGGCGTGCATGCGGTGTTCACCCATGCCGACCTGCCGGAATCGATGCGGCGGCAGACCGTGCCGCTGCTGGTGCCGAGCCCCACCATCAAGCAGGCGCTGATGCCGTATTGCCTCGCCAAGGACGAAGTCTGTTTCGTCGGCGAGCCGATCGCGATCGTGGTCGCCGATAACCGCTACATCGCCGAGGACGCGGCTGCGCTGGTCGAGATCGACTTCGAGCCGCTGCCCGCCGTCTCCGATTGCGCCAAGGGGCTCAAGGCCGGCGCGCCGCTCGCGCATCGCAACTCCCCCAACAATCTCGGCGCCTTCATCCCGATCAATGTCGGCAACACCGATACGGCCTTCGCGCAGGCCGCGCACGTGTTCCGCGAGCAGATCTTCCAGCATCGTGGCGGTCCGTTCTTCATTGAGTGCCGCGGCATGATCGCGGCGCCGGACGCGGTGAGCGATACGCTCACGATCTACGTATCCTCACAGGGGCCGCACCGGCACAAGCGCGTGCTGCTCGACCTGATGGAGTGGGCCGATCATCAGCTGCGCATTGTGACGCCCGACGTGGGCGGCGGCTTCGGACCGAAGGGCAGCTTCTACGCCGAGTACGGCGCGCTCGCCGCTGCGGCGCTCGCCATGCGCCGCCCGATCAAGTGGATCGAGGACCGGCACGAGAATTTCCTCTCGACCCAGCAGGAGCGCGACCAGTACTGGGACGTCGAGATCGCGGTCGACGCGCAAGCGCGCATTCTCGGGCTGCGCGGCTCGCTCACCCACGACGCCGGCGCCTATTTGCCGTGGGGCGTAGTGCTGCCCTGGATCGCCGCGACCTCGGTGCCGGGGCCTTATGTGATCCGCAATTTCCATCTCGACGTGTCGGTCGCGTTCACCAACAAGGTGCCCACTTCACCGGTGCGCGGCGCGGGCCGGCCGGAGGCCGCCGTGGTGATGGAACGCCTGATGGATCGCGTCGCGCGCGAGCTCAAGCTCGATCGCGCCGAGGTGCGGCGGCGCAACTTCATCACGCCCGAGCAGATGCCCTACAAGGTCGGGATCATCTTCCGGGACGGCCGCCCGGTGACCTACGACAGCGGCGACTATCCGGTCTGCCAGCGCGATGCGCTCGCGGCCGTCGACTACGAGGGCTTCCGCGCCCGGCAGGAGCAGGCGCGCAAAGAGGGGCGCTATATCGGGATCGGCATCGGCAACGCGGTCGAGGCCACCGGGCTCGGCCCCTACGAGAGCGCGACCGTGCGCGTGTCGACGAGCGGTAAGCTCACGGTCTATACCGGGGCCACGCCGCAGGGCCAGTCGCACAAGACCACGCTGGCGCAGATTGCCGCCGATCATTTCGGCTGCACGCCGGACGACATCACGATCGTCACCGGCGATACCGCCGCCACCGGCCTGGGCGTCGGCTCGTTTGCGGCGCGCACCGCGGTCAATGCCGGCTCGTCCGTGCATCTGGCGTCAGGGCTGGTGGCGCAGAAGATCAAGCAGTTCGCAGCGCAGATGATGGAGGTCGCGGAGCAGGACGTGGTGCTGGAGAACGGCTACGCCAAGGTCGCGGGCTCCGATGTGAAGCGCAGCTTCCGCGAGGTGTCGGCGGTCGCGGTCGGCATGCCGGGCTTCTCGATGGCGGGCGGGCCCTTGCCCGGCCTCGAGGCAACCAGCCATTTCACCCCGGATCAGTCGACCTATTCGAATGGCACCCATGTGGCGGAAGTCGAGGTCGATATCGAGACCGGACACGTGACGGTCACGCGCTATCTTCTGATGCACGACTGCGGCACCGTCATCAATCCGATGGTGGTCGAGGGCCAGATCGTCGGCGGCGTTGTGCACGGTGTCGGCAATGCGTTCTTCGAGCGCATGATCTACGATGACCAGGCGCAGCCGCTGTCGACGCATTTCGGCGAATATCTTCTTCCCCTCGCGACCGACTCTCCGAACGTCGAAGTGCTGCACATGGAGACGCCGAGTCCGCTCAATCCGCTCGGGCTGAAGGGAGCCGGAGAGGGCGGCACCATCGCGGCGATCGCCGCGCTGCTCTCGGCGGTCGAGAATGCGCTCGAGCCGTTCGGCGTGCATATCGCGGAGGCGCCGATCACGCCGCAGCGGATCGTGGAGCTTCTCGGCGAAGCCGCGCGCGGCCGCACGCGCTGAGCGCCGTCAGGGTGGCCAACCGCGCGGACCGACGCTACACCCTAATCTCGCTGGAAATGAACCGGGAGGCCAAGTGCTGGCCGTTTATCCGCCTCATCCTGAGGAGGGCGCACGCACATGCGCATTAGGGAGACGCAATCATCGCGTGGCGCCCGTCTCGAAGGATGGGGCGGCCTATGGTTCGAGACGCCGCGCACGAGGTTGCGGAAGCTGGATAGGTCCAAGATCGCGGCTCCTCACCATGAGGCCGGGAGGCGCCGCTGAAACGCGTCAACGTGTTGCATTTTTCGCCGTTTTCCGCGAATTGTGGCCCCGGATTGAAACTTTCGCCTTGAATTGATGTTGTCGTTGCGGCGGACTTGCAATCTCGCGCCTTGGACGATGTCATGAAACTCTTCGAGTGCCAGCATTGCGGGCAGCCGCTCTACTTCGAGAATATCCGCTGCGAGAGCTGCGGGCGTGCGCTCGGCTATTTGCCGTCGAAGGAAGCCATCTCCGCGCTGGAGCCGGACGGGAATGGGGACAAGCAGATCTGGAAGGCGCTGGCGGATCCAAAAGCGCGCTACCGATATTGTGCCAACGCCCAGCACGGCGTCTGCAACTGGCTGATCCGCGCGGATACGCCGGAGGAGTTTTGTCTCGCTTGCCGCCACAATCGAACGATCCCAAATCTGTCGGCATCCGAGAACCTCGCCAACTGGCAGAGGATCGAGATCGCGAAGCACCGGCTGTTCTACACCCTGCTCAAGCTGCGCCTGCCGCTGGCGACGCGCACTGAAGATCCCGATGGTCTCGCGTTCGACTTCCTGGCGGCGCCCGCCGAAGGCGTGCAGACCGCGGCACCGGTGCTGACCGGCCACAACAGCGGGTTGATCACGATCAATCTGGCGGAAGCCGACGATGCGGAGCGGGAGCGCCAGCGGAGCAATATGGGCGAGCCCTATCGCACCCTGCTTGGCCACTTCCGGCATGAGATCGCCCACTATTATTGGGAGCGGCTGGTGGCACGGTCACCGTTGCTGGAGAAGTTTCGGGAGGTCTTTGGCGATGAGCGCCAGGACTACGCTGAAGCCCTGCAGCGGCATTATGCGGCGGGGCCGCCCGCCGATTGGCACGAGCGCTTCGTCTCCGCCTATGCCAGCGGGCATCCGTGGGAGGATTTCGCCGAGACGTGGGCCCATTACTTTCACATGGTCGACACGCTGGAGACCGCGTCCGAGTTCGGGCTTCGAGTCCGGCCGCGGGTCAGCATGGGCGCCGAGCTTGCCACCGTGATCGACTTCGATCCGCATGCGGCATCGATCGGCCGGATCGTCATGGCCTGGCTGCCGCTCACTTTCGCCGCCAATTCGCTCAACCGTAGCATGGGCCTGCATGACCTTTATCCGTTCGTGCTGACGACTCCCGTCATAGGAAAGCTCGCTTTCGTTCACGAGTGTATCCACCCGGCGGCAAGCCAACAGGCCGCCGGGGCAAAGGGCGCATTGCGCGCGGTCCTGGACGGGCTCAAGCGGGCCGTGGGAACACCCCGGTCCCCATAGCCCGCCAGGGGCTTGTTCAAAGACTTGCTCAATTGAACATAGCGCTTGGTCGGAACCCCAGTATGATGAGGCATGCGCTCGCCATGCGGCCCGAAAATTGCATGGTCCAGCGTCGGCCTTTTTGCGTGGTAGGGGTATGTCAATTCTCGTCAATCTCCAGCATGTCACCAAATACGAGTATGATCGTCCTGTCGGTCTTGGACCCCAGGTCATCCGGCTTCGGCCCGCGCCCCATTCCCGCACGTCGATCGTGAGCTATTCGCTCAAGGTCAATCCGGCCGAGCACTTCATCAATTGGCAGCAGGATCCGAATGGAAACTGGAACGCTCGCTATGTCTTCCCGGAGAAGACCCGAGAGTTCTCGATAGCGGTCGATCTGCTCGCCGATCTTGCGGTGGTCAATCCCTTCGACTTCTTTGTCGAGCCGTTCGCCGAAACCTATCCGTTCGCCTATCCGGCCGAGTTCGTCGAGGAGCTGGCGCCTTATCTTCTTAAAGAACCCGCCGGCCCGCGGCTGGCGGCCCTCATCAAATCCATCCCGCCCGAACGCGTAAACACCGTCGACTTTCTCGTCAGTCTCAATCAGCGGCTGCAACACGAGATTCGCTACGTGATCCGCATGGATCCCGGCGTGCAAACGCCGGAGGAAACGCTGGCGCATGCGTCCGGCTCCTGCCGCGATTCGGCGTGGCTGCTGGTGCAGCTCCTGCGCCATCTCGGCCTCGCCGCCCGCTTCGTGTCGGGCTATCTCATCCAGTTGCGGCCGGACGTCAAATCGCTCGATGGACCGAGCGGCGCGGCCCAGGACTTCACCGATCTGCATGCCTGGGCCGAGGCGTATGTCCCGGGTGCCGGCTGGATCGGGCTTGACGCCACCTCCGGACTCCTCTGCGCCGAAGGACACATCCCGCTGGCGGCGACGCCGCACTATCGATCGGCGGCACCGATCACGGGCGTCGTTGAACCGGCGGAGGTCAAGTTCTCATTCGACATGAAGATCACGCGCATCGACGAAAGGCCGCGCGTCACCTGGCCGTTCTCCGACCATGCCTGGGCGGAGCTTGATCGTCTGGGCGAGAAGGTCGACGCGGATTTGTCGGCGCAGGACGTGCGTCTGACCATGGGCGGCGAGCCCACCTTCGTGTCGATCGACGATTATCAATCCGCCGAATGGAACACCGATGCGCTCGGCCCGAACAAGCGCAAGCTGGCCGACGACCTGATCCGCCGGTTGCGCGCCCGCTTTGCGCCGGCGGGCCTGCTGCATCACGGGCAAGGCAAGTGGTATCCGGGCGAGCCGCTGCCGCGCTGGGGCTTCTCGCTGTTCTGGCGGCGCGATGGCGTGCCGATCTGGCACAATGCGGACCTGCTCGCGCTCGAGAACCAGCGTGGCAAGGTGCGCTCGGACGACGCGCAGCGCTTCACCGAGCGGGTCGCGTCTCGGCTTGGGATCACCGCAGAGCACGTCATCCCGGCCTTTGAGGATCCCGCCGAGCGGCTGCTCAAGGAAGGCGAGCTGCCGGTCAACATCGATCCGAGCGATCCCAAGATCGACGATCCGGTCGAGCGCGCCCGCATCATGCGCAGCTTCGAGCGCAACCTCTCGTCGCCGGTCGGCTATGTGCTGCCGGTCCAGCGCTGGGCCGCGCCTGCGAGCGGCGGCTGGATCAGCGAGCTGTGGCGACTGCGGCGGCGGCGCTTGTTCCTGATCCCTGGCGATTCCCCGATCGGCTTCCGTCTGCCGCTTGATTCGCTGCCCTATGTGCGTCCGGTCGATTATCCGCATCTGGTGCCGGCCGATCCCTTCGCCGAGCGCGGAGAGCTTGTCGGCTCGGGCATGGCGCGCGCCTTCGCCAGCCGTGGCAGCCCGGCGCCGCGCGCGGCGAGCGGGTCGATGACGCCGCAAGCCGCGCCGTCGAGCACCGGCAGCGCGACGTCGCCCATTGGCGCGTCGGTGCGCACCGCGCTCTCGGTCGAGCCGCGCGACGGACGGCTGTGCGTGTTCATGCCGCCGGTCGAGCGTCTCGAGGACTACCTTGATCTCCTCGCCGTCATCGAGGCGACCGCCGCCGAGTTCGGCATGCCAATCCATGTGGAGGGCTATGCGCCGCCGCCCGATTGGCGGCTGAATGTCATCAAGGTCACGCCCGACCCGGGCGTGATCGAAGTCAACATCCAGCCGGCGTCATCGTGGCGCGAGGCGGTCGGCATCACGCAGGCTCTCTACGAGGAAGCGCGGCTGTCCCGGCTCGGCACCGACAAATACATGATCGACGGGCGTCACACCGGAACCGGTGGCGGCAATCACATCGTGCTCGGCGGACTGAGCGCCGCCGACAGCCCGTTCCTGCGTCGGCCCGACCTGCTCAAGAGCCTGATCCTCTATTGGCTGCGGCACCCGTCGCTCTCCTATCTCTTCTCCGGCCTGTTCATCGGTCCGACCAGCCAGGCGCCGCGTATCGACGAGGCGCGGCAGGATCTTCTCTATGAGCTCGAAATTGCGCTGGCGATGACGCCTTCGCCAGGCGAGGGCCAGGCGCCGCCGCCCTGGCTGGTCGACCGGCTGTACCGCAATCTTCTCGTCGACGTTACCGGCAACACCCATCGCACCGAGATTTGCATCGACAAGCTGTTCTCCCCGGACGGCCCAACCGGCAGGCTCGGCCTGGTGGAGTTCCGCTCGTTCGAGATGCCGCCGGATGCCCGCATGAGCCTCGCGCAGCAGCTTCTCCTGCGTGCGCTGGTCGCCTGGTTCTGGCGCGAGCCGCAGCGCGGCGCGCCCGTGCGCTGGGGCACGGCGCTGCATGATCGGTTCATGCTCGGGCATTTCGTCTGGGAGGAGTTTCTCACCGTCCTCGATGATCTGTCCGGCGCCGGCTATCGATTCGATCCGTCGTGGTTCGAGGCGCAGCGCGAATTCCGCTTTCCGCTCTGCGGCGCGGTCAAACACGGCGGCGTGCGTCTCGAATTGCGGCAGGCGCTCGAGCCCTGGCACGTCCTGGGCGAGGAAGGGACGGTCGGGGGCACCGCGCGCTTTGTGGATTCCTCGGTCGAGCGCCTGCAGGTGAAGGCCGAAGGCTTCAACCCGTCCCGCCATGCAGTCACCTGCAACGGGAGGCAGGTGCCACTGACGCCGAGTGGCCGCAGCGGCGAATATGTTGCGGGCGTCCGCTTCAAGGCCTGGAGTATTCCGTCGTCGTTACAGCCGACGATCAAGGCGCACACGCCGCTGGTTTTCGACATTTTCGACAGATCGAGCCGGCGTTCGCTCGGCGGGTGCGTCTACCATGTCGCGCATCCGGGGGGCCGCAACTACGAGACGTTCCCGGTCAATTCCTATGAGGCAGAGGCGCGGCGGCGGGCCCGATTCGAGGATCACGGTCATACGCCAGGTGTCTTCGACCCGCCCTTCGAACAGCCCTCGTTTGACTATCCGATGACCCTCGACCTGAGGCGGGCGACTCTGGTTTGATGGGCTATGGACGCCAGCAGCGCCGCCCAAGCCGCCGTCGATCCCGCGCCGCTCACCGCGGCGTACCGGCCGCTATCCGGCGTCTTCGACGAAATGGTGGACAGAGCCGGGCATCTGCGCGCCCACTGGCAACCGTTCCTGGCCATGCTGGCGGGTCTCGGCCCGGACGAGACCAACCGCCGGTTCGCGACCGCCGACCGTCATTTGCGCGATTCCGGGGTGTTCTACCGCGTCTACGAGGACCCCGCCGGAGTGAAGCGGACGCTGCCGCTCAGCCACGTGCCGCTCCTGATCGATGCGGCGGATTGGGCGCAGCTCGAGGCCGGTCTCATTCAGCGTGCTGAGCTGCTGGAGGCGGTGTTGGCGGATGCCTACGGGAAGGCTCAGCTCGTGCGCGAAGGCCGCCTGCCGGCCGCGGTCATCGCTGGCAACCCTGAATTCATGCGGCCACTGGTTGGCGTGACCCCTCCCGGTGGTGCCTACCTGCGGTTTTATGCGGTCGACGTTGGGCGCGCGGCCGACGGCCGCTGGTGGGCGCTTAGCGACCGCACGCAGGCGCCGTCGGGCGCCGGCTACGCGCTCGAGAACCGGCTCGCGCTCTCGCGCGCGCTGCCGGATATCTACCGGGCGCTGTCGGTCGAGCGGCTTGCTCCGTTCTTCCAGGCGTTCCAGGCGGAATTGTCGTCGCTGAACCGGCGCGAGGATCCTCGTATCTGCGTCCTCACCCCCGGGCCTCACAACGAAACCTATTTCGAGCATGCCTATCTGGCCCGTTATCTCGGCTTTCTTCTGGTTGAAGGCGAGGACCTGACCGCCCGTCATGATGGCGTGTTCATTCGCACCGTATCCGGCCTCAAGCGCGCCGATGTGCTGGTGCGCCGGCTCGATGCCGATTTTGCCGATCCCCTGGAGCTCAATGCGCGTTCGCGGCTCGGGGTGCCCGGCCTCGTGCAGGCGGTCCGTGACGGCACCGTCGTCGTCGCCAACGCGCTTGGTTCGGGTCTGGTCGAAGGCCGCGCTCTCTTGAGCTTCCTGCCGGCGCTGGCGCCAGCCGTGCTCGGCAACGAGCTTGCCCTCCCCAATGTCGCAACCTGGTGGCTCGGCCAAGCGAAGGCGCGCGACGACGTGCTCGATCGCCTCGATGAGATGCTGATTGCCCCGGCGTTCACCGGCGAGCCGTCTCCGGGCGGCGGGCGAGCCGTTGTTTTCGGCGGAACGCTCGAGGCGGACGAGAAGGCGAAGCTCGTCGCATCCATTCGCGATCGCGGCATCGACATGGTCGCGCAGGAGGCCGTGACCCTGTCGACGACACCGGTCTGGTGCAACGGTAGGCTTGAGCCGCGTCCGTTCACGCTGCGCCTGTTCCTGGCGCGCACGCGCGACGGCTGGCGCGTCATGCCGGGCGGAATCGTGCGCGTGGCCGACGACGTCGATGCGCGCGTGGTGACAATGCAGCAGGGCGGACGCGCGGCCGATGCCTGGGTGCTGTCGGAGAAGCCGGTTCCGGAAACGACGTTGCTGCCGACACCGGACCGGATCACGATCAATCGTGCGTCCGGCGCGCTGCCCAGCCGCGCGGCCGTCAACCTGTTCTGGCTCGCCCGCTACGTGGAGCGGGCCGAGGCAACGCTCCGTCTGGTCCGCGCGCTCGTCAATCGCGCGACCGAGAGCGACGAGCCCTCGGTCAGCGTCAATGCGCAGATCGGCTCGCTGCTTGGATCCTGGGGCGCGGTGCCGACCGATCTTCCGAACGCCAAGCCTGCGCTGGTCGCCTCTGCGGCGCTACAGCGGCGGGACCTCGCCGGCTCGCTGCCCTACCTCGTCGGGGCGGCGCAGTCGGCCGCGTCGGTGATCCGCGACCGGTTTTCGCCGGACGCCTGGCGAGCGCTGACCGACCTGGTCGAGATGGTCGACGCGCCATTCGAGCGCGGCCCGAGCGAAAGCGCAATTGTCGAGCGCATCAACGGCGCGTTGCGGATCGTCGCGGCGTTCTCAGGCCTGGCGCAGGAGAACATGAGCCAGCTTGCGGGCTGGCGCTTTCTCGAGCTCGGGCGCCGGATCGAGCGCGCCATCATCACATGCCGGCTCGTGCGCCAGCTTGGGTTTGGAGCCGGTCTCGACAACGCTCTCGATGTTCTGCTCGAGCTGACCGACAGCCAGATCACCTATCGGCTGCGTTACGTCATGGTGGCGGCGCCGGCGCCGGTCATCGACCTGGTCGCGCTCGACCCGAACAATCCGCGCTCGATCGTCTACCAGCTCGGCCGCGTCGAGGCCCACCTCGCCACGCTGCCCAAGCGCGGCGATGACACCAGACTGTCGCCTCCCGAGCAGATCGCGATAGCGCTGGCGACGACGATGCGAACGTCCGAGGCCGCCACGATCAATTCCGATGCGTTCGCCGAGGCGGAGATCTCGCTCATGAAGCTCGCCGACGTGATCGCAGCAACCTATTTCACCTCGCGCGAGCGGTCCGAGACGCCATGGGAGACGTTTGCGTGATCTATGACGTGCGCCAGTCGACCATCTATCGTTATGAATCGCCGGTCGCCTACGCGCACCATGTGTTGCGGCTGACGCCGATCGATCGCGCTGGCCAGCGGATCCATGCCGCCGCGCTTGAGGTGTCTCCGACACCGGTCGAGCGCCAGGAGGGCCATGACTTCTTCGGCAATCGGATCACGTGGATCGTCCTCGATCAGCCGCACGATACATTGACGGTGCGCTTGGCTGCGCGCGTTGCGGTCGACAGGACGAACACTGAGCCTTTGCTGACGCCCGCATGGGAGCTGGTCCGGGACATTGCATTCTCGAGCTCCGATCTCGCGCCGATGTCGCCGGCCCATTACCTGTTCCCCAGCCGCCAGGTGTCACTCGATCCGGACATCCGCGCCTACGCGGCCGAGAGCTTCCCGGCCGAACGGCCGGTGCTTGATGGTGCAACCGAGCTGATGCGCCGGATCAAGGCCGACTTCACCTATCAGCCCGGAACGACCACGGTGATGACGACGCCTTCGGCGGCGTTCACGCAGCGGCGCGGCGTGTGCCAGGATTTCGCGCATGTCATGATTTCCGGCTTGCGCGGACTTGGCCTGCCGGCCGCCTATGTGAGTGGCTATCTGCGAACAGTCCCGCCGCCGGGCATGGACCGGCTCGAGGGCGTGGATGCGATGCATGCATGGGTGCTGCTCTGGTGCGGAGCGGAGGTCGGGTGGCGTGGCTTCGATCCGACCAATGCCATCGCGGCCGGCAGCGATCACGTGGTGCTTGCGATCGGACGCGACTATGCCGACGTCGCGCCGATCGACGGCGTGATCCTGGCTTCGGGCGAGCAGCACCTCGAAGTATCGGTCAACGTGATCCCGGTGCAATAACGCCGCCGCCCGGCGTCTACTGCAGCTCGATGGGCTGATAGCGGCCGGTGGCGTCGAGCTGGGTGCCCCACACCTTGTGAATGCCCTGGTGCTCGGTTCGGCCGAAATTCACCAGCGTGCCAAGTCCCAGATCAAGATCGCGCAAGCCTTCCAGCCCCTCGACGAGCCGCTCGGTGTCGAGCTGTGGCCCGGTCCGTTTCAAGCCTTCGACCAGGACGTTGGCGGCGACGTAACCTTCCAGCGACACATAGTCCGGCGCTTCTCCGGGAAAGTACGTGGACAGCGCCGATTTGTATTCCAGGACGATGTTTGAATAGCTGTCGACCGCCGGCACGACCTGGGTCACGATAACGCCGTTGGCATATTTGGGGCCCAGCAGCATGAGCTCTTCGGCGAGCGCGGTGCTGCCGACGAACGAGACATTGGTATAGATGATCGCGGGGCTGATATCGCGGGTCTTCTCGATGAACTTGGCGGCGGCGCGATAGGTCGCCACCATGACCACGGCCCTCGGAGGCGTACGCAGCTTGCGCAGCTGGGCAACCGCCTCGTCCACGTCGATCGTATTGCGCTTGTAGTTGAGACGCACGACCTCGCCGTCGCGGCCCGAGCGCAGCGTGCGCATCGCCTTGGCCACGCCGTCAAAGCCGGCATCCCCGAAGGAATCCTGCTGCGCAAACACGACGATCTGTTCCGGCCGCAACCGGCGCACGTTGACGAGATAGCGGACCACGGCGTCGGTTTCCTCGGCGTAGCTCGCGCGATAATTGAAGACATAGCGGTCGGGCGGGTCGCGCCGCAGCAGGCTGGCGCCGGTGAAGGCGCCGAAGAACAGCATTCTCTGTTTGAGAGCATAGGGCAGGGCGACCGCCGCTGTCGGGGTGCCGACATTGCCGACAATCCCGAACACCTGGTCCTTCTCGTAAAGCTGTTTCATCGTCTCGGCAGTGCGTGTCGGCTCGTAGCCGTCGTCCGCTGCGACGAGCTTGATCTGTCGCCCATGAACTCCGCCGGCATCATTGGCCGCATTGAATGCGGTCTCGACGCCCAGTTTCATCTGACGACCGAGTTCCTTGGCTGACCCCGAGAATGGCGCCGACATGCCAAATCGGATTTCCGTTTCGGTCACGCCTCGGGTGGGGGCCGCGAGTCTCGACTGGAGCGCGGGGGCGGCCGCCGCCAGCGCAGGCGAGGTTGCGCCCGGCCGTGCAGGCTGAGCGGCGCCAGGCGCCGGTGCTGGCGTAACAACGGGCAGCGAGCGCGCCTGACCCGGGGCGGCACCTGGAGCAGCCGCCTGAGATGGCGTGACCGTCTTTTCCAAATCCGCAAGAGCGCGTTCGGCTGCGGTGCAGTTCATCCGTTTGCTGCCGATTGCGCGTTGACCTTCCGTGTTGCTCTGATTGTAGGCCTGCCATATCGCAGAGGACTCGTCTCCATTGATCGCCGACACCGTGATCAAGTCGGACAGCGTGTCGCTCATGGACTTGATGCGCAGCGGCGATATTTCGCGGCAGGCCGATGCAGCGCCGAGCACGCGCCCGACAGCAGCCGCAATCTGGCGCACGGCGTCGACTCTGTCGCTCGAGGGAGCTGTGTATCCGATCACGGGAGCAGTAACTGCGATGGCACCGAGCAACAAATACTGAAAACGCATGCGCCCCTCCAAAAATCCCTGCTCCGTTGTTGAATACCGGAGTTTGGTTTGATCGCGTATCACAAATTAGGGAAAATTATGTCCGTTGGTCCCGTTGCGCCGTCGATTGCATGACTCAAGACACGACGTCGCAGCAACTTCGTTGAGAAAGAGATGCAACAGAGATACTCGTCCATTGATCGTTCGCTTCTTGCAAGGTGTCCCGGCGGTTGCAGATATTCTTCCGTCGCGGCACGCGGCCCGGGGCAGCGTCCCACATGTTATGTTCCGATCGCGACGCAATCTGGCGGCACGGGAGGGACCGATTGCCATGCGGCAGCTATCTGCCTGGCTGGACACGCGTTCATTGCTATGGAGCGATCGCGGTTGCTGTCGCCGACATGAAGCGCGCCACGGAAATTTCGTCGGCTGCTGGCCTCCTGGCTGTTGCGGTCGTGACTGCTAATGTGTCGGCCTGCCGTGGCTTGCGAATAGGCATCTCTGTACCGCTTCATGGCAAGAGCAAAGACTTTCATGACAAGTCTGAGGGCACAAGCCGTCACGTCGCCTTCGACTGGTCTGCTTGCGACATTGCGAGTGCGCCTATTTGCCGAGCTCGGAGGCACGCTTGCGCCACTTCTCGGCTTCGGCCGGATCAGGCCTTACACCATGCACGCCGTGACGGGCGAGGACTTGGGCCTCGAATGTCTCCGCCAGCATGATGGCCGCCGGCGCGAACCCAAGATCAACGGCACGTGTGAAGTACTGCCGCGCGATCGCGACGTTCCCGTTGGCCAGATGGTGCTCGCCCAGCCCGATCAGTCGCTCAGCCTGGGCGCGCGTGACCTGGTCCAGGGTCTTGGATGGCAAGGCGGCAGGTTCGTTGGCGAGGGGATGTGGCTTGCCCACGCTTGCCAAGTCGACTGATGCTGCCGGTGGCGCCGAAGGCGGCTCGATCGCAGCCGACGTCACATTGTTCGAAGCCACCGCCTCGCTGGGAAGCGAAGGCGCGTTACTGGTCGCAATCGCCTGGTGGCTGGGAAGCGAAGGCTCGCTGCTGGCCGCGATCGCCTGATGGCTGGGAGGCGAAGGCTCGCTGCTGGCCGCAATCGCCTCGTGACTGGGGAGCGAAGGTTGGCTGTTCATCGCAATCGCCTCGTTGCTCGGCGTCGCGACCTCGTTGACGTATCGACCCGACTGGCCGCCGAACAGCGCTTCGGCGAGTTCCTCCCTTGAGAGCGTGGGCGGAACGTACGCCAGAGTAGGCCCCACGCCGGATCCCGCGGGGTGGTTGCGCTGCAGCCCGCTCGAGTTCCGCTGCCAAAGCGATATTCCGGTAATGAAAACGGCCGTGAGGGCGACGGTCGCGACGGCCGTCTTGGCGGCTTCCCTGGCTGCTGTGCGCCAGAATCGCCGCGTCTCCAGGCTGCGCTGTTCGGCCAGTTGGGCTTGGACGGCGAGGCGAATGCGCTCAAGTTCCTGGTCATAGATCGCACGCCATTCGGCGTTGCTCAGGATCGTATAGGCTTCGTGGACGGCGGCGAAATGACTTTCGGCTACTCTGTCTCCCGCATTCAAGTCCGGATGAAGCGCCTTGGCGAGCTTGCGGAACGCCACCTTGATCTCAAGAGGGCTCGCCTCGCTGGAAATCCCGAGCGTCTGATACAAGTCGAGGGCGGTGGTCTCTTGCGGCGGCGCAGGCGCGTGAGCGGCGCCAAGCTGCGCGACGTTGCCGGCATCGGTCGCCGTCGAACCGACGTCCGATCCGGGGTCGCGCTCCCGCCAAAGCGGGAGCGGGTATCGTCGAAGTAAGTGGGCCAAATCGGCTCATCCATGTAGACTTGCAACCAAAGCGTTCGCTTAGCACCGCACCGATGGAAAATCGGCTCTCAAGTCGGCTGATGCTCGATCAGCCGACCTTGAGATAGGAGAAGCCCTTTGCCTGAAGGGCGGAGGCCGTTGCGATGCCGGACGCGACGAACTTGATGTAGTTGTCCGTCCGAGCCTTCGCGGTGTCGATCTTGAGGGTCGAGAACGTGACCTTGCAGAGATAGACCTCCAGCCCATGCTGCGAGAGCGACTTCGTGCGCGCGAACAGCTCGGGATCGATCGTTTCCTGGGCCCAGGGAGTGTCGGCAAGGTCCTTCAGGAAGAACTTGATGCCAGCGGAATGCGCCACAATGATCAGCTTGAGAGCGCGGGGATCGTAATTATACGCCGCAAAGTGATTGTTGACGTTGCGTAGCTGCTGCGAAAAGCGCGCGTGGTCGCCGAAATCGCAATGATAAAGGCAGCCGAATTGCGACTTCAATTGCAGGTCACGCATGCGCACCTCCGGCGGCAGTGCGTTCGCCAAATCGGTTGTGCCGACGGTGGCGCCAGCCGTCACCAGCGCCCCCACGACACTACGTCGGTCTATTTTTCTCATCGCTCTTCCCCTGTTGACGCGGGAGCTGGACCTCCAGTTCCCCAACATGTCTCAACGCAAACTCAAGCTTCAGCGCCCTTCTTGTTGGCCCCGCTTGCGGGGCAACCGTAAGTGCGGCATGTCCTCCGCAAACGACATCAATGGTCTCCCAGGCGACGCAGCCTGGCTTCAGCCTCCGATGCCTTGAGCTCCAGCGCGCGTTGATACCAACGCTTCGCTTCCACCAGATCGGGCTTGATGCCTCGTACATTCCAACGGGCAAGCTCGTTTGGATCCTGTGTCTCGGCCATTTTCATCGCCGCGACTGCGAGTCCCAGCTCGGCGGCGCGGATATAGTATTCGCGCGCAATGGCGATGTTGCCCTGAGCGATATGGCGATCGCCCAGGTCGACGAGCCGCTGGGCGCTTTCGATATCCTTCGCGGGCGCGGTCGGGTTGTCGGTGGGGGCCGCTGTAGTGCGGCTTGAGCCCACGGCGGCCCGCTGCTTGATGGCGTCCTGCAGCATCTGCAGGCGATTGCGCACGATCATCTCGGCATGCCGATAGCACTGCCGCTCATAGTCGAGCTGCTGACGCTCGGTGGCATTGGGGTCATCGGTCTTGAAGCCGCAATCGGGCTCGGCCTGGGGCGCGAGCAATTCCGAGCCGGGAGAAAGATTTGCCATGTTCTCCGGTGCTTCGCCTGCCTGCTCGGCGGATACGGACACGCCAAGCATCAGGGTGAGCGCGCCGCCGCAAATCCACATTGCGGCGCGCAGTCGAACCGCGAGCGCAACCCGTTTCTGGTCGAGTTGCTTGAAAGCGGGTCCAGGGTCGATGGCCTGTTCGGCGGAATCGTTCAACACAGGAGCACCCAACTGGTTGTGGACGTGGCTCGCTGTCTATCTGGGTCGCGAGAGCAGATCGCGCAGCAATTGCTGCTGCGCGGATTTGTCGCCCGGCAGCAGGCGCTCAAGCTGCTCGGTCAGTTCCGTAGCCTTGTCGGCGCCCGGTCGGACGTTGACGAGTCTGGCGAGCTTGTTCTGCATGGGAGCGTAGCGCTTCCAGCCCGGAACGGTGGCAGCGAGGTTCAGGTCCTTCCATTTTGGATGGTAGCCAGGCTCGTTCTGCAACTTGGGAAACCGATCGAACAAATAGTCGATGAACCGGGCGATGCGCCTGGCGCGTTCGTTATCCGACGGCCAGTTGAATACAGCCAGGACTGAAGGAACCGCGATGGTCTGGATCTTGCGGCCGTCGGGGATCAGGGCAGGATAGTCGCTCGCTTCGAGCTGGGCGGGGACATAATACTCCTCGAGACTCGAGGAGAGCGGCACCGGCAGGAACTTGAACCCGTCCGGCCACTTGGGCTTGATGAAGGCGTCGAGCGGCTTGGAGGAAACAAAGACAACGGCGGCGTATTTGTCGTCCTTGAGCATTTCGGCCATCGCGATCGGGTGCGGCACGAATTGCGCATCGACCTTGATGCCCAGGCGTTCGAACATGATGGGCCCGGAATAGGCCGCCGCCGTTCCCTTGGTGTTGAAATTGACGCGTTTGCCGGCGAGGTCCTCGAGCTTGTTGATCTCGGGCCGGACGAAGACGTGGACTTCGGACGGAAACAGCGGCATGATGTAGTTGACGCGGTGCTCCAGGCTGTTGACCTTGGCATTGTTTCTGAAGTGATCGAGCACGTCGCCGTACACAATGGCCGCGTCGACGCCGCGCAGATACAAGAGATCGTAGATGTTGTCGAAGATGCCGCGCGTCACCATCGGCACCACGCGCATGTTGTCGCCGTCATCGAGGACGCGGGCAAGCTCGGTCGCGAAGCGCAAGGGCGCGCCTTCCAGCTGACCGGCGGCAAGGCCGATGGTCCAGGAGTTGAGCTTCACCTTCAACGTGTCGTCGCGGAGCGGCTGGCCTTGCTGGTCACGCCGAGGAATTGAGATCGTTGGCGGTACCCCGCGCTTGGTTTGGGCTAATTGTACGACTTGGGCCAACTGCACTACCGGAGTAGTGGAAAGTGATTTCGCCGACGTCAAAGGTTCAGCCAAGACGCTCGATGGATCAATTGAAAGCAAAAGAAAGCTTGAAGCCACAATTGTTAGACTACGCATACGCCACTCCCTCGCGAATATCGCGCCTAGTTCTTCCTTTTAGATTTCGGGGCAGCAAAAGTGCCTCGACTTTGACAACGAATATCCAACGATCTTGCTCGATGATGTCGAAGTGTGGATTTGTTATGGCGAATAAGAAGAAGGTGATGCAAAAATAAATACCAATGAACGAATAGTGATGATTGTGCTTATGTACTGAGAGTTGTTCGGCGCAGAATTGCAAATGAAAAA
>DAIUEP010000001.1:0-10726 GCA_036845065.1 Xanthobacteraceae bacterium | reverse complement strand
TGATGATTGTGCTTATGTACTGAGAGTTGTTCGGCGCAGAATTGCAAATGAAAAACGCGATGATGGACGCTACGAAAAGTTGTGAACTGCGGTCTTCTAGTCAAGACAATTTTTGATCGGAGCTGCTACTGCGAGTGATCGAACGAGCGCGCATGTGCCGGTGGCGCGAACGTAATGACGTTTGCGAAGCGGTTACGGATATGCGCTCTATGTTGATGCAGCCGGATCGGCGCGAGCCGCAAAGTGTTCGCTCTGATTCAGTTCTGCTGAAACTTGTCGCGGCGAGTTGTCAGCGTTGCGCGGCGTCGATGAACATGCGCAGGCATTGTCTGCGTGTCGGTCTGCATGTCGAGTGTGTTGGCGTGGCGCGCCGCGATGCATTCTGCCGGCACGCGGGTTTGCCGTGCGAAACGCGATGCGTGCGAGCGCTTGGGCCCGTTGGTTTGGTTCGGTCAGGGCCTCGATCGGCTTAACAGAGCTATGAAATGGCTGCGGCGAAGAAGCCATGAACACGGCCGCAACAATGCTCCACCCAGGCAATGCTCCCCCGGTTTGACTGCCACTAGGGCATTGCGTACCATTCCGCCGAGATTAACGCTGTTTTGCGGAGGAAATGGATGTCAAAGATCCGTCATATCGCCATCAAGACAAAAGACCCGGCGCGGCTCGCCAAGTTCTACGAGGAAGTGTTCGGGATGAAGGTCATTCACACCGAGCGCAGCGGCGCGATGTACATGAGCGATGGCTATCTGACGCTGGCGCTGCTGCGCAACCGCGGCGAGGCGACCCCGAGCGGGATCAATCATTTCGGCTTCCAGGTCGATGATCTGGAGGGTGTCGAGCAGAAGCTTGCGAAGTGGGATGAGCCGATGACGGAGCGGCCCTCGACCCGTCCGTTTGCCGAGCACCGTGCCATGGATCCGGACGGCAATTTGTTCGATATCTCCGTGCATGGCTACGATCAGGTCGAGTTCGCGTCCGACCGTGCCGAGAAGAAGAAAACGGTCGGCGAGAAGGCGCCCGTCTGAGGTCCATGCTCACCCGTATCGTTGCGTTGTGCATTGCCATTGCGCTGCCGCAAGGCGCGCGGGCGGCTGACGATGTCTTCGCGGGCAAGACGATCAATATCATCGCCGGCTTTCCGCCCGGTGGCGGCGTCGATGGCGAGATGCGGGTGCTCGCGCGCTACCTCGCGAAGTACATTCCGGGCCAGCCCACCATCGTGCCCCGCAACATGCAGGGGGCCGGCGGGATCATCCTCGCCAACCATCTCTATAATGTCGCCGCTGCGGACGGGCTGACGCTGGGCATGCCGGGCCGTAGCGGGTTCCTGCTCAGCAATGTGGTGCCGCAGAAGGGGATCAACTACGATCTCGCGCGTTTTTCATACGTCGGCGGCGCCGGCAGCGCCGCCAACGCGTTGTGGATTCACCGGCGCACCGGTATCACCTCGGTCGCCGATCTCAAGCGGGCGCGCACCCCGATCGTGATCGGGGCGCTCAACGCGCGCTCCGAGAATGCGATCGCGCCCCGCGTCCTGGAGTCCTACGAGGGCTGGCCGCTGAAGGTCGTCACCGGTTACCCGGGCTTCAGCGAGGTGTTGATCGCCCTCGACCGCGGGGAGGTCGACGGATTGTTCTCGCATGAAGGCAGCGTGGCCAATACGCGGCCGGACCTGATCTCAACCGGCGCGGTGAAGCCGATCGTGCAATCCTTTGACGCGATGGCGGGTGTGCCGGTGCTGCCCGATGTGGTGGTCGATCCGAACGCGCTGGCGCTCCTGGGACTCGTCACGACGCCAAGCCATATTGGGCTTCCGCTGCTCGGTCCGCCCGGCATTCCGCCCGACCGGCTTGAGATCCTGCGCCGATCCTATCTGCGCCTGATGGACGACGCGGAATATCGCGCCGAGGCCGATCGTCGTGGTTTGCCGGTCGGCCGCGCGGTCGGTGGCGCCGAGCTGCAGCAATTGATTGCGCAGAAACTCTCCGCGGTGCCCGAGCGCCTGGTGAAGGAGTATATGGCGTTCGCCGGCATCAAGGCGGAGGAATAGGGAGCATGGCCCGGGTCGAGAAGTGCGACATTGTCGTGATCGGCGGCGGAAGCTCCGCCTTCGAGGCGGCCGTGGCGGCGCGCGAGGCGGGCGCGAAGCGGATCGTGATGCTGGAGAAGGCGCCCGAGTCCGAATATGGCGGCAACGCCCGCTATTCGGGGACCGGCTTCCGGTTTGTCCATGCCGGCGCCGAGGAAATCCGCCGCTTCGTCCCGGACATCGATGATGTGCTGTTTGCGACCATGTCGATCCCGCCCTATGGCGCCGGCGACTTCATGGCCGATCTCGACCGCATGACGCAAGGGAGAATGAACCGGGAGCTGGCGCAGACCCTGGTGGAGCAATCGAATGCGGCCGTTCACTGGATGCGGGAGACCGGCATCACATGGGAGCCGCTCAAGGAGCACGCCAAGGTCGACGGCAAACGCTATTTCGAGCGCGGCATCGCGATCCATGTCGCGGGCGGCGGGCCTGGGCAGCTCGCGCAATGGCGGCGTATCGCGGAAGACTTAGGCGTTGAGGTCCGCTTCGAGTCGCCGGTCTGCGGGGTACAGGGCGATCTGCGGCGGGTCGAGGGCGTGAGGGTGAGCGGTCCCGACGGCCGCTACGACCTCATGGCCAAAGCCGTTATTGCCTGTGCGGGTGGCTTCCAGGCCAACCCGGAGATGCGCGCGCGTTACCTCGCGGGCAACACCGACATGATGAAGGTGCGCGGCAGCAAGCACGATACCGGCGAGGTTTTGCGCCTGCTGCTCGATCTCGGCGCCCGGCCGGCCGGCCATTGGCAATCCGGCCACATGTCGCCGATCGACGCCAACGCGCCCGATTTCGAGACGCCCCAGCACGAGGACGGTCGTGGCAACACCCAGAGCCGCTACGACTATCCGTATGGCATCACCGTGAACGCGCTCGGCCTCCGCTTCTTCGACGAAGGCGAGGCGCAGCATTCCTATACGTATGCCAAGACCGGCCGCGCCGTGCTCGGCCAGCCGGGTGCGACCGCGCACCAGATCTACGACCAGAAAGGGATCCGCTGCTTCCGCTATCCGCACCATCCGGCGACATTCGTCGAAGCCGATACGATCGCGGATCTGGCAGCCAAGGCCGGGCTCGAGCCCAAGGTGCTCGTGCACACCATCGAGGAGTTCAACCGCGCGGTGCCCGATCAGCCGGCATTCGATCCGCGCCGTCCCGACGGCAAGGCGGCCAAGGGCCTCGCGGTGCCGAAGTCGAACTGGGCCACCCGGATCGACGAGCCGCCGTACCGCGCCTATCCGGTCACCTGTGGCATCACCTTCACGTTCGGCGGCCTCGAGATCAACCGCAACGCCCAGGTGATGAGCACGATGGATCAGCCGATCAAGGGCCTGTTCGCCTCAGGCGACATCGTCGGACTGTTCTTTCATAACTATCCGTCGTTCACCGGACAGACTCGGAACGCCGTGTTCGGACGGCTCGCGGGCCGCTCCGCGGTGGCGGAGAATTAAGCGTCGCTGCGCACACTGACTATCCCCGTCATCCTGAGGTGGCCGCGAAGCGGCCCTCGAAGGATGATCGGTCCAGGCCGTCACCCTTCGAGGCTCGCCCGGCCCGAAAAGGCCGGGCGAGCGCCTCAGGATGACGGACGTGAGTCAGCACATGCTGCAGATAGGCCGTTATCGCTCGGCGACGCGGCGGGCGCGCGCGACCACGTCGGGCGCGACCGAGCCACCCGCGATCGCGGCCTGCAGCGCTGCGCCTTCGAGCGGATCGAGCTCGAGCTTGAGCTTCCGCACCTCCTCGATCAGGGCCGGGTCGCGGATCGCGGCGTTGAACGCCTCGCGCAGCACTTTCACCCGCTCGGGCGGCACGTCGGGCGGCGCGACGATCGAACGACCGATGGTGGAGGGCGAGGAGAACAGCGTCAGCAGCGCCTTGTCCTCGCTCGTTTTGGCGAGGTCGATCATGCGCGGCACCTGCGCGAGCTCCAGGTGCTTGTCGGCGCCGGTCTGCAAGAGGAGATTGATCTGCCGCTCGCGCAGCAACTGCTCGCCCTCGACCCTGAGCACCGGCCAGGGCTGGCTCAACGCATCGACCTCGCCGCGGATCATGGCGAGCCGGCTGTCGCTGGAGCCCTGATAGCCGGTGATGATCTTGAAACGAGTGCCGACCACGTTATTGAGCACGGTCCAGTTGAGCCGTGACGCGGCGCCCGAGGTCGAGACGACGAGCTCGTTCGTCAGCGCGTCCTCGATCCGCTTCACCTTCGCGAGGTGCCAGGCATAGAGAACGGCGCTGTTGCTCAGAATGCGCCCGATCCAGTTGAAGCGGGACGCATCGGCGGTGAGGCCCGGCGTGCCGAGCACCTGGTCGAGGTGAGTCGCCTGGTCGAGCATCCCGATGGCGGTTCCGTCTTTCGGTGCGGCCGAATAGAGATAATTGGCGGCGCGGATGCCGGCCGCGCCCGGCATGTTCTGCGGCACGATCGCGGGCTGGCCCGGAATGTGTCGGCCGAGATGGCGGGCGATAAGGCGGCTGTAGGTGTCGTAGCCGCCGCCGCTCGCGGTCGCGATGATGAGATTGACGGTCTTGCCCTTGTAGAAGTCGTCGTCCGCCTGGGCTGGGGCGGCGAGCGCGGCGCCAGCGGCCACGAGCGCGCATCGCAACAGGCCTTGGATCAGGCGCTTCATCGCTATCTCGATGCCTCCGACACCCAATGGCGGGCGAATTCGCTCATGTCCGGACTGTATTCGATCCGCCGGCAAGCCTCCACCAGATGAACAGCGCGCTCCGGCCCGAGCGGACCGCGCATGAGATCGAGCGCCTTGGCTTCGACCTCGGCGCGCGTCATCGGATTGTCGGCGGTGCCGCGCACGGCGCGCGTGCGGTGCGTGAGGGCGCGGCCGTCGCGCAGCGTGATCTCGACGATCGCCTGACGCGGCGGGCGGGCCTCCATCAGCTCCTGGCTCGGAACGAGCGTGATCAGCCGGCGCACGGCGAGCACCGCGGGATCGTGCATGCGGGCATGGTCATGCACCGATTGGAAGGTCAGCGCGCGATCCGTGAGAAGCAGCGCCATGAGATGCTGCACGTTGACGTCGGGCATGGGGGCGTTGTCGACGGTGCGGGCTGAGCGCGTGGGCAGGTGGACGCGGATGGCCGCGACGTCGCCTATTGCAAACGCCGTGCTCGCCATCAGATGCGTCAGCGCATCGAGCGCCGACTGGGCAGGGGAGCCAACCGACCACTTCTTGATGTTGGTCGCCAGGATCTCGAAGCGTTCACCCAATCCCTCGCTCAGCCGCGACGGTTCGGGCGCGGCCGCATAGGCTTCGAGGAAATTGCGCTCGCCGCTGAACACGTCGTCGACGCCGGTGAAGCCCTGCGCCACCATGGTGGCGGCGGCAACGCCGTTGCGGGCCGGCATGCCGCCGAAGTCGAACGCCTTCTCGACATGCTCGGAATCGCGCACGTTGCAGGCCACGCCCGACGCCTGCTGGGCGCAGTAGGACAGGAGGTGGCGGACCTGACCGGCATCCAGCCCCAGCAGGGCGCCGGCGGCGACGCCTGCTCCGAAGGTGCCGCCGATGCTGTGGGTGGCGTGCGCGGCGGCTGCCAGCGCATCCGGACCGAGCGCATAGTTGACGCGCGCGCAGATGTCGTAACCGAGCACGACCGCGCGCAGGAACTGCTCGCCCGACGCATGCATGCGCTCGGCGATCGCCAGCGCCGTCGGGATGACGGCGCAGCCCGGATGCGTGCGTGAGGGCGCGTGCGAATCGTCGGTCTCGTCGGCATGCGCCAGCATGCCGTTGGCCAGCGCCGCATTCACCGCCGAGGCGCGCAGGCGCGTGCCCACGACCGAGGCCTCGGGCGCGCCGCCCTGTGCCGCCACAAAGCCGATCGCGAGACGCCCCGGACGGAGGCCGGTTCCGGACACCATGGCGGCGAGCGTGTCGAGGATGTGATGACGCGCTTTCTCGGCCACCGCATCGGGCAAGGCGCGCGCGAGCGCGCCCGCGACGTAGTCGCTGAGTGCGCGCATCGGTGCGCTGATCTCGGAGAGGGGAGCGATCATGGCTGGGCCGGATGATTCTTATACCCGAAACGGCGGAGACTGGGAGCAAAAATGGCGCTAAGAGAGAAGGGCTGTCGCTACAACAATGACGCGCGGAGGAACGATGTTCGAGAGCTATCTGCCCAAGCATAAGGTCGGCGTGCTCCTGCCGCTCGCAATCATCGATAACGCGGCCTACGAGTTCTACCGGCTGGCGCCGCCGGGCGTCATGCAGGTGATGATCCCGATCGGCTTGGCCGAATTCTCATCCGGCGACGTCGAGCGCGCGCTGCTCAAGCCGCTGGCGTCGAACCTCGACAAGCTGATGGAGCGCGGCGTGAGCCTGGTGGTGCAGAGCGGCACGCCGCTGCCGACCCTGATCGGGGTTGCGGCGCATGATCGCATGATCGACTTCATGGCCAGCCACACCGGCGTCAAGGCATCGTCGACGGTGCTGGCGGTCGGCCGCGCCGCCCGCCACCTCGGCATCAAGAAGATGGCGCTGGTCAACAAGTGGTCCGACGCCATGAACAAGGTGCTCGGCGAATTCCTGGCGCGCGAGGGCGTGGCGGTGTGCGGCGCGGTCACCAAGGAGCTGCCGCCTTCGGAATTCCAGAAGATCAACTCGCGCGACCACATGCAGATGGCCTATGACCTCGGCCGCCGCGCCTTCCTCGACAATCCGGGCTGCGATGCAATCTATGTCGGCGGCGGCACGTGGCTGTCCGAGCCGGTGTGCAATCGCCTCGAGGAGGAGTTCGGCAAGCCCGCGCTCTGCAATCAGACGGCGCAGCTCTGGGACATCTTACACTTGCTCAACGACTGGACGCCGATCAAAGGCCACGGGCGGCTGTTGGCGGCGGATTAGCTCTGTCAGATTGCGCTGCGCCATCTGCTTTCGTCATGGCCGGGCTTGTCCCGGCCATCCACGTCTTTGTTTCTGGAGACACACAAAGGCAAGACGTGGATGCCCGCGACAGGCGCGGGCATGACACAGAGCAAGATTGTTGTCCGTTCAGTCTCCATTATCGCCCAGGGACCAGCGCTTCCAGCAGCGCGCGCACCGAAGTCAGCGTTTCAACGCGCGCGACCGCGTCGATCACCGTGCGCTGCGTGTTGTCGCCGATGACGCCGGTCGCACAGCGGCGGAATTTCTCGGTGACCTCCTCCCATGACAGCGGCATCGCGGGCATGCCGGGTGTGATCGGCCGCTCGACCACGAGCGTCTCGCCGCTCGCGAGCGTCGCTTCGAGCCGGCAGGGGAGCGATGTTGGAGGCTTGAGCGCGGGATCGATCGTCGCCTCCATGCGCTCGATCAGGCTGCGCACGTCGGCATCCTTCCAGCGTCCGCCGGCGAGCTGATCAAGCCCGAAGCGGCCGTCGATGAGCGCAACCGCGACCAGGAAATAGACGCTGTGATCGGCGGCCTCCTGCGAGCTCGGCACGCGCCCGAGCGCGTCGGAGAGCCGCAGGCGGGCCGCCCCGGTGTTGGCGACCGTCACCTTCAGGCGTTGAATGTCGGCGGACGTGGGCAGCCGCTTGCGCAGCTCGATTGCGGCCGAGATCGGGCCCTGCCCGAGCGCGAAGCAGGGATATTGCTTGAGGCCAACCGCCATCAGCCGGTCCGTGTCCTGCCCGGGCGCAAAGAATTGCAAGAAGTCGGCGCCGTCCATGATCAGCTTGGCATAGCCGCGGGCGCCCTCGATCGCCTCGCCTGGGCCGGTCACGCCCTCGGCGGCGAGCAGCGTCATCAGCGCCGCCGTCTGCACCACCACCGAGTTGGCGATCGACTTGGCCGCCGACACGTGTCCCACGCGGACCTCACCAAGCGTGGCGCTGTGGGAGGCCGCGAGCGCAATCGCGTGCGCCAGGCGATCTTGCGGCAGCCGCAGCAAAAAGCCGATCATCGCGGCGGTGACGATCCCGGATACGGTGACGTGATCCCATGGGCTGTCGGGATCGCTGAGATCTAGCACCCGGCCGTAGATTTCGTAACCCATGCGCAGGGCGCGCAGGAGATCGAGGCCCGAGCGGTCGGCCATCTCGGCTGCCGACAGCGCGGCACCGATATTGTCACTCGGGTGGCCGATCTGCCGCGGCCCGGTATAAGTGTCGTTGAGGTCGAGGGTGCGGATCAACACGCCGTTGGCGAAGGCTGCGAGCGGCAGGCTCGCCCGCAGTTTCGTTCCGATGATCGTGCAGGTGCCCATTCCGGAAAGCCGCTCGATCGTGCGGATCACGCTCGCCGACTTGTCGTCACTGCTGGCGTAGAGCGCGCAGGCGAGGGCATCGAGGAGGAGCGCGCGGGCTCGCTCCGCGGTCGCAGGCGGCAAAGGGCTCGCCGCGAACTCGCCGATCCATTCGGCCAGCCGCCGCACAACCGTTGCGGTGTTATCGTGAAATTCTTCGCTCATGAGGGCTTTTCAATCTGGGCGGGAGCTTGACGGACGTAGTCCATCATAGCAGCTTGCGGCATCCCCGCCTTTCAAATCTCTGCTCATCGACATCCCGGGAGGAAACAAGCCAATGCGCAACAAGCCGTGCCTGACCACCGACGACGTTCAGCGTGTTGTCGCCGCCGCCAAGAAATATGCGACCAAGGTCAAGCGGGAGCCGACGATCGCCGTGGTCGATGAAGGCGGGCATCTGCTCTACCTGGAGCGCCCGGACGTCAATGGGGTGAACACCGTCGAGATGTCAACCGCGAAGGCCCGCACCGCCGCGCTGCGCGGCCGGCCGAGCGGCGCGTTCGGCAAGCGGGTGCGCGAGCGGCCCGAATTTTTGATGTCGCCGAACTATCTCGGCGTGGAGGGCGGCCACCCCCTGCTGTTCGGAGAGGACTGCGTCGGCGGCATCGGTGTGTCGGGCATCGACCACGACGACGAGACGGTCGCCAAGGCCGGCGCTGAGGGCTTCGGCAAGCCGAAGCTGAAGAAGTAACAACGACAGGAGGCCGCGATGGCCTATGCGACCGTATCGATCGAGAAGACGGGCGGCGTTGCGCTGGTGAGCCTCAATCGGCCGGACAAGAAGAACGCGATGAATCCGCAGCTGCACGAGGACATGACGGCGGCGCTGGAGGAGCTTCGCTACGACGACGAGGCGCGCGTCCTGGTCATCACCGGCGCGGGCGATTCCTTCTGCGCCGGCATGGACCTCAAGGAGGTCTTCCACGCGCTCAAGGACCAGCCGGCGCGCTATGACCGCGTGATCCGCCTGGCGACGGAATGGCGCGGCCGGACGCTGCGCTACTTTCCGAAGCCGACGATCGCGATGGTGAACGGCTATTGTTTCGGCGGAGCGTTCTCGATCGTCGAAGGCTGCGATCTCGCGATCGCGGCGGAGGAGGCGACCTTTGGTCTCTCCGAGATCAACTTCAAGGGCTTTCCGGGCGGCAGCGTGAGCAAGTCGCTCGCCAACCTGTTCCGGCCGCGCGACGCGCTCTTCTATGGCCTCACCGGACGCCGCTTCGACGGCAAGGCGGCGGCCAGCATGGGCTTCATCAACTTTGCGGTGCCGCTTGCCAGGCTCAAGGAGGAGACCATGGCGGTCGCGCGCGACATCGCGGCCAAGGATCCGGCCGCGCTGCGGGCGACCAAGGAGGGCTATCGCTTCTCGCTCGAAATGACCTGGGAAGCATCGATGAACTACACCAACGCCAAGGAAGAGGAGCTGCAGGCCCGGCAGCGCGTCGGCTGGAAGGACTCGGGCGTGCGGGACTTCGTCGAAGGCAAGTTCAAGCCGGGGCTGCAGAGTCACGAAACGATCAAGCCATAAAAGATTGGGAGGGGCGCATGTGGGACGCAGCATCAGGCCGCAAGATCCGGGTCGCATTCGTGGTCGGCGAGTATCCGCCCGAGGAGCGTAAGCGGCGCGAGGATGCCGCGCTCGCCTATTCCTCCGCCGAAGTCGAAGTCGGGATCGTGTCGGTGAAGGCGACGCCTTATTTCATCGGCAACGCGCCGGACCTCCTGGGCGTCGCGGTGCCGCCGTTTCTCGACGCGTTTCGCGAGGCCGAGCGGCAAGGCTACGACGCGGTGGTGCCGCTCGGAACGCTCGATCTCGGAGTCGACGCCGGCCGCAGCGTGGTCGACATTCCGGTGGTCGGACCGAGCGAGTCGATGCTGCACATTGCCTCGATGCTCGGCCGCCGCTTCGGCGTCATCATGTATGACGACACGGTCGTCCCGCTCGGCTACCGGATGGTCGAGCGCTTCCACATGATCGACAAGGTCATCGGCTGGCGCACCTGCGGATTCGAGCTGCCCGACATCATCGCCAATCGCGACCAGGTGGTGAGCCGGTTTGTCGACAACGCGCGCGAGCTGGTCAGGCTCGGCGCCGACGTGATCCTGCCGATGGGGATCACGCAGTGCCCGGTTCACATCAAGCCCGACTGGCTGATGAAGGAGCTTGGCGTGCCGGTGGTCGAGGGCATCGGGGCGCCGATCCGGCTCGCCGCCATGCTGGTGAGCCTCAAGCTCAACTACAGTCGCGCGTTCTGGCCGAAGTCGGGATTGGTGAAAGGGAAGTGACGGCGCCGTAGGGTGGGCAAAGGCGCCGGCACGGCTCGTCTGCGAGTTAGACCGGATTCCGGTCATCTCGATACACTCGCGGTCTCTCTCGGCCTCATGGTG